>JAEZCD010000249.1 GCA_023430145.1 Pseudomonadota bacterium
GGCGCGCCGAAGGCGCGGGAAGGGGACCCACATGGCATCCGGGAAGGCACCGCGCGTTTCACCACCCGGGCCTGCCGAAGGCCGGAGCCGGACGCGCAATGACGGCTCCCTCGCGGCGCTACGCGCCTGCGTGAGAGGACGACGAACGCTCCGCCTCAGCTCCCCGCCCCTCCCCCCAGCGTCTCGACGATCAGCTGCCCCAGCGCGGAAAAGTCCTGCTTGCGGGGCGAGGTGCGGCGCCAGGCGAGGCCGATGATGCGGGTCGGCTCCGGATCGGCGAAGCGCAAGAGCCGGATGCGCTCGTCGCGCACGTCGACGTCGACGGCCACGCGCGGCACGAGCGTGATGCCGTAGCCGTTGGCAACCATCTGCATCACGGTGGCCAGACTCGTGGCGCCGAGCCCCATGCCGGCGTCGCGCCGGAGCGCGCCGCAATAGGCGAGCGCCTGGTCGCGCAGGCAATGGCCCTCCTCGAGCAGGATCAGCCGCTCCTGGTCGATGTCCCGCGCCAGCACCGGCGCGTCGCCGGGGCGCTGCTCGCCGGCCGGCACGGCGAGCAGAAAGGGGTCGTCGAACAGCCGCAGGGTCTCGAGCTCCGCCTCCCCCACCGGCAGCGCGAGCAGCACCACGTCGAGCGTGCCGCGCATCAGCTCCTCGACGAGCGGCTTCGTCAGCGTCTCGCGCAACTCGACCCGCAGCTCCGGATAGCGGCGGTGCAGCGCCGGCAGCAGGCGCGGCAGCACGTAAGGCGCGAGCGAGGGGATGACGCCGAAGACCAGGCGGCCCGTGAGCGGCCGGCTGCGATGGCGGGCGAAATCGACGAGATCGCGCGCCGCGGTAAGCACCGCCTCGCCGCGCTGCGCCACTTCGACGCCGATTTCCGTCAGCCTGACCTCGCCCGGCCGGCGCTCGACGAGCTGCACGCCGAGAAATCTCTCGAGCTCACGGATCTGCATCGACAGTGCCGGCTGGGTGACCGAGCATGCATCCGCGGCCCGGCCGAAATGCCGGTGCTCGGCCAGCGCCGAGAGATAGCGAACCTGTCGAAGCGTCAGCATGGCGATAAGATAAACTGATCGCCTAAGCTAGGCAATCCGATTAGACCTGATCAAAAGAGAGCGTATCTTGCGGGCGCGTTCGGTGGCCGGCCCGGTGCGAGAGGGCAGCGGCGACACCGTCATCCGCTGGACGAATGCCGGGCCTAGTAAGCTTGGCCGGGCCAAGGCGAAGAACAGAGCACGATCGGAGAAGGTCATGGATCTCGAGGCTGACGAGAAGAGCGCGGGCAAGTGCCCGTTCAGCGGCGGGCGCAAATCCCGCGGAAACCGCGACTGGTGGCCGAACCAGCTGAATGTCCAGGTTCTCCACACCCGCTCGCCGCAGTCCGACCCGATGGGCGAGGCGTTCGACTACGCCGAGGAGTTCAAGACCCTCGATCTCGACGCCGTGATGGCCGACCTGCGCGCATTGATGACCGATTCGCAGGAATGGTGGCCGGCCGACTTCGGCCATTACGGGCCGCTTTTCATCCGCATGGCCTGGCACAGCGCCGGCACCTACCGCATCACCGACGGCCGCGGCGGCGCCGGCTCCGGACAGCAGCGCTTCGCGCCGCTCAACAGCTGGCCGGACAACGCCAATCTCGACAAGGCGCGGCGACTGTTGTGGCCGATCAAGCAGAAATACGGCCGGAAAATCTCCTGGGCCGACCTGCTGATCCTCACCGGCAACGTCGCGCTCGAATCGATGGGCTTCAAGACCTTCGGCTTCGCCGGCGGCAGAGCCGACGTCTGGGAGCCGGAGGAGCTCTACTGGGGGCCGGAGGGAACCTGGCTCGGCGACGAGCGCTACAGCGGCGAGCGCGAGCTCGAAAGACCGCTCGGCGCCGTGCAGATGGGCCTCATCTACGTCAATCCGGAGGGCCCGAACGGCAAGCCCGACCCGCTCGCCGCCGCGCGCGACATCCGCGAGACGTTCGCCCGGATGGCGATGAACGACGAGGAGACCGTCGCCCTGATCGCCGGCGGCCACACCTTCGGCAAGACCCACGGTGCCGGCGATCCCTCGCTGATCGGTCCCGAGCCCGAGGGCGCCAATATCGAGGACCAGGGCCTCGGCTGGACGAGCCGATACGGCTCGGGCTTCGGCGCCGACACCATCACGGGCGGCCCGGAAGTGACCTGGACGCAGACGCCGACGAAGTGGAGCAACCACTTCTTCGACAATCTGTTCCAGAACGAATGGGAGCTCGAGAAGAGCCCGGCCGGCGCTTTCCAGTGGCGGGTCAAGGGCGACGCGACGACGGTTCCGGACGCCTTCGATCCGAACAAGCGCAAGCCGGCGACGATGCTCACCACCGACCTGTCGCTGCGCGTCGACCCGATCTACGAGAAGATCTCGCGCCGCTTCTACGAGCATCCCGAAGAGTTCGCGGACGCGTTCGCCAGAGCCTGGTTCAAGCTCACCCACCGCGACATGGGGCCGATCACGCGCTACCTCGGCCCGCTGGTACCGAAGGAGGAGCTGATCTGGCAGGACCCGGTGCCGCCGGTCCACCACGAGCTGGTCGACGAGCGCGACATCGAGGAGCTGAAGGCGAAGATTCTGGCCTCGGGCCTGTCGGTGCAGGATCTCATCTCGGTCGCCTGGGCCTCGGCCTCGACCTTCCGCGGCTCCGACAAGCGCGGCGGCGCCAACGGCGCCCGCATCCGCCTCGCGCCGCAGAAGGACTGGCCGGTCAACGAGCCGCCTCGGCTCGCCAAGGTGCTCGGCGTGCTGGAAGGCATCCAGCAGGCCTTCAACGCCGCGCAGACCGGCGACAAGAAGGTCTCGCTCGCCGATCTCATCGTGCTCGGCGGCTCGGCGGCGGTCGAGAAGGCGGCGAAGGACGCCGGCACGCCCGTGCAGGTGCCTTTCACGCCCGGACGCACGGATGCGACCCCCGCGCAAACCGATGCGCAGTCCTTCGAGGCGCTCGAGCCGACCGATGACGGCTTCCGCAACTATCGCGGCCCGGGCCTCAATCTGATGGCGCCGGAGGAAGCCCTGGTCGACCGGGCGCAGCTGCTGACGCTGACGGCGCCGGAGATGACGGTGCTCGTCGGCGGCCTCCGCGTCCTCGGCGCCAATGCCGGCGACTCCCGGCACGGCGTCCTCACCCACCGCCTCGGCCAGCTGACGAACGACTTCTTCGTCAACCTGCTCACCATGGCGACGCGCTGGCGGCCGGCGGCGACCGAGGGCGTCTACGAGGGCTTCGACCGCGAGAGCGGCGCCCTGAAGTGGACCGGCACCCGCGTCGACCTGATCTTCGGCTCGCACTCGCAGCTGCGGGCGCTCGCCGAGGTCTATGCCTGCGCCGACTCTCAGGAGAAGTTCGTGAAGGACTTCGTCAAGGCCTGGGTGAAGGTGATGAACGCCGACCGATTCGACATCGTGCGATAGGTTTTCTCCGTCGCCACGGCTCGAAAGAGAGACGGCCGGGATCGCGAGGTCCCGGCCGTTTCGAACCGGACAAGCGGGGCATCTTGCGGGAGATCGAGAACACGCGGTCGTCATCCTCCGCGAAGGCGGAGGATCCAGCCCTTCTGAATCCTCCAGAGAAGCCTGGGTCCTCCGCCTTCGCGGAGGACGACGAGGAGTTCATGACGAACGTCGTTCCGAGCCGGCGCGGCAGCACCGGGCCCGAATGGCGGCGTCAAATAATCTCGAAATAGCGCTGCAGCTCCCAGTCGGTGATCGCCTTGCGGAACTCGCGCTCCTCCCAGTCGCGCGTCGCCGCGTAGTGCTCGACGAAATCCTCGCCGAACAAGGCCTTTGCCGCCTCGGACGCCTGCAGCCGCGCCGCCGCCTCGCCGAGCGAGCGCGGCAGGGCGCGCTCCGCCGGGTGCTGCACGGCATAGGCATTGCCGACGACCGGGGGGTCGGGCTCGATGCGGTGCTCGACGCCCCAGAGCCCGGAGCCGATCGCGGCGGCGAGCGCGATGTACGGGTTGATGTCGGCCGCCGCGAGCCGGTACTCGACCCGCTGGCTCTTCGGCGAGCCGGGGATGACGCGCAGCGCGCAGGTGCGGTTCTCGATTCCCCAGGTGGCGTCGGTCGGCGCCCAGAAGCCTGGGATGAGGCGCGTATAGGAGTTCACCGTCGAGGCGACCATCGAGAGCAGCTCGGGCATCAGCGCCTGCTGCCCGCCCACGAACCAGCGCATGGTGTCCGACATGCCGTTCGGCTCGCCCGCGTCGTGGAAGACAGGCGCGCCGTCGCGGGTCAGCGAGACATGCAGATGGCCCGACTGGCCCGGCCAGTCGCGCGACCATTTCGCCATGAAGGTGGCAATCCAGCCGCGCCGCTCGGCGAGCACTTTCGTGAAGGTCTTGAACAGCGCCGCGCGATCGGCGGCCTCCAGCGCGTCGGAGTACTCGATCGCGGCCTCGAGCACGCCCGGCCCGGTCTCGGTGTGCAGTCCCTCGATCGGGATCAGCATGTCGCCGCAGAGTTTCAGGAGATCGGCATAAAACTCCGCGTGCACGGAGGAGCGCAGCACGGAGTAGCCGAAGAAGCCCGGCGTGATCGTCTTCAGCGCGCGATAATTCTTCTCCCTGAGCGAGTGCGGCGTCTCCTCGAACAGGAAGAACTCGAACTCGGCCGCGGCCGTCACCCCGAACCCCATGTCGGCGGCGCGGGCGAGCGCCCGGCGCAGCGTGCCGCGCGGGCAGACCGCCTCGGCCGGTCCCGTGAACTCGGCGAGGAAAAGCAGCATGTCGCCTTCGGTCGGCACGGGGCGGCAGGTCTCGGGCAGAATGCGAACGGTCGCATCCGGATAGGCGGTGTGCCAGCCGGTGAAGCGCGTGTTGTCGTAGAGCTGGTCGTTCGAGTCCCAGCCGAGCACGACGTCGCAGAAGCCGAATCCCTTCTCGAGGGCCGAGAAGAACTTTTCGCGCGCCATGTATTTGCCGCGCAGGACGCCGTCGATGTCGGTGACGGCGACCTTCACGTGGTCGAGTCCCCTGCCCTCGACGATGGCGCGCGCATCGGCGACGGTCTTGATCTCACCCGGCCTCATGGGCGCTCCGTGCTCGGTCGTTCGTTGGAGGCTTTCGCCGACAGGCTGGGGCCGAAGCCGGCCGGCCGCAAGGGCCGGCCGGATCGGATCAGTGACTACGGTATTCCGTGCGGCCGCCGGAGAGCGCGAACTCCTCCTCCGGCGACAGGACGAGCTTGTTGCGGCCGATGGCGGCGAAGTAGACGATACCGACCGCGAACCAGATTGCGACGCCGAACACCCCCTGCCGATAGACCGGATCGAGCAGCTGGAAGATTATGGTCACCAGCGCGATGACGATCGTCGCCACAGCGCCCGGTATGCCGAGCGGGCTGACATAGGGCCGCTCGATATGCGGCAGGTTCCGCCGCAGCAGGATGAACGACACCGCCTGCAGGAAGTAGGACAGCATGGCGCCGAACACGGCCATGTTGAGCAGCGTCGCGCCGATGAAGGCGCCGCCGGCCTCCGCGCCCCAGGCGAAGAACACCACCAGCATCACGGCGAAGCCGACCACGGCGCCGGCGATCATGGCGACGTGCGGCGTCTTGCGCGTGCCGTGCGTGACGGAGAGCCAGCGCGGAAAATAGCCGGCCCGCGACAGCGAGTAGATCTGCCGGCCCTGCGCATAGATGATGGTGTGGAAGCTGGCGATGAGGCCGATGACGGCGATCAGGGCCAGGAAGGCGGCGATGCCCTCGCCATAAATGGCGCGGAAGCCGTCGAGCAGCGGCTCGGCCGACTTGCCGAGCGCATAGGCGCCCTGCTGGACCTCCGTCACCCCGTTCGTCGTCACCGACTTCTCGATCGGCACGCTCGCGTTCAGCCAGAGGATCATGAAGGCGGAGATCATCAGCGTGAACATGCCGAGGATGATTCCCTTCGGCATGTCGCGCTTGGGATCGATCGATTCCTCGGCGGCGAGCGGCAGCTGCTCGATGGCGAGGAACAGCCAGACCGCGAAGGGCAGCGCCGCGAACGCCCCCCAGAGCCCCGTCGGCAGGAAGGGGCCGTTGCCCTCCGGCAGCTGCACGCCGTCCGGGCCGATGTTCAGCGCCCAGCGCGAGAAGTCCATCACCGGGAAGGCGCTGACCCAGAAGGCGACGAGGCAGGCGAGCGCGAGCAGCGTGACGACCAGGGTGACCTTGAACGACAGCTCGACGCCGGCAACGTTCAGGCCGACGAAGACGACATAGCCGAACACCCAGAAGACCGGTTGAAACTCGAGCGGCGTGCCGAAGATGCCCTGCAGGTAGGAGCCGATGAAGAAGACGACGACGGCCGGCGTGATGACGTATTCGACGTTCTCGCAGAGCCCCGTGATGAAGCCTCCCCAAGGCCCCATCGCGCTTCGGGCGAAGGAATATGCGGCGCCGGTGTGCGGCAGCGCCGGCGACATCTCGGCGATGCAGAAGACGAGGCCGAGATACATGATGGCGATGAGGATGGCGGCGATCAGCATGCCGCCCCAGCCGCCGACGCCGATGCCGAGATTCCAGCCGGAGAAATGACCGGAGATGACGGCACCGACGCCGAGCGCCCACAACGAGGCGACACCGGCATAGCGAACCAGGCCGCGCCTTTCGAAGTAGATGATGTCGACCTGCTCGTAGCGTACGCCCGCCGGCGTGCCGCCGGCCTCCGACGTCCCGTGACTGGCCATGTGTGCCCCCTCCACCCTCCCCGAGACGCGGCGGAAGCGATCGGAATCCGGCGGGGTGGAGCTGCGGGACCGATCCAGAAGTGCTCGGCGCGTCGAAACGATCGTCCGAGCAACACGAAAGCGTGTCAACGGCAGAGTTGGCGGTTGCGGTGCGTCTTTCGGCGAGCCGTAGCGCGGCTACGTCGGTTCTCCGCTCCCCGCGAAGGTGGGGATCCAGTCCTTGCTGTGCAAAGACAAACTCGAAGCCCGCCCTCGCGGGCATGAGCCGAGATCCTGGGACACCCCACGTCGACAGTGGGCGCAAACCCTCCAACAGACCCGCGCATGGCTGAACCGCGGCTGAGCTTCCGCTTCACCCGCGGTTCAGCGGCGAAGCTCCACCAAGGCGGCTCACACCGCCACGATGTTGCCGCCTAGCTTGGCCGCGCACGCCACAATCCCGGCCAACGCCCGCCGGAATGGCGCCCGAGCCTAGCAGCAAGGGGCAACCGAACTCTCGGGGAATCACATGCTGGGCAAATCCGCTCTCGCCACGCCGCGCCGCGGCGGGCGCCGTTTCCGTGCGCCTGCGCTTCTGTCCGCCCTCGTCCTCGCCGCCGCCGCGCTCGCCGGGGGCACCGCGCCCTCGCATGCGCAGCAGCCCGC
>JAEZCD010000290.1 GCA_023430145.1 Pseudomonadota bacterium
GGCCTCTTTCGAGGCCGGCCCGTTCGCGAAGCCCGGTCCGTGGGGACGGGGGAGGGGGGACGGTTTCCGGACCCCGCGAATGTCAGCTCACTGCGCGGTCGCCACGCCGATCGAGGAGGGCGTCTCGCCGACCATCACCCAGGCGTTCGGGTCGCGCTCGGACTGCCGCTTGACGTAGCGGTATTCGGTGCGGTCCCAGGGCAGGATGTCGTCGCGCTGGTTGTCGAGCACGAGGTCGCCGCGATCGGTGACGACCGTCAGCACCGCGTGGCCGTCGCCCTTCTGGTCGCGCACCACGGTGATCAGCAGCGCCTGCCGGGGGAAGCCGGCCTCCATCAGGAGCTTGCGCTTGGCGAGCACGTAGTCCTCGCAGTCGCCGGCCTCGCCCGGATAGGTCCAGTGCTCGGCCTTGCCGTAGAGCTCCTGGTCGGTCTTCGGCGCGATGCGCGTGTTCAGCAGCCGGTTGACACGGTCGAGCTCGCGCAAGGAACGGCGCGTCAGCTTGACCGGCTCGGGCGCCGCGGCGGCCACGGCGCAATCGCGCGGAAAGGATCTGCAGAACTGGACGTAGCCGACCGGCGGCCGTGCGGCGCCGATCACCGTCATCGACGAAGCGGCGGCGAGCTCCTGCGCCGTGGCCGGTGCCTGGACTATTGCGCTTGCCAGCATCGAGCCGATGACGCATGTTGCCCTAAGTATCGTCTTGAACATTACGTGCTCCCCAGTCCCCAGAGCTGTAATGTCCCACAAGTACTTTGAGATCGATCTAAGTAGCGCAGTCAGATTGTGCGCATTTGATTCAAAGATCGGAAACCATGCTTGTTGTCGAGTGATTCACCTCGACGGGTCTTTTCCGGCGGCGGCGTGACAGGTTATCCGGGCGCGAGGCGGCGGTTCGTCTCGCCCGGTGCGAGAGCGCGCCTTCCCGTCATCCTGCGCGAAAGCGCAGCTCGATCGTCATCCTGCGCGAAAGCGCAGGATCCAACTTCCTACGTGGCATGCGCGGGTAGATGGATCCTGCGCTTTCGCGCAGGCTGACGAGCGGAGGGGGAGAAAAGACGCGGCGATGGAGGATTATCGACCGAGTCGCGAAGGGGGACTGCGGACGGGTCGGCGGGTAACGAGCGGAAATCTCAGTCGAAGCCTTCCTCGAGCTGGTCGATCTCCTGGACGCGCGTGAACTCGATGGCGATGCCGCCGTCGATGTGACGCGCCACCTTGGCCTGCGTGCGGCCGAGCAGGATGGGCGTGCCGACCGGCGGCTGCAGCTCGACCTCGATGCTGGCGCCGATGAGGGAGATGTCGAGCACGCGGCACGGATGGCTCTTGCCGTCCGGCAGCACGAGGTCGGTGCGCGCGTTGCGCGGCACGATCCGGTCGTAGCGGCGCTCGTCGGCGAGGCCGAGAATGTGCCGATTGGCGAGCCAGGTGAGCTGCGCGGCGAGCTTGTCGCGCTTGCGCGCGGTCGCCGCGATCGTCATCGCGAAGCCGTGCGGCACGTGGCGGACGATGGTGCCCTCGATGCGGCCGATCTGGTCGAGATAGGCGACGACGCGCTCCTGCGCCTGGCCGAGCACCGGTGCGAGGAGCCGCACGCCGCCGGGCGACATGTCGATCGTCTGGCAGGGATATTCCTGGCGCGTCGAGGCGAGCATGTAGCGCCCGAGCAGCGCGACTTTGACGCGCTGATGACGGCGGCGCATGTCCATGAGCGGGCGCGGCGACGGCAGCATCTCGATCCGGGGTAGCGTGCTGCGCGCGCGGGTAGGCGGGCGCCCGATCCGCCAAGCCTAAGGTGTCGGCGGTTAACGGCTCGTTAGCTTTTGCGCGCGTGCGAGGGTACGGCCGAGCCCGCCCTCGAGCACGCGCAGCCAGGACGCACGGGGCGCCGCGCCGGCCGCCGGAGCGGTCGCCGTCTCGGGGCCGCGCTCGAAATCGCTGCGCCGGCCGCTCGGCCACAGGATGCGCAGCGACCGCAGCGACAGCTCGCGCACGAACGTCATCTCGGCGAGCGCTCCGCCCTCGAGAATGCCGAGCGAGCCGATCAGGCGGCGGTGCGCCGGCCCCTCGCGCCGCAGCGGCAGCAGCAAGATCTCGGCCTCGATCCGGCCCTCGACCTTCTCGGTCGCCGCCTCGACCCCGGCGATGGCGACCGCGGCGTCGTCGACCACCGCCGCCACCATGTCCCGGATGGAGCGGCGATCTGCTTCGGCGAACAGCTCCAGCAGCGGCCGCTCGCGCAGCTCGCGGCCGAACAGGTCGCAGACCCGCGTGCCCGCGAGCTGGAACGGCAGGCCGCGCTCGATGACGGCATCGATCACGAAGAGGCTGCCGAGCACGCCCGACAGCGCCACCGGATCGACGCGCGATTGGTCGGGCGCCGCCCGTGCCCCGCGCAGGCGGTCCCAATAGGCATGCAGTTCCCGGCTCGCCGGATGCTTCAAGCGTCTTCTCCCGGCGCAGCCGCCGTCCCGCGATGGGACGTCCGGCGAGCGCCGCCCTCTTTCCGGGCGGAGGCTGCAGCGCGCGTGCCATCGCAGGGTGCCATTGCGAGTTCGGCACCGGCCTTTGGCGGACCCGGGTGGACGAAACTCGCTCGTAGCCCTATCCCATCTCCTCCTCATTGCCGGGCTCGTCCCGGCAATCCAGTCTCTAGGGCCGAAGAGAAGGCTGGATTGCGGGACAAGCCCGGCAATGAGGGAGAGAGTTAAGTCGCGAGGGGAGACGGGCGCCGGAGGAGAACCTGGATTGCTTCGCTGCGCTCGCAATGACGAGGCGGCCGGCCCCCCGGGGCACTTTTGCGCTTGTCTTCGGCGCGCCGATCCCCCAGCTAGGCGGGGTGAGTGATCCCTACAGGCCGCGCCCGACGCGGGAACCCGCGTTCAACCTCCCGGGCGTCGTGCTCGGCTCGCTCCTGGTGCTGGCCGGGATCCACGCGGTGCGCGTGCTGCTCCTGTCGGCGGAGACCGACGTCGAGGTTCTGCTGTACTTCGCCTTCATCCCGGCCCGCTACGGGACGGAGTATGCGGGCGTGCTGCCGGGCGGCGCCGCGGCCGACGTCTGGACCTTCGTCAGCTACGCGCTGCTGCACGGCGATATCACCCATCTCGCGGTCAACTGCCTCTGGCTCGCCGCCTTCGGCAGTGCCGTCGCCTGGCGCTTCGGCACGGCGCGCTTCCTCCTCTTCTCGGCGGCAGCGGCCGCCGCCGGGGCCGGGCTGCATCTGTTCATGCACGAGGGCGAGCTGGTGCCGATGATCGGCGCCTCGGCGGCGATCTCGGGCCAGATGGCGGCGGCGATCCGCTTCGCCTTCCGCGACGGCGGGCCGCTCGGCGCCATCCGCGGCCAGGGGCGGGCCGCCTTCCAGGCTCCGGCCGAGGGTCTCCTCGAGGCCCTGCGGCAGCCGCAGGTGATGATCTTCCTGCTCGTCTGGTTCGGGCTGAACCTCTTGTTCGGCCTCGGCGGCGCCACCATTCCCGGCGCCGAGGAGGCGGACATCGCCTGGGAGGCGCATGTCGGCGGCTTCCTGTTCGGCCTCGTCGGCTTCCGCCTGTTCGATCCGATCCCGCCCGCCCCGCGGCTTGCTCCCGGGGCCGCTCGGAGGCCATGATCGGCCATGCAGTGCCGCGGGAGGCCCGCGGCGCGGAGCAACGCCGTCAAACGCGCCGCGTACGAGAAGGCGCGGCGGGAGGAGGGGCGATGACAGTCTCGATGATACTGGCCCGCAAGGGGAGGGACGTCGTCACGGTCGGACCGGACGAGACGCTCGAAGAGGTGGCGAGGGTGCTGACCGACCGCGGCATCGGCGCCGTGATCGTGACCACCGGCGAGGGAGCGATCGCCGGCATCCTATCGGAGCGTGACATCGTCAAGGCGGTGGCGAAGGCCGGCGGCGGCGCGCTCGGCGATGCCGCATCGGCGCACATGACGCGGAAGGTCGAGACGGCGACGCCGGCCTCGACCGTCAACGAGGTCATGGAGCGCATGACGCACGGAAAGTTCCGGCACGTGCCGATCCTCGAGCACGGCAGGCTCGCCGGCATCCTGTCGATCGGCGACGTGGTGAAGCACCGCCTCGCCGAGATCGAGGCCGACGCCTCGGCGATGCGGGATTATATCGCGACGGCGTGAGGCCGGCGCGGAGGGGCGGGACTCCCAGCGCAGCCGCTCGTCCCCGCGAAAGCGGGGACCCAGCAGAAACCGGCTCCTGGATCCCCGCTTTCCGGGGATGAGCGGAGCCCCTTTTCGCCGCCCCTATTCGTTCGTGAATACGAGCCGGCGGCCCTCCGCCGGGGCGGCGCCGAGCGGGATTCTCCGGTAGAAGCAGGACCTGCGACCCGTATGGCAGGCGCCGCCGTCGCCGCCGACCCGCACTCTCAGCACGAGCGCGTCCTGGTCGCAGTCGATCAGGAGCTCCTCGACCGCCTGCGTCTGCCCGCTGGTGGCGCCCTTGCGCCACAGCTCGCCGCGCGAGCGCGACCAGTAATGCGCTTCGCGGGTCTGGATCGTCCGCGCCAGCGCCTCGGCGTTCATGTGCGCGACCATCAGAACCGCGCCGGTGACGGCATCCACCGCGACCGCCGTCAAGAGCCCGTCGCGATCGAACTTCGGCGTGAGCTCGGTCGTCTCCTCGGCAGCGGCCATCGGCTCAGGGGCGTTCCGGCGCGCGGACGAGGGTGAGGAAGCGCGCCTGCTCGGCCGGATCGTCCTGGAAGACGCCGGTGAAGCGCATCGTTACCGTCGAGGCGCCCGGCTTCTGCACGCCGCGCATCGTCATGCACATGTGCTCGGCTTCGACCAGCACGGCGACACCCTTCGGCTGCAGGGCGGTCTGGATCGCGTCGGCGATCTGTGCGGTCAGCCGCTCCTGCGTCTGCAGGCGGCGGGCGAAGGCGTCGACGACGCGCGCCAGCTTCGACAGGCCGACGACGCCCCGGTTGGGGAAATAGGCGATATGCGCCTGGCCGCGCATTGGCAGCATGTGGTGCTCGCAGTGCGAGGCGAAGGGGATGGCGCGGACGAGCACGAGGTCGTCGTAGCCCGCGGTCTCCTCGAAGATCTTCTCGAGGAACTTCGCCGGGTCCTCGCGGTAGCCGGCGAAGAGCTCGCCATAGGCGTCGAGCACGCGGCCCGGGGTCGAGGCGACGCCCTGCCGCGTCGGATCGTCGCCGGCCCAGGCGATCAGGGTCCGCACGGCCGCCTCGGCTTCCTCGCGCGAGGGGCGCGAAGCCGCCGGATGGGGGTGGATGGTCGCGCTCGGCTTTCGGACTGCGTCTGTCATAAAAGCTCCCGCCCGCCTGCGCGGACCGACGAGCCGGCTCCTGTCGCGGCGAGCCAGCCGGTCATATATAGGCGATGGCCGGCGTAGACGAACCCCGCCGGGTGACGGACAGCCATGCTCGATGACATTTACAACCGTCGCATCCTACAGCTCGCCGGCGAGATCCCGCGGATCGGCCGGCTTCCGGCGCCCGACGCGACGGCGACGGCGCACTCCAAGCTCTGCGGCTCGACCGTCACCGTCGATCTGTCGATGGACGGCGACGTCGTCACCGACTTCGCGCACGACGTCAAGGCCTGCGCGCTCGGCCAGGCCTCGTCCTCGATCATGGCCCGCAACATAGTCGGCTCGACCGCGGACGAGTTGCGGCAGGTGCGCGAGACGATGCAGGGCATGCTCAAGGACTGGGGCCCGGCGCCGGGCGGCAAATGGTCCGATCTCGCCGTGCTGGAGCCGGTGCGCGACTACAAGGCGCGGCATGCGTCGGTGATGCTGACCTTCGACGCGGTGGTGGACGCGATCGGCCAGATCGAGCGCGCGCGGGTGCCGGCCGAATGAGCGACATGCCGCCGCTCTCCTTCCGGGCCCCCGCGGCGAGCCTCTTGCGGCTGCCGATAAAACTCTACCGCTACACGCTGTCGGCGGTGATGGGGCGGCGCTGCCGCTTCCTGCCGACCTGCTCGGAATACGCCGACGAGGCGATCGGCCGGCATGGTGCCATCGCCGGCTCCTGGCTCGCCGCCAAGCGGATCTGCCGCTGCCATCCCTGGGGCGGCTCGGGCTTCGATCCGGTGCCGCAGAGGTTCCGGGCCGAAGACGCTCAGCGCGGCTGAGGGCAGGCGGCCGTTGCGACAGTGTTGACGAGGCCGTAGAAGCTCTTCGTCTCTGTTTGCCGCGCGCAGAGGGCCGGGCTGTTCCGGAAGGCATCGGCGAAGGTGTTTCGCCACGGCTCTACATTGTGCCGGAACCGCGTGCCGCTGGCATAGGTGAGAACGGCGTCCATCACGTCGAGGCGCATGTCGGCGAGCGCGAGCACGAGGTTGCGGTTCGGATCGCCGGGTTCGAGCGGCTTGCCGTCCGCGAAATAGGGCCGCAGCTCCGGCCGGTCAACGAAGGCCCTCAGGTGCTGGCTCCACTCGGCGGTCATCGCCCGGTAGGCGTTGAGGTCATTGATGCGCGCCGTTTCGTCGGCGACGCGATTGCTCGTCCGCCATTGCATGGCGACGAAGAAAAGGCCCGCGACGCCAATCAGCGAGATGGCTACCTTCACGTATTCGAGTATCAGCTTGATCTGCTCGCGGCGTTCGCTCTGCTCCGTCATCGCGTCACCCGGCGGATGTTTGGAAGGCGCTGGATATCCCCTCGCAGTGTTCCGACATTGACGCCGGAACGCGTGCGCGCGACAAGGCCCGCGGCGGCGACCGGCCGCAGCATCCCGTAGACATCGCTTACCTGCGTGGTTGGCAGAGAGTGAGCGGAGACTTTTCCATGACCCAGCACGCCATCGCCGAATCCCCTGCCGCCGAGGTGAAGATCACCTTCCCGGACGGCGCCACCCGCGCGTTCCCCCGCGGCACCACGGGCGCCGAGATCGCCGGCTCGATCGCAAAGTCCCTGCAGAAGCGCAGCGTCGCCATGGCGCTCGACGGCACCGTCCGCGACCTGTCGGACCCGATCGAGGCCGACGCCAAGATCGAGTTCCTGACGCGCGAGGACGAGCGGGCGCTGGAGCTGATCCGGCACGATGCCGCGCACGTGCTGGCCGAAGCGGTGCAGAGCCTGTTCCCCGGCACCCAGGTCACGATCGGCCCCGTGATCGAGAACGGCTTCTATTACGACTTCTTCCGCAACGCGCCGTTCTCGACCGAGGACCTCGAGGCGATCGAGGCCGAGATGCGCCGCATCATCGCCCGCGACCGGCCGTTCACCAAGGAGGTCTGGAGCCGCGACGAGGCCAAGCGCTTCTTCCGCGACAAGGGCGAGCTGTTCAAGGTCGAGCTGGTCGACGCCATCCCCGAGGATCAGGAGCTGAAGATCTACCGGCAGGGCGACTGGCTCGACCTCTGCCGCGGCCCGCACATGACCTCGACTGGCAAGGTCGGCAACGCCTTCAAGCTGATGAAGGTGGCCGGCGCCTATTGGCGCGGCGATGCCAACAATCCGCAGCTGCAGCGCATCTACGGCACCGCCTTCGTCACCGAGGCCGACCTTTCCGCCTACCTCAAGCGCATCGAGGAGGCCGAGCGGCGCGACCATCGCAAGCTCGGCCGCGAGATGGACCTGTTCCACTTCCAGGAGGAGGGGCCGGGCAGCGTCTTCTGGCACCCGAAGGGCTGGACGCTGTTCCAGGTGCTGACTGCCTATTCGCGCCGGCGCACTGCCGAGAAGGGATTCGTCGAGATCAACACCCCGCAGATCCTCGACCACACTCTCTGGCAGACCTCGGGCCACTGGGACTGGTACCGGGAGAACATGTTCGTCACCGAGACCGAGGACGAGCGAGTCTTCGCCATCAAGCCGATGAACTGCCCGGGCCATGTGCAGGTGTTCAAGCACGGGCTGAAGTCCTATCGCGACCTGCCTCTGCGGCTCGGCGAGTTCGGCATCGTGCACCGCTACGAGCCGTCCGGCGCGCTGCTCGGGCTGATGCGCGTGCGCGCCTTCACCCAGGACGACGCGCACGTCTTCTGCACCGACGAGCAGTTCATGGCCGAGTGCCTGATGATGAACGAGCTCATCCTCGCGATGTATGCCGATTTCGGCTTCGACGAGATCGTCATCAAGCTCTCCACCCGGCCGGAGAAGCGGGTCGGCTCGGATGCGCTGTGGGACCGCGCCGAGGGCGTGCTGGGCGACGCGCTGGAGGAGATCAAACGCCGCTACGGCGACCGGGTGAAGACCTCGATCAATCCGGGCGAGGGCGCGTTCTACGGGCCGAAGTTCGAATACGTGCTGCGCGACGCGATCGGCCGCGACTGGCAGTGCGGCACGCTGCAGGTCGACTTCAACCTGCCGGAGCGGTTCGGCGCGTTCTACATCGGCGCGGACGGCGAGAAGCACCCGCCGGTGATGATCCATCGCGCCATATTCGGCTCGATGGAGCGCTTCACCGGCATTTTGATCGAGCATTACGCCGGCCTGTTCCCGCTGTGGCTGGCGCCGGTGCAGGTGGTGGTCGCCACCATCACCTCGGAAGCAGACGACTACGCGCGTGAGGTGCTGGCTGCACTCGAGAAGGCCGGGATGCGCGCGGAGGGCGATCTGCGCAACGAGAAGGTCAACTACAAGGTGCGCGAGCACAGCCTTGCGAAAATCCCGGTGATCGCCGTGGTGGGCAAGAAGGAGGCCGAGAACCGCACCGTCTCGCTCCGGCGGCTCGGCTCGCAGCAGCAGACCTCGCTCGGCCTCGACGAGGCGGTTGCGATGCTGGCGGAAGAGGCGCTGCCGCCGGATTTGAAGCGGGCGGCGGGGTGATGCGCTCCTCTTTCCTTCTCCCAGGGGGAGAAGGTGGCCGCGAAGCGGCCGGATCAGGGGTACGGCGATCGTTCTGAGGCTCGGCGAAGCGGCCGGATGAGGGGGGCCGGCGCCCGTCCTGAAGCTCGGTAACCCCTCACCCGCCGCCTTCGGCGGCACCCTCTCCCTGTGGGAGAGGGAAGAGGCTCACGGCCGCAGCAGCTCGAGATCCACGTCCTCGCCGGCCTTCACCTCGAAGTCGCGGGAAAAGCTCTGGCCGTCGTTGCGGGCGATGGCGGTGTAGCTGCCTTCGGCCAGTACCAGGCTCGGGAAGGCGCCAATCGATTCGCGCACCACGTCGCCGCCGGGCGTGAGGACGGTCCAGGAGGTGTTGGCGAGGGCGTCGCCGTTCGGCTGCCGCACGAGCTTCAGCCGCACCGCGGCCGCCTTGTGATGCACCGTCGCCTCGACGAGCCGGCCGGCCTGCACGCGGACGTCGACCTCGAGCACCGCATTGGCGTCGCCGAACGAGGAGACGACGTGATAGGTGCCCTCGTCGAGCCGCAGCAACGTGCCAGGCTTGATGTCGTGGTGGATCGCCCGCTCGACGCCGCCATCGGTCGCCGTCAGCTTGAAGCGCAGCTTGTCGGCGCCGATCGGATTGTCGCCGACGAGGCCTTTGAAGCGCAGCGCGCCGGCGCGGATGACGACCTGCTCGACCGCGTCCTCCTGGCGGACCTCGAAATGGTGCGACCGCGTGGCGAGGCCGTAGGTGACGTGCCACACATAGGTGCCGGGATTGAGGCGGAAGGTCGGCCGCGCCTCCTTGGAGTCGGCGGCGAGCGGCAGGTTGCCGTTGGCATCGGCCTCGGCATGGAACACCCGCCATTGCAGGCCGGAGCCGATCTCCGCGCCCGCCTCGCCGAAGCGGGCGACGAAGGTGATGGCGTGCTTGCCGTCGCGCGTGGCGGCGGCGGGCGGGACCGCCGGCGCGCTCGGGATCGCCCGCGTCG
>JAEZCD010000320.1 GCA_023430145.1 Pseudomonadota bacterium
CCCGGGCGGTGCGCGCCGCGCCGGCGGGCGGATAGCGGCAACCGATCGCCCGCCGCGCGCGTTGTCGCCGGCGGCTCCGAGGGCGAGGCTCCTGCATGGCGACCGAGACGAACGATCTGCCGAACGCCGTCTCCGGCGAGCGCCGGGAGATCGACACCCCGAGCGGCCGAGTGGCCTTCTACAGCGCCGGCATCGGCACGGTCCGACCGCCGATGCTGCTCGTGCACAGCATCAACGCCGCCGGCTCGGCCTACGAGGTGCGGCCGATCTACGAGCGCATGCGGGCGAGCCGGCGCGTCTACGCGATCGACCTGCCGGGCTTCGGCTTCTCCGAGCGGTCCGACCGCCCCTACACGCCGGATCTCATGGTCGGCGCGATCCAAAGCCTCGCAGCGCTCGTCCGCCAGGAATGCGCTGGCGCCGCCGTCGACGCGCTCGCGCTGTCGCTGTCCTCCGAGTTCCTCGCCCGGGCGGCGAGCGAGTGGCCGGACGACTATCGGAGCCTGGCGCTCGTCAGCCCGACCGGCTTCGACAAGCGGGCCCCCTACCTCGAGCCGCCGGGGACGACCCGGGCGAAGCCCGCCTTCTACAAGACGCTGCGCTTTCCGCTCTGGGACCGCGGCTTCTTCTCGCTGCTGACGAGCCGGCCGAGCATCCGCTTCTTCCTCGAGAAGACCTGGGGCTCCAAGAACATCGACGAGGGCCTGTTCGAGTACGACTACCGCACCACGCACCAGCCGGGAGCCCGCTTCGCGCCCTATTATTTCGTCTCGGGCTATCTCTTCAGCCTCGACATCACCCGCGTCTACGAGGCGCTGACGATGCCGGTCTGGCTCGCGCACGGCGTCAAGGGCGATTTTCAGGACTACTCCTACGCGGCCCACTTCGCGGGGCGCCCGAACTGGACGGTGACGGAGTTTCCGACCGGCGCGCTTCCTCAGTTCGAGGTGCTCGACGACTTTCTCGCCGCCTATGCGGCGTTTCTCGAACCCGCTCCCGGACCGGCAGCTCCCGTGGCGCAAGATGTCAATGGAAAATGACAAGCTAGTGTGTCAATGTGTGCGGACGTTCTCGGGCAAGCAGGCGGTGCTCGCCTGCGCGTGGGGATTGTTCGACGATGCCTACCGGCCTCGCCCTCGGTGTTCACGATGACAGGTCCGGCGCGACTGCCGGTCGATCTCTGCCGGCCGGCGCAGCGAGCGGAGACGGGCTCGACTGGGACCGCGACGGACGGGATTGGCCGAACCGCGCCGCCAGCCGCTTCGTCCGCGCCGCCTCGATGGACTGGCACCTGCAGGAGATGGGCGACGGACCCGCGCTCCTTCTCCTGCACGGCACGGGGGCGAGCACGCATTCCTGGCGCGGCCTCGCACCGCTGCTCGCGACGCGCTTTCACCTGATCGCGCCCGATCTGCCGGGGCACGGCTTCACGAGGGCGACGTCGCGCGAGTTCCTGTCGCTGCGCGGCATGGGCTGGGCGCTGCGCTCGCTGCTGCGCGAGATGCCGGCGCCCGCGGTCGTCCTCGGGCACTCCGCCGGGGCGGCGATCGCCGTGCGCATGACGCTCGACGGTCACATCGCGCCGCGGCTGATCGTCGGCGTCAACGCCGCCTTGCTGCCGCTGCGCGGCTTCCCGGGGCAGATCTTCTCGCCGCTGGCGCGCGTGCTGGCGAGGATGCCGGTCGTGCCGCGGCTGCTTGCCAGGCGATTCGACCGGGAGGCGATCCTGTCGATGCTGGAGCGCACCGGCTCGCGGATCGACGAGGAGGGTGTTTCGCTCTACGCGCGGCTCGCCGGCAGCCCCGCCCATGTCGCCGCCGCCTTCGGCATGATGGCCGAGTGGGATCTGCCGAGCCTCGCCGCCGATCTTCCCGGGCTGCGCACGCGGCTCGTGCTGATCGTCGGGAGCAAAGACGGCTCGATCTCGCCGGCCGACGCGGACCGGGTGCGGGCGATCGTCCCCGGAACGGAAATCGTTCGGCTCGAGGGTCTCGGCCACCTCGCGCACGAGGAGCGTCCCGATCTCGTCGCCGACCTTGTCTTCGCCGCCGCCGAGGATGTCGGCGTGCTCCGGCGGCGGGGCGCCTGATGCTCGACGTCGTCGGCGACCGCGCCCGTCTTCTCGCCCCTCAAGCCGCCGCGCCGCACGCGCTCGTCATCGGCAGCGGCTTCGGCGGGCTCGCGGCGGCGGTGCGGCTCGGCGCCCGCGGCTACCGCGTCACCGTGCTGGAGAAGCTTCCGACGCCCGGGGGGCGGGCGCGGGTCCACCGGCAGGACGGGTTCACCTTCGACGCCGGGCCGACGATCATCACCGCGCCCTTCCTGTTCGAGGAGTTGTGGGGGCTCTGCGGCCGCGCCATGGCCGACGACATCGAGCTGCGGCCCGTATCGCCCTTCTACCGGATCCGCTTCTGCGACGGCGCGATCTTCGACTACATGCCCGACCAGGCGGCGATGGAGGCTGAGATCGCCGCCTTCTCGCCGGCCGACGTCGCGGGCTATCGCCGGTTTATGGACGCGAGCCGGACGATCTTCGAGATCGGCTTCGAAAAGCTCGGCCACGTGCCGTTCTCGTCGTTCTCGGACATGCTGCGCATCTTCCCCGACCTCGTCCGGCTCGAGGGCTTTCGCACCGTCCACGCCCTCGTCGCCCGCTACATCAAAAATCCGCGGCTGCGCGAGGTGTTCAGCTTCCATCCGCTGCTGATCGGCGGCAACCCGTTCAGCGCCACCTCGGTCTACTGCCTGATCGCCCATCTCGAGCGCCGCTGGGGGGTGCATTTCGCCATGGGCGGCACGGGCCGCCTCGTCGACGGCCTCGTCGGGCTGATCGAGGGGCAGGGCGGCACGCTACGCTGCGACGCCGAGGTCGCCGAGATTGTGGTCGCGGACGGTGCGGCGACCGGCGTGCGGCTCGCCTCGGGCGAACGGATCGCCGCCGACATCGTCGTCTCCAACGCCGACTCGGCCTGGACCTACCGACACCTCCTGCCGCCATCCGCCCGCCGCCGCTGGACCGACCGGCGGATCGAGCGCGCGCGCTACTCGATGAGCCTCTTCGTCTGGTATTTCGGCACCGACCGCACCTATCCGGAGGTGCCGCACCACACGATCCTGCTCGGCCCGCGCTACCGCGAGCTCTTGGCCGACATCTTCGACCGCAAAGTGCTGGCGGAGGATTTCAGCCTCTATCTGCACCGGCCGACGGCGACCGATCCCTCGCTCGCGCGCCCCGGCTGCGACGCCTTCTACGTGCTGTCGCCGGTCCCCCATCTCGGCGGCGGGACCGACTGGGCGCGGGAGGCCGAGCCCTATCGGCGGCGCATCGAGCGGCATCTGTCGGCGACGGTGCTGCCCGGCCTCGAGGAGCACCTCGTCACCTCGCGGCTGCTGACGCCAAAACATTTCCAGGACGAGCTGAACTCCTTCCGCGGTGCCGCCTTCGGCCTCGAGCCGGTGCTGACGCAGAGCGCCTGGTTCCGGCCGCACAATTGCAGCGAGGAGGTGCAAAACCTCTTCCTCGTCGGCGCCGGCACCCATCCCGGCGCCGGCCTGCCGGGCGTGCTGTCCTCGGCGCGCATTCTCGACACCGTCGTTCCCGATCCGCACGCGCTTCAAAGGCTTGCCCGATGACCGCTTCCGATCTCCGGCAATGCGCCGCCATGCTGCGCGGCGGCTCGCGCACCTTTCATGCCGCCGGCCTCGTGCTGCCGCGCCGCTACCGCGAGCCGGCCTTCGCCATCTACGCCTTCTGCCGGCTCGCCGACGATGCCATCGACGACGGCCGCGCCGACCCGGCGGCGGCGCTCGCGGGCCTGCACGACCGGCTCGACCGGATCTATCGCGGACGCCCGGTGGCGGTCGCCGCCGACCGCGCCTTCGCGGCGGTGGTGGAGCGGTTCGGGATTCCGCGCGCGCTGCCGGACGCGCTGCTCGAGGGCTTCGCCTGGGACGCGGAGAACCGGCGCTATCCCAGCCTCGACGAGCTCGTCCGCTATGCCGTCCGCGTCGCCGGCACGGTGGGGGGGATGATGAGCCTCGTCATGGGCCGGCGCGAGCCGGCGGTGCTGGCGCGTGCCATCGAGCTCGGCGTCGCCATGCAGCTCACCAACATCGCCCGCGACGTCGGCGAGGATGCGCGCGCCGGCCGGATCTATCTGCCGCTCGCATGGCTGTGCGAGGCCGGGATCGATCCCGACCGCTTCGTCGCCGAGCCGGGCTTCGACCACCGTGTCGCCACAGTGGTGCAGCGGCTTCTCGACACCGCGGCTCTGGTCTACCGGCGCTCCGAGGGCGGCATCGCGCACCTGCCGAAGGGCTGTCGGCCGGCGATCGCCGCCGCGCGGCTGCTCTATGCCGGCATCGGCGACGAGGTGGCGCGCAACGGCTGCGATTCGGTGACGCGGCGGGCCGTGCTGTCGACGCGGAGCAAGCTCGCGCGGGTGGGGCGGGTCGCGGCGCTGTCGCTCGCGCCGGCAAGGCCACTCGCGCCGCCGGCGCTGCCCGAGGCGCTGTTCCTCGTCGAGGCGGTCGCCGCGCAGGTCGCCTCGCGGCATCGTGTCGTCGCCGCCGCCGAGATTCCCTGGTGGCATCTGCGCGACCGGGCCGTCCGCACCCTCGAGCTGTTCGAGCGGCTCGAGCGCCGGCAGCGGGCGGCGCCGTGAGGCTGCGATGGATTTCAGCGGCTATGGCGGCCTGATCGAGCTCGGCCTCGTCTTCTCGGTCGCGATCGGCTGGGGCGTGCTGGAGCTCGTCTGCCTTCGCCTCGACAGGAAGCGCCGAGAGGAGCGGGCCGCGGCGGACGGGCCGTCAGCGGAGCGTGCGCGGCATCCGGAAGGGTAGCATCGCCTGCACGATGCGGCTGCGGAAGCGATCCAGCGACAGGCTCTCGTGCACGGCGAGGCGAGGCTCGCCGAACAGGTCCGCGGCGACCAGCGAGCGGGCGTAGAACGGCGTGTCCTCGAGCGTATCGAGGATGTGCGCGGCCCCCTCCGAACGCGTCTCGCGATCGATGCGCCAGCCCGTGCGCGGCAGCGCGGCGCGCCGCGGCGGCTCGAACGGGACGTGCTCGCCGGACTCGTCGAAGGCGAGCGCGAAGGAACGAGGATCGCCGCGACGCGGCAGCACATCGTAGAGAACGGCGGCGCCGTCGCCGACCTCGGTCCGCGACCAGGTCCAGCCGGCGAAGTCGTCCTCGAGCGGGCGGTGGCCGCAATTAGCGTCGAGATAGGCCGAGCCGCACCAGCGAAGGTGCGGGCGGCGCATCTGGACGTCGATCCGCGCCCGCGGCGCGATCGGCGTCCAGCGGTGCAGGCCATCGGCGTCGAGCTCGACCTCGCAGCCTGTGAGGGAATGCGGGTAGAGCCGGACCGTGCCCTCGATCCGTGTCAGGCGCGGCACCGCCCGCTCGGCGATCTCGACCGTCAGGACATCGCCCGACCAGTCGAGCGCGCTCGGGCCGATCGACAGCTGCGTGGGCGACCGCCGCAGGGCAGAGCGTCGCCGCTCCGTCATTGCCCAGTGCTTGGCACGACCATAGAGCGCGACGTTGAGCGCGCAATGATCGTGCGGATCGGCCGGGGCGCTGCGCCGCGCCGCGGCGTAGTAGGGGGAGAAGACGCTGCCGATGAAGGCGATGACGGTCAGGCTGTGCCGGCGGTCGTCGCTGATCGCATCGAGGTACCACCAGGCATAGCCGTTGGCTGGAACCGTGGCATCGAACCGAGGTCCGCGATCAGGGCCGCGGCCGCCAGCCGACCCGACGTCGCCGCCATCGGCATTCCGGGTCCAGGATGCGTGCTGCCTCCCGCGAGGTACAGGCCAGGCAGACGGGTGCGCGAGCCCGGCCTCCGGAACGAGGCCGTCCATCCGTGCGAGGCCGGGCCGTAGAGCGCTCCGCCGGTCCCCGGATAGAGGCGGTCGAAGTCGTTCGGCGTCACGCTCCGCATCGGCGCCGCCGAAGGATCGAGGCGCAGCCCGCATTGTTCCAGCCGGCGGAAGGCGCGTTCGCGGCATTGTTCGACCTCCGTCGCTGTGAAGACGTGCCGGTCGCCGATCGGCGGCGCGTTGACGAGGCAGAAGATCCGCTCGGCACCGGCGGGAGGGTGGTCCGGACGCTCGTCGCGGTCCTGCGCGCAGACATAGACGGTCGGCTCGGCCGGTAGCCGGCCGCGGCCGAAGATGTCGGCGAACTCGGCCGGATAGTCGCCCGAGAAGAACACCGAATGGCGGGGCAGGGGGAAGCCGTCCGCTCTGCCGTGCACGAGAAAGGTCGCGGCCGACAGCGAGCGCATCGCGGGCGGCGTCGGCGGGGCTGCCGAGCGGGCCTCCGGCCCGAGGAGCCCGGTCGCGAGAGCGTTCGCGTCGGCGTTGCAGACGACGAAGTCGGCCGGCACGCACTCGCCCGAAGCGAGGTGGACGCCGGACGCGCGGCCGCCCGCGACGATGATCCGCGCAACCGCCGTGTCGTATCTGAACGCGGCGCCGCTCCGGGTGGCGAGGCGCGCCATCGCCAGCGCGAGGCGGTGGATGCCGCCCTCGACGACGAAGACGCCCTTCATCTCGGCATGGGCGATCAGCATCAGCGTCGCCGGAGCGGCGAACGGCGAGGAGCCGCAATAGGTGGCGTAGCGGGCGAACAGCTGGCGCAGGCGCCCGTCGCGGAAATAGCCGCCGAGCGCGCTCCACAGCGTCGCGAACGGGGAAATCCGGGACAGCCGGCCAAGCCCGCCGATGCCGGCGGCGGCGACGAGGCCGAGCGGCGAGGGGCGCGGCGCGCGCATGAAGATCGGCTCGAGCGTCTCGTAGATGTCGCGCGCTCGACGGCGGAACGCCTCGAAGCCGCGCGCCGCCTCGGCGCCGGCGAATCGGCCGATCGCATCTGCCGAGTGCTGCGGGTCGGCGAAGAGATCGAGGCGCTCGTCCTCGCTCCAGGCATGCCGGGCAAGCAGGGCGAGCGGCCGCAGCGTCACATGATCGGCGAGACTCGCCCCGGCGTCGGCGAAGATCGCCTCGAACGTCTCGCGCATCGTCAGCACGGTCGGTCCGGCGTCGAGGCGTGCGCCGCCGACGTCGAGCGTGCGCATCTTGCCGCCCGGCGAGGCGCCGGCCTCGAAGACGAGGACCTCGACGCCCTGGCGCGCGAGGTCGATTGCGGCGGCGAGGCCGCCGATTCCGGCGCCGACGATCGCGACCCGGCTGGTCCGCACGCCTCTCTCCTTCGCAGCCAGTATGTCCATTTAAGTTGACACTCGCAAGAGACAAGTCAGAATGACAGTCTGGGTTCCCATGGAGGGGTGGACGATGGACGCGGTCGGTCGCATCGAGCAGGCTCTCAACCACGCCGTCGGCCGCGCCGACGGCCCCGGATGTCCGCCGCGCCTCGCAGCGGCGATGCGGGCGGCGGTGTTTCCGCGCGGGGCGCGCG
>JAEZCD010000279.1 GCA_023430145.1 Pseudomonadota bacterium
CCCGCGGGCTGGGGGGGCGGTTCTCCCCTCCCTATCCAGCCCCTCCCCCATCCGCCCGGAAGGCCACGGCTCCCGGCCGGCGCCGGCCCGCCCCGCAGCGGCACCATCCAGGCGCAGCAAGGCCCCGTGCGGCGACTCGGCGCTACCGCACGGGGCATCATCGATGGCGAACGCCGGGCAACGCCGGCAGCTGCGAAGGTCAGCCGGCGGCCGGCGTGAACGTCAGGCCCTCGAAGCGCTGGCACGTCCCGCCCGAGTCATTGAGGCGGAAATCGTTGCCCGCCGCCTCGAAGCGGCAGCGCATCGGGAACTGCGCCGGGCCGACGTCGCCCTCCGGATCCGAGAAGGTGATCGTCCCGGCCTCGAGCGCGTAGTCGCCCTCGACGCGACGATCGCCCTCGATCTCGTTCAGCACGAAGGTGCCGTCCGGGCGCAGCTCCAGCGTGACGGGGCCGGCTGCGTACTGCTTGCCGAGGTAGGGCTGGAGAGACGCGTCCCCCTGCGACGCCACGACGGTGGTCGTCGTGGTGGTGGACGCGGGCGGGGAAGGGCTGCCGACCGGCGCCGCGGCGTCATCGGCGGGGGCGGCCGCCGTGTCGGTCGGCGCAGGCGCCGGCGGCGCCTCGGTCGTCTCGATCGGCGTCGGCGGGGCGGTGTCGTCGGGCGTCTGCGCCGTCTGCTCCTCGCCGCAGGCGGCGAGTGCGAGGACGGCGACGGCCAGAACGGACGCATGAAGGCGCATGATCGTCTCCATTGATTTTGCTCGAGCGAGATCGAGCGAATGCCTCGGGAGGCGCAGTGATCGCGATCAGGGTCGTGTCGCCCCTGATCGTCGGCTCCTCTGGCGCGCCCCGCGAAACGCTGCCCGGGGCTTGTCCCACCGGCAGACGTCGAGCGGGTGCCCTCCGGGACCGGGCGGCGGGCGCCCGGTCCCCAGCCGGGGTCGCGCTACTGCATCACCGACAGGCGGACCTGATCGTTGTCGGACAGGTTGCGATAGTCGGCGATCTGGTTCCGCCAATTGTCCATCGCGTCGATGTCTGCCTCGGTGACGCCGCGGATCACGAGTCGATCCTCGCCGCGGACGGCGAAACGCTCGAGCGGCAGGGCGACCTTGTCCTCGCCGATGCCGAGGAAGCCGCCATGCGCGACCACGACGTAGCGCCGGTTGTCGGCGGGGCTCACGATCACCCGGTCGATCTCGCCGAGCCGCTCGCCGCGCGCGTTGTAGACCTTGCGATCATCGATATCACGGATCAGAAACGGCTGGGCGCCGGCACTCGCCTGGCCCGACGCCGCCCCGGCGGCGCTGCCGAATCGCTGCTGATAGGCACGCCGCTGCTCCTCGGTCCGCGCGATGCGGCGCTGCTGCTCCGTTCCGGCGGTCGTGCCCTGCGGCTCGGTGCGGGCCGCCTGCTGCTGGCCTGCGGCCGGCTGCTGGGCCGTGGCCTGCTGCTGGGCCGCGGCCTGCCCGGTCCGAGCAGCCTGCTGACTGGCGGCGGTCCGCTCGCCGGTGGCCGGCTGTCCGTCCTCGCGCACGCGCTCGAAGCGCACCTGCGGCTGGCCCTGCTGATTGACGATGACGCGGGGCTCGGCGCGCTCGAAGCGGATCTGCGGCTGCTGCGCCGCCGGCTGCACGCTCGCGTCGGCCTCGGCATTGGCCTCACGCTGCACCCGCACCGCCGCCTGCGCCTCGGGCTGCATGATCTGGACGCGCGGCTGCGCCTGTTTGGCCGAAACCCAACGGTTGCTACGCCGTCCCGGCGCTGCCATCGTTTGGGCCGTACCGTTAGGCGCCAATCCAATCTCGTGCGCAGCGCGGCCCGCCGATAGCGCAGGGCATCCCTTCGGCGACTGGCACCTCGCCCAGGTGGTGTTCGTCCGCTAGGTCCATTGGACTGCCGAGCGTCCAGCCGGAATCGACCCTGGGTCCGCCGCTCGGTGCATCATCCCAGCAGCAGGAGATGCCGACCATGCCCTCGTCCTACCGGCGCACCACGCTCGACGGCCAGCCGCTGCATCCCGCCACCCAGATGGTGTCCTTCGGCTACGACCCCACACTCTCGGAGGGCGCGGTCAAGCCGCCGGTGTTCCTGACGTCGACCTTTGCCTTCCGTAGCGCTGAGGAGGGTGCCGACTTCTTCGACGTCGTCGCCGGCCGCAAGCCGGCGCCCGAAGGCATGGGCGCCGGTGGGCTTGTCTACAGCCGCTTCAACCATCCCAACACCGAGATCGTCGAGGACCGGCTGGCGCTCATCGACGGCGCCGAATCCGCACTCGTAACCGCGTCGGGCATGGCGGCTATCGGAGCCGTGATGCTGACCTACCTGAGGCCAGGGGATGCCCTCGTGCACTACACGCCGCTCTATGGCGGCACCGAGACGTTGATCGGCAAGGTGTTGTCCGGCTGGGGCATCCATCCCGTTGCATTCACCGACGGCACTGCCGAGGAGTCTCTGCGCCGCGCGCTCGAGGAGGCGGCGCGTCTAGGGCGGGTGAAGGTGGTTTACCTGGAGACGCCCGCGAATCCCACCAACGCGATGATCGACCTCGCGCTCGCTCGCGCGACGGTGGATGCTTGGGCACAGGCCTCCGGCCAGATGCCGCTCATCGTCTGCGACAACACCATGCTTGGGCCCGTATTCCAGACGCCTCTCGCGCACGGCATCGATATCTGTATCTACTCCCTGACGAAATATGTCGGCGGCCACTCGGACCTGATCGCCGGAGGCATCACTGGTGCCAGCGAGCTGCTGAAGCCCGTTCGCCAGACGCGTGGAGCCTTCGGCTTCCAGCTCGACCCGCATTCATGCTGGATGCTCACCCGTTCGATGGAGACGCTGGCGCTGCGCATGGATCGCGCCGCCGAAAGCGGGCGCAAGGTCGCAGAGTGGTTGTTCACGAACCGCATCCTTCCCTGCGACGTGCTGCATCCGGAGATCGGCGGCGACACCCGCATGGCCGGGATCTACGCACGCCAATGCACCGGTCCGGGCTCGACCTTCTCCTTCGTCGTGGAGAACGACCGGGCGCTGGCCTTCCGGGTCTTGAACGCGCTCGAGCTGTTCAAGCTCGCGGTTAGCCTGGGCGGCACCGAGTCGCTGGTGTGCCACCCGGCTTCCACCACGCACTCTGGCGTGCCGCAGGCCGTCAGAGAGGCTACTGGCGTCACGGAGGGACTGATCCGCCTGTCAGTCGGACTGGAGCATCCGGACGACTTGATCAGGGACTTGGCACAGGCCTTCCGACGGGCGACGACACCGGCCGCGTAGCCAGGGAGTGTCAACAGACGGGTGCCAAGACCGCTCCGAACGGTCGACTTACTGTCGACCTCCTGCAGGGTCTCGCGTGCCTCAGCCGTGACGGGCCGCTACAATCGCCCCTCGACCTCGCAAACTTCGGCGGTTGCAGACCGCCGAGTCGCATGGCGCGAGCGGGCGGGAACGAAGCATGAAGACGCGCGGTGAAACACAAAGGTGAAACAGACCGCGGAAGCATCCTTCTAAGCTGTTGAAATCGTTGGCGACCCCGGCAGGATTCGAACCTGCGACCAACAGCTTAGAAGGCTGCTGCTCTATCCGGCTGAGCTACGGGGCCATGCCGTCGCCGAGCGCGCCGCTCAGTGCGACCAGGGCTCGGAGCGGCTCCATTTGAAGTTGTCCGAGTAGGACAGCTTCTTCGGCGCCGGGTCGTTCGCCTCCTGCACCCGGTAGGGAATGCCATTGCGCTCGGCATAGGCGATCGCCTCCTCGCGGGTCTCGAAGACGAGCTGCACCTGGCGGCGCATGTCGGCCGAGCTCGTCCAGCCCATCAGCGGCTCGATCTCGCGCGGTACCTCCGGCTCGTATTCCAGCATCCAGCGGCGCGTCTTGGCAGCGCCCGACTGCATGGCGGTCTTGGCCGGGCGGAAGATTCGCGCCGTCATCTGTGCAAGGCTCCTCGGGTGGCTCGTCTCGAGCCCAGCAGATAGCACAGCCCGGCGACCGTCGACAGGGTGCGCTCGGTCGCGGCCTCAGAGGTAGCCGAGCAGGCGCCCGGCGACGATCACCGCCGGCCACAGCAGGAGCGACAGGCCGGCGAGCAGCATCCCGCCCGCCGGGGCACGCCCATCCCCATTCGCGAGCCGACGGTCGAACAGCATTCGGAACAGCACCGCGTTCGCGAGTGCCGCCACGAGCAGCAGCATCTTCACCTGGAAGATCGTGCTGCCGACGAGCGGGCCGGCATCGGCGGCGAACATCAAGAAGCCGCTCGGGATGACGAGCGCGAGGCCGATCCAGATCAGCGGCAGGAGGTAGTCGGAGACCGCGCGCAGCGGCAGCGCCCGGCCGAGGCCGAGCAGCCGCAGATCGAGCGCGACGACGGCGCCGAGCACCAGCGCGACGCCGAAGATGTGCAAGACGTTGGCGAGCGGATAGAGGAAGTCCGACGTGCGGACGAAGGTCGCGAGCCGGCTGGCTTCGAGCGCCACGGCCCAGGCCGGCCCCGGCGCATGCTCCATCAGCGAAGCTCGATCGTCTTGCCGGCGACCGTTATCCGCTCCGCGCGCATCTCCGGCTCACCGTTCTTCAGAGGATATCCCTCGACCTTGGCGGTCTTGCCGACGGCGATCTCGGCCGGCTCGAGGCCGCGGGTGCGCATGCGCGAGGGCGGCGCCAGCACCACCATCCAGCGCTTGCCGTCGCCCTCCAGCACGATCTCGCCGTGCGGGAACTCGAACGCGCTCTCGAGGATGGCGCCTTCGAGCGTCATCACCTTCGCCGGGTCGTAGGTGCTCCAGCCGTGATGGGCGAGCGCCGGCGGAATGGCGACGGCCACCGCCGCGGCGATGCCGATCCAGGTGCGCATGTGCATCTCCTCGTTCGGAACCCGACAACAGCTAGCGCACCGGGGGCATCCCGGCGAGATGGCCGGGCGCCCGCTGGCCGAGATGTGACCGGGCCCGAGGGCGGCTACGCTGGAGCGGATGATTCGAGCCGCGCCATGTCCCCTCCCCGCCTGAGCGTCACGATCGAGCGCTGGCCGACGCGCGGCAGCTTCGTCATCGCCCGCGGTGCGGTCACCGCCGTCGAGACGGTGGTCGCGGAGATTTCGGCCGACGGCCATGTCGGGCGCGGCGAATGCCGCCCCTATCCGCGCTACGGCGAGACGCCGCCCGGCGTCGTCGCCGCCATCGAGGCGCTCGCCCAAAAAATCGCCGCCGGCCTCGACCGCGCGGGCCTGCAGCAGGCGCTGCCGGCCGGCGCTGCGCGCAACGCGGTCGATGCGGCCATGCTCGACCTCGAGGCCAAGCGCTCCGGCCGGCGGGCCTGGCGGATCCTCGGCCTGCCGGAGCCGGGTCCGCTCGTCACCGCCTTCACCCTGTCGCTCGAGGCGCCCGAGCGCATGCACGCGGCCGCGCGGGCCGCCGCCGACCGGCCGCTCTTGAAGGTCAAGCTCGGCGCGCCGGGCGACGAGGAGCGCATCGCCGCCGTGCGCGAAGGTGCACCCGGGGCGCGGCTGATCGTCGACGCCAACGAGGGCTGGAGCACGGCGACGCTCGCGGCGAACCTGCGCGCCTGCGCCGCCTGCGGCGTGGTGCTGGTCGAGCAGCCGCTGCCGGCCGCCGACGACGCGGCGCTCGGGCGGATCGATCGCCCGGTCCCCGTCTGCGCCGACGAGAGCGTGCACGACCGGCACGGCCTCGCCGGGCTCGTCGGCCGCTACGATGCTGTGAACATCAAGCTCGACAAGACCGGCGGCCTCACCGAGGCGCTGCTGACCATCGCCGAGGCGCGCGGCCTCGGCTTCGGCATCATGGTCGGCTGCATGGTGGCGAGCTCGCTCGCCATGGCGCCGGCGGTGCTGGCCGCCCAGGGCGCGGAGATCGTCGACCTCGACGGGCCGCTGCTGCTCGCCCGCGACCGCCCGCACGGCCTGCGCTACGAGGGCAGCACGGTGTTCCCGCCGGAGCCGGAGCTGTGGGGGTAGCGCGCCAACGCGGTCGCCGGTGACGACCTCCGTTCGTCGTCTGCCGCGAAGAGGAACAGCCTACTCCGCGTCATCCTGCGCGAAAGCGCAGGATCCCTCGTCTTTCTCGGTCTTGCGCGGCCGATGCGGCCGAGACGCTGATCCTCACCCCGCGGTGCGCACCCGGCCGGGGCCGAACGGTGCCGCCGCCTGGATGTTCTGCAGGAACGCCGCCGTGCAGGCCCGCCAGCTGTGCCGAAGCGCCGCCTCGCGGGCGCGCGCCTTCGGGATCTTCAACGCCGCCAGCGCCGCCGCACGCAGATCGCGGTCGAGCACGCCGGCGCCGGTCCCCTCGAGCACGTCGCGCGGACCGGTGACCGGAAAGGCTGCTACCGGCAGGCCCGAGGCTAGCGCCTCGAGAAGCACGACGCCGAACGTGTCGGTCATGCTCGGAAAGACGAACACGTCGGCGGCCGAATAAGCCTCGGCCAGCGCCTCGCCGGTGAGGAGGCCGCGGAAATGCGCCTGCGGGAAGCGGCGCTGCAGCGCGGCGCGCGCCGGCCCGTCGCCGACGATCACCTTCGAGCCCGGCAGATCGAGCGACAGGAACGCCTCGAGGTTCTTCTCGCGCGCCACGCGGCCGACATAGAGGAACACCGGCCCCGGCAGATCGAGACTGGCCGACGGGCGCGGCCGGAACAGCTCCGCATCGACGCCGCGGCACCAGGGCAGGAGACGCTGGAAGCCGCGCCCGCGCAGCTCCTCGGCGAGCGAGGCGGTGGCCACCATCACGCCGCGGCCGGAATTGTGGAAGCGGCGCAGGAGGGCATAGGTCAGCCGCTCGGGGATCGGCAGCCGCTGGCGCAGGTATTCGGGAAAGCGCGTGTGATAGGAGGTCGTGAAAGGCTTGCCGCGCAGCCGCGCCCAGCGGCGGGCGGCGAGGCCGATCGGCCCCTCGGTGGCGATGTGCAGATAGTCCGCCTGCGCCGCGCCGATCGCCTGGTCGACGCGTCCCTGGTGGACCAGCGCCAGCCGCACTTCCGGGTAGCTCGGCAAGGGCACGGTGCGGAAGCTCTCGGGCGTGAAGAAGGTGATCTCGGCGCCCATCGCGGCCGCCTCGTGTGCGACGTGCTCGAGCGTGCGCACGACGCCGTTGGTCTGCGGCTTCCAGGCGTCCGTGGCGACGAGGATCCGCATCATGTCCACTCCCCTCACGCCGCCGCCGGCTGCTCGACCGCCGGCGGCTCGACGGCGTCGGCGACGAGATCCTCGACGACCGGCATCGGCACCGTCCAGCGGACGATCTCGAACGTGCCCTCGTGGGTCTCGACCAGCGCCGTGCAGCTTTCCACCCAGTCGCCGGTGTTCATGTAGCGGATGCCGAGCTGGTCCTTGATGGTGGCGTGGTGGATATGGCCGCAGATGACGCCGGCATAGCCGTGCTTGTCGGCCTCGGCCGCCAGCGTATCCTCGAAGCGGCCGATATAGTTGACGGCGTTCTTGACCTTCAGCTTCGCCCAGGCCGACAGCGACCAGTAGGTGAGGCCGAGCCGGCGACGGACGAAGTTGAGGTGGGTGTTGATGCCGAGCGCTAAGACGTAGGCCCAGTCGCCGAGGAAGGCGAGCCAGCGGGCGTGGCGGACGACGACGTCGAAGGCGTCGCCGTGGATGACGAGATAGCGGCGGCCGTCCGCCGCCTCGTGCACGGCCGTCTCGCAGACCTCGATGCCGCCGAAATGCGTGCCGTAATAGTCGCGCGCGAACTCGTCGTGATTGCCGGGCAGGTAGAGCAGGCGCGCGCCCTTGCGGGCCTTGCGCAGCAGCTTCTGCAGCACGTCATTGTGCGTCTGCGGCCAGTACCAGCCGCTGCGCAGGCGCCAGCCGTCGACGATGTCGCCGACGAGATAGATCGTCTCGGCGTCGTGATAGCGCAGGAAGTCCAGCAACAGGTCGGCCTGGCAACCCTTCGTCCCGAGATGAATGTCGGAAAGAAAGAGCGCCCGCAGCCGGCGGGCTCCGATTTCGCTTTCCACCCGGCAGGTCCTCCGGAAAATGCGGCTCTCATACGGGATTCGGGACATCGGATTATGACGGTCGCCCGACCGCAGGGAAACGCCTCCGGGAGGGCCGCGCCGCAGACAGCTTATTTGGGCTGGACAGCGGGAGCCCGATGGCGGCAAATCGCCGCCAAAACGACGGGGGGCTCGATTGGATCTCGGAATCGCCGGCCGCAGCGCGATCGTCTGCGCTTCGAGCAAGGGGCTGGGGCGCGGCTGCGCGACGGCGCTCGCGGAAGCCGGATGCCGCGTGATCGTCAATGGCCGCGATGCCGACCGGCTGTCCCGCACCGCGCGCGAGATCGCCGCGGCGACCGGCGCGGAGGTCGTTCCGGTCGCCGCCGACGTCTCGACCGCCGAGGGCCAGGCGGCCCTCCTCGCCGCCTGCCCCGAGCCGGACATTCTCGTCAACAACAATGCCGGTCCGCCGCGGCGCGATTTTCGTGAGCTCGATCGCGAAATGATGCTGCAGGGCGTCGTCGCCAACATGGTGACCCCGATCGAGCTGATCCAGGCGGTGATCGACGGCATGGCGGCACGGAAGTTCGGCCGCATCGTCAACATCACGTCGAGCTCGGTGAGAGCGCCGATCCCCGGCCTCGACCTGTCGAGCGGCGCCCGCGCCGGCCTCACCGCCTTCCTCGGCGGTGTCGCCCGCGGCCTGGCCAAGGACAATGTGACGATCAACCAGATCCTGCCCGGCATGTTCGACACCGACCGGCTGCGCGGCGGCTTCCCCTACGAGGCGCAGCTGACCGGCTCCACCGCCGAGGCGATCGCCGAAGCGCGGAAAGGCTCGATCCCGGCGAGGCGCTTCGGCGATCCGGCCGAGTTCGGCGCGCTCTGCGCCTTCCTCTGCTCGGCGCATGCCGGCTATATCACCGGCCAGAATTTCCTCATCGACGGCGGCCAGTTCCCCGGCGCCTTCTGATCCGCCGACGCCGCCCCTCCCCTTCGAAGCAAGGAAGACTGCACATGAAACTCCTGCGTTATGGCCAGCCCGGCGCCGAGAAGCCCGGCCTCCTCGATGCGAGCGGCACCATCCGCGATCTGTCGGCCGTGGTGCCGGACATCGCCGGCCCGGTGCTGACCGCGGCCGGCCTCGCCAAGCTGAAGGGGCTGAAGGCAGAGGATCTGCCGAAGGTCGATGCCGGCGTGCGGCTCGGCCCCTGCGTCGGCAATGTGCGCCACTTCATGGCCGTCGGCCTGAATTACGAGGACCACGCCAGGGAGACCGGCAACCCGATTCCGGCTGAGCCCGTGATGTTCAACAAGGCGCCGAGCTCGATCTCCGGCCCGAACGACGACGTCGTCATCCCGCCGGGCTCGACCAAGCTCGACTGGGAGGTCGAGATCGCCATCGTCATCGGCGATCCGGGGATCTACATCTCCGAGGCCGACGCGGTGAAGCACATCGCCGGCTACTGCATCTGCAACGACGTGTCCGAGCGCGCCTGGCAGACCGAGGGCACCGGCCACTGGGTGAAGGGCAAGAGCGCCCCGACCTTCGGCCCGCTCGGCCCCTGGCTCGTCACCACCGACGAGCTGCCGGACACCTCGAACCTCGCCATGTTCCTCGACGTCGACGGCGTGCGCCGGCAGACCGGGTCGACGAAGACGATGATCTTCAACATCCCCTTCCTCGTCTCCTACATCAGCCGGTTCTGGAAGCTCGAGACCGGTGACGTCATCACCACCGGCACCCCGCCCGGCGTCGGCCTCGGCATCAAGCCGACGCCCGTCTTCCTGAAGGCTGGCCAGACGATGCATCTCGGCATCGACAAGCTCGGCGAGCAGACGCAGAAGGTCGTCGCCTACAAGGGCTGAGGCCTCGCCGGAATCCCTGGAAGTCCTGCGGCGCCGCCGCAGGACTTTCTTCCTTCTCCCACAGGGAGAGGG
>JAEZCD010000337.1 GCA_023430145.1 Pseudomonadota bacterium
GTCCGGGAGTGTCCCGCCCTGCCTCCACCGCGAGCGGAAGTCGCCGAGGCGGCGACGACGCCGAGCCGGCGGATCTCAATGCCCCGCCCCGCCGGAGGTGCCGTGGTGCATGGCGCCCCCTGACGCTGCCGTGTCGCCGATGCCCTGCACGAGGAATTCGACATCGACCTTGCCGGCCTTCTCGAATGTGAGCGTTCCCTTGAACCGCTCGCCCTTCGCGAGGCCGCGCTTCAGATCCATGAACATGAGGTGGATCGAGCCCGGCTTCAGCGCGACGTCGCCGCCGGCCGGAACGGCCAATCCCGTCGGCAGCGGCCGCATCGTCATGATGCCGTCCTTGATCGCCATCTCGTGGATCTCGGTGCGGCCGGCGATCTCCGCCGTCGCCGCGATCAGGCGGTCTTCCGTCGCTCCCGTGTTCAGGATCGCGAAGTAGCCGCCGGCGACCCTCGCCCCGGGCGGCGTCGCGCGCGACCAGGGGTGGTCGATCTTCAGGGGGCCGATCGTGGCCTCGTGCGCGAGCCCCGCCTGCGTGGCGAGGAACAGCAGCGCTGTGGCGAGCGCCATGACGCCGAGCCTCTCCTCGAGACTGGGAATGATCGGGCGAAGGCGGGCGGCGACGGCGCGCGCCGCCTTGCGGGCGTGAAACGGCATGGGAGGTCTCCGGCAGCGCCGGTCCGCGCCGAAGGGCTGCGGCCGGTCGCATCGATCTGAATGGACGAAAGGCGCTTGCGGCCGAAACGGCCGCGGCTCAGACCGTCCGCGGAGGTGGCGCGCGCGCCCTCGCCGAGGACCGCTCGACGGCGGCGCGGCCATAGCGGCCGGTGTCGTAGCCGACGGCGATGGCGGCGACGCGCGCCGGGGCGAGCCGGGTCGTGTCCGCAGGCGGCCACCCGAGTGTCGCCAGCGCCGGACAGCCGAGGGCGCAGCAGGTCGACCCGCGCGAATGATCGGCCGGGATGCCCGGAGAGACCGGAGCCCCGTCGCCCGAAGAGCAGATGATGCCGATGACGTCGCCGGCCGCGCGCGCGGGAGCCGCGGAGGCTCCCTGCATGAAGCCGCCGATCAGCAATTGCACGACGAGCAGCCAGGACACGCCGAGGGTGGCCCACTGCCCGTGCATATGCCGCATGGTCGAAAGCACGGACGGAGGATACAGCACCGTGCCGACGTGGGAAATCGGCAATGGCGGTCACGGGGCCGCGTTGCCGCCGCGGCATGCGGTCCCAGCCGATGCGCCCGGGTGCGGCGCCTCGTTCAACGGCCGTGGCGGGTCGAGCCGTGCGCCTCGGATGCCCGACCGTAAGGCTACGGTTTTGCGCGATGGTGACCGGCTCCAGAACGCCGGCGCCGAAAATGCATATCAAAATCGACATCGGTTGTTGCATCGCCGCCACCATCGGCCGGAAAGCCGGGGTGCCGAGTCGCCAATTGCAATCGGCATGATACAATCTTGCCACTGGGGGTTTTTGGAACGTTGTCTGCTTTCATTCGCTTTATGAAACGGTTGCGGTTTGTTGTGGTCGGCGAGCATGTACGCGGCTAGCGCACTTCTGAATCAGGACATCGCTCCCATCGCATCCCGTATTCCGACCATCGCGCGGATCCGCTTCCAGCTTCTCGGCGGGCTGCTCGTCCCGACGCTTCTCGCGCTGGCGCTGCGTTCGATCTGGAGCGAGCCACAGATCACCAATACGACCACCATCAATTCGGTCGTCGGCGTTTCGATCGCCATCATCGTCGGCTATTTCTGCCTGCGGAAGATCGCATCCTTTCCCGGTGCTAACAGCCTGCGATACGTCGTCCCGGTGTTTGCTTGCGCTTTCCTCGGGGTGATCGCTCTCTTTTTCCTGCTTCGGCTTGATTACAGCCGGCTCCAGTTCCTCGTCAGCTGCCTGGCGGCGCTCGCCTGGTTCACCATCGTCATCGCCATATCCAAAGGCGTCGCCCGCCAGAGGCTCGCCGTCATTCCCGTGGGCGATGCATCCACCGTGCTCGCCATCGACGGCGTCGACTGGCAGGTGCTGACCGATCCGCAAAGTCCGGCGCCCGGCGTCGACGGGGTCGTGGTCGACCTTCGGGCCGATCACTCGCCGGAGTGGCAGCGCTTCATCGCCAACTGCGTCCTCAGCTCGGTTCCGGTGTTCCACGTCAAGCAGGTGCGCGAATCCCTGACGGGCCGGCTGGAGATTCAGCATCTCTCCGAGAACACGCTCGGCTCGCTCAACCCCAACGACGCCTATCTGAAGCTCAAGCGGCTGCTGGACAGCGCTGGAGCCGCGGTATTCCTGCTCGCCTGCTTGCCGGCGCTGATCCTGATCGGAATTCTCGTCCGCCTGGAGTCCGAAGGTCCGGCCCTGTTCCGGCAGGTGCGCGTCGGCCGCGGCGGCCGCCCATTCGTCCTCTACAAGTTTCGGACGATGCGCATTGCCGAGACCGACGAGGGCGACGGCCGCGCGGCCGCATGCACGCTGCCGGATGATCGGCGGATCACCCGCCTCGGCCGGTTCCTGCGCAGCACCCGCGTCGACGAGCTGCCGCAGGCGATCAACATCCTGCGCGGCGAGATGAGCTGGATCGGCCCGCGCCCGGAGGCACTGCCGCTGTCCCGCTGGTATCAGGACGAGCTGCCCTTCTATTACTACCGGCACATCGTCTATCCGGGCATCACCGGCTGGGCTCAGGTCAACCAGGGCCATGTCACCGAAGTCGACCGGGTGCTCGAAAAGCTCCATTACGACTTCTACTACATCAAGAACTTCTCGGCCTGGCTCGATATACTGATCATGCTGAAGACCCTCCGGACGATGCTCACCGGCTTCGGCGCCAAGTAAAGAGCGCTAAGTGAGTGGCGCCACCACGTGAGGGGGCGCCGAGGGCCGGCGCGCCAAGGCGAAGCTCACCGGACGGGCGCGCCACCCTGGTCGAGAAACCACCGGTAGGTGGAGGCGATTCCCTCGTCGAGGCCGATCGACGGCCTCCAGCCGAGCGCCTGCAAGCGGTCGCCGCTCATCAGCTTGCGGGGCGTGCCGTCCGGCTTGGACAGATCTTTGACGATCCGGCCGCGGAAGCCGACCACCGCGGCGACCGTCTCGGCGAGCTCGTTGATGGTGACGTCGCTGCCCGAGCCGACATTGATGTGCCGGGCATCCGAATAGGCCTTCATCAGCAGCACCAGCGCGTCGGCGCAATCGTCCACGTGCAAAAACTCGCGCCGCGCCGTCCCGGAGCCCCAGACGACCATTTCCGGAGCGCCCGAGAGCTTGGCCTCGTGCGCCTTGCGAATCAGGGCCGGCATCACGTGACTGGATACGAGGTCGAAATTGTCGCCCGGGCCATAGAGGTTGGTCGGCATCGCCGAGATGAAGTCGCAGCCGTACTGCCTGCGATAGGCCTCCGCGAGCTTGAGGCCGGCGATCTTGGCGATCGCGTACCATTCGTTGGTCGGCTCCAGCGGCCCGGTGAGGAGCGCGTCCTCGGTGATCGGCTGGGGTGCGAATTTCGGATAGATGCAGCTCGAGCCGAGGAACAGCAGCTTCTCGACCCCGTTGCGATACGCCGCATCGATGACGTTCGCCTCCATGGCGAGGTTGTCATAGAGGAATTCCGCCGGGCGGCTGTCGTTGGCGAGGATGCCGCCGACGGTCGCGGCCGCAAGGAAGACGGCTTGCGGCTTCGCCGCGGCCATCCAGGCGCGGACCTGGTCCTCGCGGCGCAGATCGACCTTTTGCCGGTCGACGGTGAGGATCTCGCCGCCTTCCCGCTCGAGCCGGCGGACGATCGCCGAGCCCACCATCCCCCGGTGTCCCGCCACCCAGATCCGCTTCCCCGAGAGGGAGTAGACGGGTTCAGTCATCGCGGGCCAACGGCGCGGCGGCCATCAGCTCGAGATCCTCGCGCACCATCTCGGCGATCAGGTCATCGAGCCTGGTTTCGTGGCTCCAGCCGAGCCGCTCGCGGGCCTTGCTGGCGTCGCCGATCAGGATGTCGACCTCGGTCGGCCGGAAGTAGCGCGGATCGATCTCGACGAGACACCGCCCGCTCGCCGAGCAGAAGCCCTTCTCGTCGCGCCCGCGGCCACGCCAGACGAGCTCGATCCCGACCTCGGCAAAGGCCTTCTCGACGAAGGACCGCACCGTGTGCGTCTCGCCGGTGGCGAGTACGTAATCGTCCGGCACCGGCTGCTGCAGCATCAGCCACATGCCGCGGACATATTCGCGTGCATGGCCCCAGTCGCGCTGCGCGTCGAGATTGCCGAGGTAGAGCCGGTCCTGACGCCCGAGGCGGATCGCCGCCACGGCGCGGGTGATCTTCCGCGTGACGAAGGTCTCGCCGCGGATCGGGCTCTCGTGGTTGAACAGGATGCCGTTCGAGGCGTGCATGCCATAGGCCTCGCGGTAGTTCACGACGATCCAGTAGGCGTAGAGCTTGGCCGCCGCATAGGGCGAGCGCGGGTAGAACGGGGTGGTCTCGTTCTGCGGGATGGATTGCGCCTTGCCGTAGAGCTCGGAGGTGGAGGCCTGGTAGAATCGCGTTCGGTCCGTGAGGCCGAGCAGGCGAATGGCTTCCAGCATGCGAAGCGGGCCGATCGCGTCGGCGTTGGCCGTGTATTCCGGCGTCTCGAAGCTGACCTGGACATGCGACTGGGCCGCGAGGTTGTAGATCTCGTCGGGCTGCGTCTCCTGGACGATGCGGATGAGATTGGTGGAGTCCGTCAGGTCGCCATAGTGCAGGACGAGCCGCTGATTGGCCTCGTGCGGATCCTGGTAGAATTTTTCTATCCGGCCCGTGTTGAACGACGACGACCGGCGCTTGACGCCGTGCACGACGTAGCCCTTGTCCAGCAGCAGCTCGGTCAGGTAGGCGCCGTCCTGGCCGGTGATGCCGGTGACCAGCGCAACCTTGCCGTTACCGCTGGACATGGATCGCTCGTGCTCGTGGGGGCTGCGTCCCGTCCATCCGGAGGCTCGGCGGAGGGGGGCCGGCCCCGACCCCGGGCGGTGCAGCGGCGGGTCGGAGCATGCACGGACCGATGAGCCTTCGCAATCGGTTCGGAAGCGTCGGAGGGACTCCGCGGTCGATCCCTGTCGGAGCGGAGAGCTCCCATGCGGTGTTTCGAGCACGAGCGGCCTCGCTAAGCCGAATTGGAGGGGTCCCGCTACGCGGCCCCGGCGGCGATCGAGGCGGCCCTGCTCGAGTTCGATCCCGGCGACCATGGAAAGCCGGCTCACATCCGTCGCGCGATGGAGCGGGCTTCGGGAGATCAAAATCTTGTTGTACGAGAGGATTCCTGATCTGCTCTGCAGTCTCGTTTGACCAGACATAGCTTCGGAGCTATATGTGGCTTGGACGGTTGCATTCGATGACGCGTTTGACGAAGAGTTCGAGGAGCTTGCGGCCGAGGTACAGGACGCGCTGCTCGCGTCAGCCAAGCTGCTCGGCGAGTATGGACCACACTTGGGTCGTCCGCACGTGGATACCCTGGAGGGGTCTGACTACGCCAATATGAAGGAGCTGCGCTTCGAAGCGGCCGGTGGCGTCTGGCGGGTCGCGTTCGCCTTCGACCCGCAACGCAACGGCATTCTGCTGGCCGCCGGAGACAAGTCCGGAACGAGCGAGAAGCGCTTCTACAAGCAGCTGATCGCCAGAGCCGACAGGCGCTACGCCGCGCACCTGAAGCGCATCGCAACGGCACCGAGACAAGGCAAATGACATGCGCCGAACCATAGACGACGTGATCGCCTCCCTTCCGCCCGAGCGCCAGGAGCGGGTAGAAGCTCGGTTTCAGAAGCTGAAGGACGAGGTCGAGAGCCTGCGCGAGCTGCGCCGGCTCGCCGGCAAAGCACAGGCCGACGTCGCCGCGGCGCTCGACATCAAACAGCCCTCCGTCTCGAGGATCGAGAAGCAGGCGGACATGTATCTCTCGACCCTGCGCAGCTACGTGCAGGCGATCGGCGGCGACCTGGAGATCGTCGTGCGCCTTCCTGAGCGACGCCCGGTTCGCCTGCAGCATCTCGGTGATATCGGAACGGATGGGGCATCGCGGGCGCAGGCTAAGGGGAAGGTTTCACGCAAGCGATCGGCGGCCTCGTGAGCGTCTTCAAGAGCTCCCGGCGCTGCTCGATCCCCTTCGGGCGCATGATGCCGGATCGCTCAGCCCGCGACGCGGCGCAGCTTCAGATCGTCGAACCACACCTCACCGCTGACCAGTTCCTCGGACGGGGAGCGGGCATCGTGAAAGAGCCGCAGCTCCTGCCCGCGGCAGCCGGGTGACTCCGGAACCTCGATGTCGAGCGAGAACTCCCGCCAACGTTGCGACTGCCCCAGCAGCATCTCGGTCTCGGCCAGCACCTTTCCGGGCGAGAGGCAGGCGACCCGCCAGCGCAGGCCGCGCTCGCCTATGATCGAGCCGCGCAGCGTTCCCGCGAGGCGATAGCGGCCCGGCGGGAGCACCAGAACCTGCGACAGGACGGGAAAGGCGACGCGCCCATTGCCGAAGACGATGTGCAGGGCACGCTGTCCGCCGAGCTCGCGGAGCCGCGCGAACTCCAGCAAGGCATTGCGTCCGCGGGCGATCTGCCAATCGAAGGGAACGCCGCTCGGATCGTCCTCGAAGCTCGGATTGGTCAGAAAGCCGATCCGCTGAAGCTGCTCGGCGGGCAGCAGCCGAAGCCAGGCATTGTAGGCGAAGTCGACGAGGTCCTTCTGAACGAGGAAGCGCAGATAGGAATCGAGCCGTGCGACCGGCTGTCCCTCGTTCTTCAGCGCGACCATCAGCGCGAGCGGGGTGTCGGCCATCCGGACATGACGCGGCAGCGCCTCGAAGAAGGCGTCGCGCCATTTCGGCGCCTCGGCGAGCCGCGCCAGCAGCAGGGGCCGGCCGGTTTCGTCCTCGGCCATCGCACCGAGATAGGCGACGACGAAGTTCGTGAGCTCGATCCGTGTGCGAAGAAGCACGTCGGCATAGTCGAGAGTGGCCGCGTGCTCCTTTCGAAGGAAGCTGTCGTTGAGCAGCCGGAACAGGGCGGCGGTCTCGCGGCGCGAGCGCATGACGGCGGCCTGCATCAGGCGCCGCTCCCGCTCGGGGTCGTCGGTGACCTCGGCGAGGAGCCGATATCCCGTCGCGTTCAGCGGATCGGCGGCGACGACCCGTCGCGCGAGCGCGCCGATCGCCTGGCGGAGCGCTCGCCGCTGCTCGGCGATGGCGTCCGAGGAGCCTGCCCGGACATCTGCCTCGGGCAGCTGCGCGATCAGGTCCCGCGGCGCGCCGCCCTGAGCACGAGCGCCGTTCTGCGTCGCGTCCCGAGCCGGCCCGTCCGGTCCATCCACGAGCGCCAGCAGCTCGCGGCGCAGCCCCTCCGCCTTGGTCACGAGCGCGGCGGGCGTGCGGGCGTTGAGGACGAGCGCCAGATCCGGACTGGTCGGCGCCAGCGCGGCCGGAAGGCTGGTCGTCAAGACGAGCCACAGAAGCGCGACGAACAACAGGCCGACGCCGACCGCCCGCAAGGGGTGCGCCTGCACCTTGCGCAGGCTCGGCCGCCATGCGGCGAAGGCGTCGAGCGAACGCCACGCGCTGGCGATCGCGGAGGGCGCATGTCGCCGCTTCGAGCGGCCCATCATTGGCTACCCGGGAAATAGCGGACGAGCCTGCTCCAGAACCAGTCGCGAAGGGCGGGGAGAATCTCGAGCCGGTTCGTGCCGCGCGGGCGTCCTCCCGGCTGACGCGAACCGCTCGAAGGCGTGCCGCGCTTCGCGCCCGCGGGAAGGCGGCCCATGCCGGCCTTCGGCGCTCGCCGGGCGCCCTTCTGCTCGGCGGCGTCGTAGGCGGCGCGGGATTTTGCCGTCTTCAGCGTCTCCCAGGCCTGCAGCACGCGCGGCGCGAACACCGTCCTGTCGATCGCTCCCTCGCGCAGGCCGGACGCGACCGTGTCGGGGTGCAGCCATCGCATGAGCAGCGCCATGTGATGTCGCAGCTCCGCGGTCGACTCGTCCCGGTTCGCGCCGAGGACGCGATAGCAGCTCGCCGAGCGGTACAGCAGCACCTGCTCGACGAAGAAGCTCGCGGCATCGATCAGCCGCTCCTCCGACTGGCCCGTGATGGCGCCCGCATCGGCGAGCGCCTCCGCATCGCCGGCGGCGACCTCGAGCAGGAAGGTTACTCCGCGCGGAAGCGGAGCCGACCGGACCGTGCGAGAGAGCGACGGCCGCTGCGTCAGCGTCAGGGCGGTCATCAGCGCCGTCGCGTCTCGCATCCTCAATCCCGCTTCGCCGCGGCGAGCCGGCGGTTTCCGGGAGCCCTGTCATCCTTCAGCTCGGGCGGCTTGCCATAGGAATAGGCGTCGGCCCCGTAGCCATAGCCGTACCCGTACCCGTAGCCGTATCCGGCCGCCTTGGCGTTGAAGTGCGTGAGCACGGCTCCGACGACCGAGCACCGCGCCAGCTGCAGGCGCCGGAGCGCCGAACGAACGGCGCCCTTCCGCTGCTTGTCGGCCGCCACCACGAAGATCGTCGCCGACGTGACGCTGCCGAGCAGCTGCGCGTCGGCGAGGCCGAGCATCGGGGGCGTGTCGACGACGATCAGGTCGAACACCTCCGCACCGACCGACACGAGCGAGAACATGCGCGGTCCGGCGAGCAGGTCGGCCGCATTCGGCGGCAGAGGCCCCGAGCTCATGAAGGCGAGATTGGGATAGGCGGTCGACTGAAAGAAATTCGGCGGCGCCCCGCCGCCGGTCAGATAATTGCTCAGGCCTTCGGCGTTGCTCTGGCCAAGCTTCACGTGCATCGACGGTTTGCGCATGTCGGCGTCGATGACGAGGACCTTCTGCCCCATCAGCGCGAAATGCCGCGCGATGGCGAGCGCCGTCGTCGTCTTTCCCTCTCCGGGGCCGGCGCTGGTCACCGCCAGCGACCGCGGCATGCCGGATTCGGTCGAGAATTGCAGCGTTGTCGCGAGCGAGCGGTAGGCCTCCGCCACGGGCGAGCGCGGATCCGACAGCTGGTCCTCGAAGCGCCCATTGGCGACGGTCGGGATCACGCCGAGGGTCGTGAGCCCCGACAATTGTTCGATCTCCTCCGGGACACGCACCTTGTCGTTGAACAGCTCGATCAGATAGGCGAGGCCGAGCCCGGCCCCCGATCCCAGCATCAGCGAAAGCATCAGCGCGCGGCTGAGCCTCGGCTCCGACGGTGCACCAGGCGTGACCGCACGATCGACGACGAAGACGTTGTTGGTGCCGACGCCGCTCGCGATGTCGACCTCTTTGAAGCGCTGCAGCAGACTGTTGTAGAGGCTGCGATTGGCCTCGACTTCGCCTTTCAGGATGTTGTAGCGGCCGCTCTTCTTCTGTGTCTCCAGAACCTCGAGACTGAGCTTTCCGATCCGCAGCTTCATTTCGTTTTCTTGGTGCAGCGAGCCCTCGTAAGAGGCCTTTATCGAGTCCTTGATGACCGTCACCTCGGCCGCGAGCTGGCGATCGATCTCCTTGATCTTATTGGTGATCTGGACCATCGCCGGGTAGTTCGGCTTGAACGTCTCCAGCTTCTCCTCGTATTCGGTGACGAGTGCGTTGCGCCGGGCGCGAAGACCGTCGATGACGCTGTTGCTCAAAAATTGCGGCAGATTGATCTCGCTGGCGTTCTTCACCTGCTCCCAGGACTGCTCGTTCCGCATGCGCTCGGAGATCAGGCTGCCGAGCGCGGAGTTGGCCGCCGCCAAGTTGCTCGCCGCGATCGATGTCTCCTCGTTGACCTCGATGAGCTTCTCGCGCTCGGCGAACTCGAGCAGCGCCCGCTCCGACTCGCCGAGCTTGAGCTTCAACTGCTTGATCTGGTCGTCGAGAAAGGTCCGCGCATAGGCATTCGCCTGGAAGCGCTTGTCGAGATTGGAGGCGATGTACGCATCGGCATAGGCGTTCGCGATGCGTTCCGCCCGTTGCGGGCTAGGATCCGTATAGCTGAGGTTGACGAGGCGCGACCCCGGCACGGGGCGAATCGCGATGTTGGAGGCGACGATGCCCGTCGCCCACCCTTCGAGTGCCGAAGCCGGCGCCGAGGGCTCGCTCGGCGCCGGGCGCAGCAGCCCCTTCAGCGCGCTGAGGAGCGTCGGGTTGCGCGGCGCGAAGAAGGCCTTGTCCTCGGCGAGGCCCATCATCGAGACGACACGCTCGGCCATCGCCCGGCTCTTGAGCAGCTCGTACTCGGTCCGCAGGAAATCCGGGGCGCTGTATTCGGACGGCATGGTCGCGCCGGCGTCGACGACCTTGGCTGGCTGGCTGGCGATCTGAATCTGCGCCGTCGCGGTATAGAGCGGCGTCTTCATCGCCGTCGAGACGCCGCCGACGGCCACGAAGAGCACCGCGGCGCCGAGGATCAGCCATTTGTGCTTGAGGACGGTCCGCAGATGGCGCATCGCCATCGCCGCGAAATCGGTGCCCTCGACCTCGGGAACATGGCCATAGCCATAGCCATAGCCCGGGGTGCCGTAGGGATCGCGCGCGGCCGGCAGCGCGCCAGTGCCGACGGGAGCGAGTTGCTGCTCGCCGCTCGGACGACGGTCGTCACCCCCACTCTTCGCCGTCGGACTGAACATCACCCCTCGTGCCGCCGACCTCGCACGCTAGATCAGGGTGAAGACGCCCGCCAGCGGCAGGGCCTTCAACACGTTGCCAAACCCCTCCTTGAGAGAGGATTTCCCGACGATCACCATATCCCCTGCGGCGAGCTTCGGGTCGGGCGCGGTCCCTTCGCGAATCGGGTCCACGTCGAACCGGGCAACCGTCCGCTTGGCATTCACGGTCCGGAAGATCACGATCGTGTCGTCGGCGATCGCGCTCACCCCGCCCGCCGTCGCCAGCAGCTGCAGCAGCGTCATGTCGCCGCGAATGGGATAGACTCCCGGCTTCTCGACCGCACCCTCGAGGGTGATGCGCTGGCTGTTGTATTCCCTGACATAGACCGAGACCTGCGGGTCCCGCAGATACTCGGCGCCGAGCGCCTGGGTCAGCGCCTGCTCGACCTGACGGGCGCTTCGTCCGGCGGCGGAAACCTCCCCGATCAGGGGATAGTTGATCGTGCCGGCCTCGGAGACCTGCACCGTCTTGGACAATTCCGGGACCTTGAAGACTTGGATCTCGAGCACGTCGAACGGGCCGATCCTGTAGGCGGAACCGGACAGAGGCGGGGCGGCCGCCGTCTGGACCGGGGCCGCTGGTGCGGCTGGCCGAGCGCCGGCCGGCGCAGCAGCCGCAGTTGCCGGCACGGCGGCGTGGTCCGCCGCGGCCGGAGTGACCGCGGAAAAGGCGCTCAGAGATGATTCGGGAGTCGCGCCGCCGTCAGCTGGTGTCGCGACCAGGTCGGTTTGTGAAGAACCGCTGCACCCGCTCGCCAAAGCTGCGATGAACAGCAGAATCGGGATGGTGAGCCGTTTCATCTCGCCCTCGCAGCTCGTCACGAACCGCCGCAGCGTGAGGCCCGGGCAAGTCGCTCGGTTGTACATTACAAAAGATACCGCGCGGGCGGGTGACAAGCAAATGACGGGCCTCCTCGGGGCCGGCCAGGCGCTCGGCCGCCTGCAGCCCGTCGAGAAGGTCGGGTCGGCGGGACCCCATATTGTGGGCATCGCTGGCGAGGATGTGGACCAAGCCCTCCTCCAGCATCCGCTCGGCCCAGTAGCGCGGCCGGCGCCCGAACGCGCCGCGCAGCGATCCGGACGTCACCTGCATCCAGACACCCTGTGCGACCAGCCGCGCGATGACATCGTATTTGGCGTCGATCCAGGAGAGCCGCTCCGGATGCGTCAGCACCGGAACGTATCCGGCCAAGGACACCTCGAAGAACAGCTCCTCGAGGCGGGGCGGCACCACGTGGTGCGGCGGCTCGACGAGGACATAGGCGGAGTCGGCGAGCGAGAGCAGGCGGCCCTGCCGCAGACCGGTGACGAAGGTCGGTGTGACGTGGTTGTCCGCGCCGGCGAGGAGCCGCAGCGGAATGTCCGCATCGTCGAGGCGCGCCTGCAGCTCCGCCACCCGCCGCCGGATGTCCGGGCCCGAATTCTCATAGAGTCCCGGCACGATATGCGGCGTGCAGACAACGCACTCCACGCCCTGCGAGGCATAGGCGCGGGCCATCTCGAGCGATGTCTCCAGGTCAGGAGCGCCGTCGTCGATGCCCGGCAGGATATGACTGTGGAGGTCAAGCATGTGAATCGGTATCAAAATTCCGTGTCAAACTTGGCTATGCGAGCAATCCCGTCCTACCGCCCCATTGGAATTTTCCGGGTGCCGGACAGCACCTATGCGGGGAGTTCCTTAAAGTTTCTGCGAAACCCTTCCTGCGAGAAAGCATGACGGCCTTCGTCCGTTTCGTGCGGAAAGGGGTGTTGCATATCCAACACGCATTGTGACTCCTAGGTTTCAATTCAGCGCACTTCGCTTGCGGGAGCAACGGCAATGCCGCACTCTCCCGGCGTGGATGGCTCCGTGAGGTGGCCGCGTATGCTTGCTCGATCTGTTCTCGCGACCGCTTTTCTGGTTGCCACCGCCGCTGCCGCGGCGGCAGCCACCGTCACGCCCGTGGAAGGAGCGATCTCCGTCAACTCCGGTACCGGCTTCCAGCCGATCGCCGGCGCGGTCGAGGTGGTCCCCGGCGATCGGATTCTCGTCGGCGAAGGCAGCCGGGCGCAGATCCGGTTCTCGCTCACCTGCGCGGCGAGCATCCCGGTCGGCGTCTTTGTCGTGCCGAGCACGCCGGTGTGCGAGCCGGGCGGCGTCGATCCGCGGCTGATTCTCGGCGGCTTGGTCGCGGCCGGCACGACGGCGGCCATCATCGCGGCTGCCCAGGGCGACGACAGACCGGCCAGCCCCTGAGGCTGGCGCGTCCGTGCGCGGGCTGTGTGCCGCGGCGGCCGTCGTCCTCATTCTCGCCATCGTGCTCGGGGGTGGAACGCGGGCCGGCTTCCTCGCAGATGTCGTCGTTCAGATCGCCGCCAGCATTCTCCTCTGTCTCGCCACATGGCGCTGGGCGGGCTCGCCCAGGGGTGCGATCGGGAAGCTCGGCTGGATCATGCTCGTGACCCTCGCGGGCCTCCTCGTCCTCCAACTCGCACCGATCTTTCCCGGCCTGGCGCCGGATATCGCCGCTCCGCTGCCCGCCGGCTCGCCGGAGATCTCGAGCGACGGCCGCTGGCGACTCTCGTGGGCGCCGCAGGCGACTTGGACGGCCGTCGCCTCGCTGATCGTTCCGCTCGCCATATTGGGCGCCGTCGCTCAGCTGGACCTTTCGGGACGGCTGCTGCTGTGGCGGATCGTCCTCGGTCTCGGCATCGCCGCGGTGGTGCTCGGCTTTCTGCAGGTCGCTCAGGGGCCGGACAGCTCGCTGCGATTTTTCGAGGTCACCAACCCCACCGATGCCGTCGGGTTCTTCGCCAACCGCAATCATTTCGCCGCCCAGCTCTACATCACGCTGGCGTTCGCGGCGGTCTGGATCTCGGCGGCCGCGCGCGCCCTCACCCGCCGCGGCGCGCTGAAGACCGCCACCGCGCTCTCGATCGCCGGCGCTTCGGCATTGCTTATCGTGATCACCGTCGGCCTCGCGCTCGCCCGGTCGCGAGCCGGTCTGATCCTCGCCATGCCTGCCGTCGTCGGCATCGGCGCGATGGCTCTGGTCGCGGCCCCCCGCGAGGGCGGTGTCCCGCGGGCGCGCTGGAGCAGCGCGCGGACGGTGCTGCTCGCGCTCGGCGTCGCCGTTCTCGTCGCCGCGCAATTCGGCCTCGCGCGTGTCGCCACGCGCTTCGACGGCGGCCACGTGCTGGACGATCTGCGCGTTCCGCTGAACATCACCACGTTCCAGACCGCCTGGTCGGCGCTTCCCTTCGGTACCGGCCTCGGCTCCTTCGTGCCCGTCTACGCGACCGTGGAGAAGCCTGCCGACGCCTTCGCCGGTTATGCCAACCGTGCGCACAACGATCTGGCGGAGCTGCTGCTGGAGACCGGCATCGTCGGCCTCGCGCTGCTGATCCTGTTCCTCGTCTGGTACATACCGCGCGCCATCCGGGCCTGGCGCGCGCCCGCCGTCGACGCCGATCCCGCTGGGGTCGATCTGGAGCGGGCGGCGACGCTCGTCATCGCCCTCGTGCTCGCACACTCGCTGGTGGACTATCCGCTGCGGACGACGGCGGTCAGCGCGCTGTTCTCCTTCGCCTGCGCGCTTCTCGTCCCACCCCCGCCGCCCCGCGAGGCACCCGCCCGAACCAGCGGCGACTCGAGCGCGGCGAGGCGCCCGCGCCCGCCGCCCCTGTTCAGCGAGCCCGCCTTGCCGGACCCGGCGGCCCCGAAGGGCGAGGTGGGCGCCTGGAACGACAAGATCGAGTGGCCGGACGCGTGGAAATCCGACCGCTGAGCTTTACGCTGGGGCAGCGCGTTCGTCCGACGGGCGGGTGATTCTCGAAGGCGCGTCTTGCGGACGGATGCCGATCCTTGGCAGGGTCGCTTCGGTGCACTCCCTCCTCGACGTCGGCGAAGTGCCGTCTCGCAAAGGCGGGGCGCGCGATTCTTCGGATGCGAGGGACCCGGTGACCGCGACCAGAACGATACTCGTTTCCGGAGGCGCCGGATTTCTCGGTTCCCACCTCTGCGAGCGCCTGCTCGGCGACGGGCACGACGTGCTGTGCGTGGACAATCTGTTCACCGGCTCCAAGCGCAACATCGCGCATCTTCTCGATGATCCGCGCTTCGAGTTCATCCGCCACGACGTGACGTTCCCGCTCTATGTCGAGGTCGACGAGATCTACAATCTCGCCTGCCCCGCCTCGCCGATCCACTACCAGCACGATCCCGTGCAGACGACGAAGACCAGCGTGCACGGCGCCATCAACATGCTGGGTCTCGCCAAGCGGCTGCGAGCGCGGATCTTCCAGGCGTCTACCTCGGAGGTTTACGGCGATCCCGGAGTTCATCCGCAGCCGGAGGGTTACTGGGGCAACGTAAACCCGATCGGACCCCGCTCGTGCTACGACGAAGGCAAGCGCTGCGCCGAGACCCTGTTCTTCGACTACCACCGCCAGCATCGGCTCGAGATCAAGGTCGCCCGCATCTTCAACACCTACGGCCCGCGCATGCACCCGAGCGACGGGCGCGTGGTCTCGAACTTCGTCGTCCAAGCGCTGAAGGGCGAGCCGATCACCATCTATGGCGACGGCAGCCAGACGCGCTCGTTCTGCTATGTCGACGATCTGATCGAGGGTTTTGTGCGCCTGATGGCGACCCCGACGGACGTCACCGGCCCGGTCAATCTCGGCAATCCGGTCGAGTTCACCATTCGCGAGCTCGCCGAGCTCGCCATCGAGCTGACCGGGTCGCGATCGAGCCTCGTCTTCATGCCGCTCCCGCAGGACGACCCGAAGCAGCGGCAGCCGGACATCGCGCTGGCGCGCCGGCATCTCGGCTGGGAACCGAGAATCCCCCTGCGCGAGGGCCTGCAGGCGACGATCGGCTATTTCGATCGGCTCCTCTCGAGCGGAGGGCTCGCGGCGTCGCAGGCAGCCGGGTCGCCCTCGGGGTGAAGTCCGGCGCGAGGTCGAGCGCATGCTTGCCCGCCTGCATCGGCCTCGAGGCCCGATTCATCAGCTCCGGCGACGGCCGATCTTGGGGTATCGCCAGCACTCGATAGGGCAATCCGCGAATGATTTCCGGGTTCTCCCCGATGGTCGGAGCGCTGCCGGGCAGCGATCCTTCGTCCCGGATTGGCGCCCATGCGGCAAAGCGTTGGGGGGCGCGGGTCCTGAGGCCGCCAGGGCACGAGGCCATCCCGCCCTGGCGGCCAACCGAGGCATGCGAAATCGTCACCGTGCGGGATCCGATGCGCCATCGATCGCGGCCGATCTGGGCCACAGCCGAGGGGCGAGCCATGCTGGCCATCTATGCCGCGCAGGTGGTCTTCCTCGCGGGGCTCGGCTTCGCCTTCACGTTTCTCGTGCTCGAGTGAGGGCGCGCAGTCCACGAGCCCCGCGTCCAGCGCGATGCAGGCTTGCAATCGGCACGCCTTTGGACGTACCCTTCGCGCATAAAAAAAGAGCCGCCCGGAGGGCGGCCCAAGTCTAGGGAGGAAACGCCCAAGGAGGGCAGCAGCACCGAAATGCTGCAACGCACAAAATAATCCCGCACGCTTTTTGGTCAAGCCCAAAGAGCAGCCATGGGCTGCTCTTTTTTCGTGCGTTGCGCTCGGGCACCATGAGGTCCGCGGGCTTTCCTGAAAGCGCTGGTAGCGACGCGAGAGCGGGCCCGGTTCGCGAGCCCGCAAATTCCCTCACGCCGGCGCCGCCAGCGGCGCGGCGCGGTCGAAGGCCTGCTCCAGAAATCTCCTCGGCAAAGCGCTTCCGGCCGCGGATTCGACCTCCACCGCCTCGTCCGGCTTCACCCGCTGAAACAGCCGGCCCGGATGCGAGATCGACGCACCGTCCCCCAGGAACGCCGCCCACATGCTGAACGTCGATCCCGACGATACCAGGATGGGGGCGCGCGACAGTGCCAGAATGTCGGCGATCGCATTGCCGCCGCGCGCGCGCTGAACGTCCGGCAGCGACAGCAGGGGCGCGAGCTCCGCGTCCGAGCCGTCGCTGAAGACGCGGACCGTGAGGCGTCGTCCGGCTTCGGCCCGGAGGCGCTCGATCCGGTCGCGATACCACCCGATCGGTATGCGCACGTTGAAGGCCGGCGTGCCGGCGGGCGCGGCGGCCAAGAAGTCGCCGAGCCGGACATGGACGGCGACCTCGGCGCCCGCGTTGGCAGCGGCGCGATCCTTCCATCGCTGCCGGGTCATCGCCAACAGGCGCCGCCGCAGCTCGTCCCGATGCGCGAGAAGGCCCTCGAAATATTCGGGCACGATGCGCGAGCCGTCGCACACATAGAGGGTGCCTGGCTCGGCGCGAGCGATCTCGTCCGGCAAGGCGAAGCCCTTCCGCCTGGAGCGGGCGAGGAGGTGGAGCTTGCGAAGCCCGGCGACGGCATCCGCCTCCGGCACGAACAGGTCGGCATAGAGGCGCACATCCTTCTCGCGCCGCAGGATCGGCCCGATCCGCAGCGACGGCCAGGTGGCGGCGATGCGCCGGCTGCCGGTCCTGTCGGCGAGCACGGACGCGCGCGCCCAGGCGATCAGGCAGTTCGCAAGGCCGGACCCGCCGACCCGGAACAGCCCGAAATCGCGAACGCTCGCGAAATCCGGATAGACGAACGCCGTCTCCTGCATCGAGCCCCGCTCCCCGCCGCTCATCGCAGCCATGGCAGCCGCGGCCCCGCGCCGGCCGCAGCGAAGGAGGCGTTACCGGAAGCCGCCGCGGCATCGGCCGGACGCGCCGCAGCGACCGCGTCGGCATAGAGGGCGCGGTACTTGCCCGTTATCGCCGTGCCCGAGAAATGCGCCGCGGCGCGGCGGGCGAGCTCGCCGGCGTCGATGCCGCCATAGAGCGCCTCGACGGCGCCGCCCCGGATCGCCTCTATCATCGCTTGCCGGTCGGCGACGCAGCGGCCGCCGACGAGCTCCAGCATCTCCTGCGCGGCGGGCGACTGATAGGCGAGCACGAAGCACCCGGCCGCCAGCGCCTCCATGATGGTCAGCGGCGCATTGTCCATGCGCGAGCAGAACACGAGCGCGCGGGCGCCGCGCAGCACGTCCACCATCTGCCGGCGGCTGCGGACCTCCCCGAGCCAGGCGCCGGGCGCCACCGCGAAGGGATTGTTGCGCCCGACGAAGCGCAGCGGGATTTCGCCGGCCTCGAGCAGGGCGCGCACCAGATCCGCATCCACCTTGCCGGGCGATGCGAGGTCGGAGGCCGAGAAGAGATACGCTTTGCGCTCCCCCGTGTCGGGCGCAGGCGCCGCGGCGAGCTGCTGCTCGAAATCGAGGTCGATGCAGTTGTGCACGACCCTGATGTCGGTGTCCGGGTAGGCGCGCCGATAATCGTGCGCGATGTGCCGCGAGGGGCAGGCGAAGCCGACCGCGGCGCCGAGCCGGCGGATGGAGCGGACCTTCGTATCCCGGTTCGCGCGCGAGAGATCGAGCCAGCTCGGCAGATCGCGACATTTCATCGCGCCGCACTCGCCGCACTGCCGCTGCCAGCCGGTGCACCCCTCGACGAAGCCGCAGCGTCCTGTCACGAACCACCAGTCGTGCGCAGTGATCACCAGAGGTTTTCCGAATCGGGCAATAATCCCGATGAAAAAGTCCCAGTTCATGAAGTAGTGATGCGGCGCATGAAGATGGACGACATCGGACGCTTCGATCGCCTCGGCCAGAACGGCCTTGCGGCCGGTGAACAGATCGCGGCCGATCAGGAGATGGGTCGCGAAATTGCCGATGACCGCGGCGCGCGTGCCGATGCGACGCACGGTGGCGTCATCGCGCACCTCGGGATCGTCACCGATCCCGGAGGCGTATCCGTACACGAGCCGGCTATCGATGTTCTGGAGTCTCAGGCGGCGATGCAGATCGAGCGCAACGCGACCGGCGCCGCCCTGCGAAGCACGAATGTTGACATGCAAGACCTGCACTGGGTGAGCCTTTCGACATCCTCATATAAACCACGCGACGTAGTCCTCATGCCTCATATCCGCGACGTGTCACCCCTTCGGCAAGCGTATCTCTCGTCGCGACACGCCGTGTACGTCATGATAACTCTCGGATTGCATAATATACACTTCGCCTCGACAGGAATGGTTGCTGCGTCATGCTGAGCATCTAGCTTTCCGTCCCGATCTGTATTCTAAATCAGGGCATGATTGGAAGTCCTCCTCGGATCGGGACGCGTGCGAAAATGTCGGCTCTGTCCGGTGCATCGCCTGGCAGCGGCGATGAAGCGCATCTTCCGGGTCGGCCCGCGGGCCGGCTCTCCGACGCGGCCGGCTCGCATGCGATCGGCAGCGGCCGCGATGCCGGCGCCGAGGCAGGGCCGGCTCCGCCCTCGCCGAGAGTCAGGGGCAGCATGCCGTCGACGAACCCGTCCCCGTTCCGTCTCGTCGTGCTGTTCGATACGAGCGTCGGCAGCGGCAATATCGGCGATCAGATCATCATGGATGCCGTCGGCCGGATCGTCGACGAGATATTCCCGACCGCGATGGTCATCCGCGTGCCCACCACGCTGCCGCTGGGCCTCAACGGCAAGCGGCTGCTGCGCGACGCCGATCTCGCCCTGATCGGCGGCACCAATCTCTTGTCGTCGCACATGCTGCGCTACCGCCAGTGGAAGATCGATCCGATCGATGCCTATCTGATGAAGGATGCCGTGCTGCTCGGCGTCGGCTGGTGGCAGTATCAGCAGTCGCCGGACGTCTTCACCCGCACGATGCTGAGGAACGCTCTGTCCTCACGGTACATGCATGCCGTTCGCGACACCTATACGGCCGTCAATCTCGGCAAGACGGGCGTCGGCAAGGTGATCAATACCGGCTGCCCGACTCTGTGGGGGCTCAGTGCCGCGCGCCTCGACAGTGCCGCCCGCAATCCGGTGGACGTCGCGGTAACGACGGTCACCGACTATCACCCGAACCTCGAGCGCGACAACCGGATGCTGGACGGAATCCGCTCCCGCTATTCGAAGCGCTATCTGTGGCTGCAGGGTATTCGCGACTACGAATACGTGAAGACACTGGATGCGAGCGGCTTCGAGCTCGTCGAGCCGACCCTGCGCGCCTTCGACCAGCTCCTCGAAAGCCCCTGCGAATATGCCGGCACGCGCCTGCATGCCGGCATCCGCGCGCTGCAGCGCGGGCGTTTCGCGCGCATCGTGCCGATCGACAATCGCGCTCGTGAGATGGGCAAGGATTTCGGCGTGCCGCTGATCGAGGATCTCAGCGAAGCCGGCTTCGCGGCCGCGTTCGGCGACGGGCGCACGCTCGACCTGCGCTTGCCGGTCGAGCGGATCGCGCAATGGAAGGCGCAATTCGTCGCGACCGATGAATGATTTGTCGCCGCACGCCGATGCGATCGCCCGCGACCAGCGCTACAGGGAGCGCGCGCGCTCCGGAACGCTGATCGTCTATCTCCAGCGCTTCCTCTCGGCCGCCGTCAACATCGCGCAGATGGTGGTGCTGTCTCGGCTGCTGACGCCGGCGGAATTCGGCGTCGCCGCCATCGTGCTGGTGATCTACAACTTCATGACCATCATGCGTGACCTCGGCTTGTCCTCGGCGACGATCCAGGTCGACAGCCTCGGCGCCGAGCGACGGGCGGCGCTTTTCTGGTTCAACGCCGCCGTCACGGGCGCCGGCGCGATCCTGATCGTCGCCACGGCGCCGCTGCTGGCGGCCGCATTCCGGGCGCCGCTCGTCCCGATGCTGTGGGTGCTGGCGCTGGCGTTCCTCGTCGTCGGCCTCGCATCCCAGCACGCCGCGTCCCTGCGGCGGGAGATCGCCTTCAGGCCGGTCGCCGTGGCCGAGATCGCCGGATTGCTGTGCGGCGTCACCCTGACCATTGGCCTCGCGATCCACGGCGCCGGCGCCTGGTCGCTCGTCTGGGGCACGGTCCTGCAGGGCTGCGTCACCGGCGCGCTCTACTGGATCTCGGCCGGCTGGATGCCGGGGTGGCCGCGGGCGCTGCGAAGCCATCTACACCTCGTCTGGTTCGGGGCCGGCGCGAGCGCCTTTCAGCTCCTGAACTACCTCGCCTACAACCTGCCGACGGCGGCGATCGGCTACCTGTACGACCCGGCCGCCATGGGACAGTTCTCCCGCGCCCAGTCCCTCCTGATGTTTCCGCTGACCTTCCTGCTGACGCCCTTCATGGCGGTGCAGTTTCCCCTTCTCTGCCGCTTCGCCACGCAGCCGGAGGCGACGATCGCGCTCTCCCGGCGCATTCTCACGCTCACCTGCGCCGCGTTCCTGCCCATCGGGCTGATCGCCTCGCTCGGCGCCGCCGACATCGTCGCCTTCCTGTTCGGCCCGCAATGGGATCGCGCCGCCGTGATGGTCGCCTGTCTCGGGCCAGCGATCGCCTCGTTCGGCATATTGGGACCGTTCAGCCATTTCATGATCAGCCAGGGGCGGGTGCGCGAGCTCGGCCTGTGGGGGATGTTCGACTTCGCCGCCCGCGGCGGCAGCGCCGCGCTCGGGGCGCTGCACAGCCCGGAAGCCGCGGCGGCGGCCTTCGGCTTCGTCTCGTTTGTCGTCTGCGCGCCGCTCTCGCTCGTCGTGTCGGGCAGGCGCGGACCCGTGACGACGCGCCTTCAGCTCTCGGCGATCGCGCAGAGCCTGCCGGTGGTGGCGGCGAGCGGAGCGACGGCGGTCGCGGCCGCGCTCGCCGTCGATCGGCTGCAGATCGGAATCGTGCCGGTAGATCTGGCCCTGCTCGTCGTGCCGACCGCCGCCGTATGGATCGTGACGGTGTTGACCGACCGCCGCGTCCGCGTCCTCCTGCTGGCCGGAGAGAGAAGCCCGTGAGCGAGCGCGGGGCATGGATGCAGTCGAGCGCGGCGCCGTCCACGGAACAGGGCAGCGCTGGAGCGGATCGCCGCTACCAGGATCTGCGCGCTTTTCGCCTGCCGGCGGGCTTCCGCGGGCGCTCGGGCGTCACCGTGCAGCTCTGGTGGATCGTTCAGGCGCTGCTGTTCAAGACCTCGCCGCAGGCGTGCTTCGGCTGGCGGCGGTTCCTGCTGCGCCTGTTCGGCGCCCGGATCGGTGCGCATGTCCTGATCCGCCCGTCCGCGCGCATCACCTATCCCTGGTACCTGACGATCGGCGACGATTCCTGGATCGGCGACCATGCCGAGCTCTATTCGCTCGACCGCATCGTCATCGGCCGCTCGGCGGTGGTCTCGCAGGGCTGCTACATCTGCACCGGCAGCCATGATTTCCGTCGGCTCGGCTTCGACATCACGCGCGCGCCGGTGACGATCGGCGACGAGGCCTGGGTGGCCGCGCAGGCCTTCGTCATGCCGGGTGTGACGATCGGCCGGGGCGCCGTCGTCGGCGCGCGCTCGCTGGTGCTCGCAGACGTGCCGGACGCGGCCATCGTCAGCGGACATCCGGCGAGGCTCCGCGGCTGGCGCAAGCCGCACGCGCCCGTCCCCGGGAGGCATCGATGAGCGAGACCTTCTTCTCGGTCGTGACGATCGCGCGCAACAATCTCGACGGCCTCCGCCGCACGCGCGAATCCCTCCTCGCGCAGAGCAATCGAGACTGGCAGTGGGTGATCGTCGACGGCGCCTCGACGGATGGCTCGGCGGAGGTGGCGATGAGCTGGGCGGCGCCGAACGTCACCCCCGTCAGCGAGCCGGACCGGGGCATCTACGACGCCATGAACAAGGGCCTGCGGCTCGCCGCCGGCGACTACCTTTTGATGATGAACAGCGGCGACCGGTTCGCCGCGGCGGACGTCCTCGACGAGCTGCGGACTATTCTCGTCCGCGAGCCGGTCGACATCCTCTACGGCGCGTCGATCATGGAGTTCGGCCGGACGCGCATTCCGCGCAAGGCGCGGTCGCCGGGCTATATCTGGCACGGGCAGCCGGGGCTGCACCAGGCGACCGTGTTCCGCCGCCTGGCGCATCTGGACTACCCTTACGACACCGATTTCAGGCTCTGCGGCGACTACGACGTCATCACCCGCATGTGGCGCGATGGGCTGCGCTTTCGCAGCTGCGCGGTGACCATCAGCATCAACGAGTTCTCCGGCGACTCGGCCTCCGGTCGCCACAAGCTGCGGCTGATCGGCGAGGCGATCCGCAGCCAGCGGAGAAATCTTCGTCTCTCCTGGCCGGTCGTCGGGACGAGCGTCGCGCTGCGGGCGGCGAATTCCTTCGGTGCCAAGGTGCTGGGATATTCGCGGCGCGCGCGGTGAGTGGAGGCGGGCTTTCCGCTCTCAGCAACCCTCCTGCTGCATGCGCTCCCGCACGAGGCCGAAATACTTCAGGCCGGCGAGCCGGCTGCGGCGGTCCATCTCGAGGTACTTTTCCGCTGCGCCTCGATGCTTGCCGAGGAAGGCGAGCACGCTGTCGGCGCGCCCGGGACAGGCCGAGAGGGAGCCCGCCGGCAGCACTTGCGCCGTCGGCCGCTCGATCGCGTTGCGGTCGAGCAGGCTGCCGCCCATCCGATAGGGCACCGAATTGAAGAAGAGATTGCTTTGCACCGTGTTGTATTTCGGCTTTTCCGGCTCGTCGGCGAGAATGTTGGCGAGGTTCGGATAGCGCCGCACATAGGCCGGGCTGTCGATGGGTACGTCCCGCAAGGTTTTTCGCGGCGCGTTGCGTGAGTCGGCGAGGCTCTCGCGGCCAAAAGTCTCGCCGCGCGAGTCGATCATGATGCCCTGCGGCCTCGTCTCGACGAAGGCGTTGCCGACGACCTCGTTGTCCCGGCCGCCGCCGATCAGCACCGGGAGGCTCACCCTGAAGAAGACGTTGTCGGTGACGCTGGTGCCGCTCGTATAGTCGTCGAGGTAGACCGTCGCCGACCAGTGCCCGAAGGCCGGCGGGATGCGCCAGGCGATGTCGTGGAAGAAGTTGCCGCGGATGATGGTGCCGCGCTGCGTCCAGTCGCGTCCCACATAGATGGCGCCGGCGTCGCCGCCTTCGAGGATGAGGTGCGAGAGCTCGTTGCCCTCGATCGCGTGGTCGTTGCCGTAGAAGATGATGCCGGCATGCGGCCCGCGGGTGATCAGCGAGCGGCGGACCTGTGCGCCGACGCCGGCAATGCCGATCCCGGGATGGTAGGTTTTCGCGATCTGGCCGAAGTCGATCACGACGGAGTCCTCGACGAGGTGGCCGCTCGGCGAAAGCGTCGCGCGGTCGCCGCCGGAAAGCGTGATGCCGCGCCCGCCGGTGTCGTGAACGACGGTGCGGACGATGGCGACGTCCTCCCCGCCGGCGACGGCGATGCCGGTTTCGCCGGCCCATCCGACGGCGCTGTCGACAATCCGGATCTCCGTCGAGTCCCGCACCGTCACGGCGGTGCCCGAAACCTTGCCGAACGAGATCCCCTCCACCGCGACATTCGCGGCCCGATCGAATTCGAGCACGCTTTCGAGCCGCGCGCGCTCCAGCGGCGCACCGGGCTCGAACGGCAGCACGAGGAGGCGCGGGGGATCGTCGCGCACGGCGTAAGTGCCCGGCTGCAGCAAATCCTCGAGCGCGTTGAAGACGGCGTATTTCGGCAGCCAGCTCTTCGGTCCGGAGGGCTCGCCGACCGTCACCTGCACGGTCTCCTCGTCGACGAGCGAGAATTTTCGGCGCTCGTAATTGTAGTCGCTGGTGAAGAATCCTTCAGCCCACAGCATGCCTTGCGCCTTCCAGGCCGCGGTCTTCTCCGGCGGCGGGGGAAAGCGCACGAAGCGGCGCTCTTCGGCTGTAAAGCGCGTGGGGGCGACGGCGTAGCCACTCGCCGGCCAGCGCGCCGGGGTCAGCGCCCGATCGCTCTGGAAGAGCATGATGCCGGCATTCGGCAACGCGGCCCTATCCTTTTCCGGTGTCCGGGTGCCGAGAGGGATGACGCGCAGGCGCGCAAGCGCCTCCGGCGCGATCCGCGCCGCATCGCTCGGCGCGGGCGCCGCCGGCTGCGCGTCGACGATCTCGGTGCCGGCAATCTCGACCGTCTCGCCCGGAGAGGCCGTCAGCCGCAGGCCGCCCGGGCCGAAGGCGCCCGCGATTCGCAGCGGCGCCGTCGGCCGGTAGATCCCTTGCGCCAGCCGCAGCTCGATCGGTTGCGTCTCCCCGTCGCGCCGCATGTCCCGGGCCCGGTCGATCGCCGCCTGAATCGCTCCCGGCCCGTCCCCCGGCGCGACCTGCAACGCCACTACCGCCGGGTCCGCCCGGGCGGGCAGGGCGACGAACGCGGCCATCAGGAGCGCCGCGATAGCCGTCGCCTCGGGACGTCGGGCCCGGCCTCGCATGCCGCCGGGCTCAGGGACGCGGCGAGACATGCGCGCCCCGGCCCGTCCGAAAGCGGGCCCCGGCGA
>JAEZCD010000414.1 GCA_023430145.1 Pseudomonadota bacterium
GGGCCGGCCAGCGCCGCCGCGCCGGGAAGCCAGCAGGCCAGGCAGATCGCGAGGGCGGGCCAGCGGAGCGTCATCGCTCGACCTCGGCGGCGTGCCCCTCGTAGCCCGGCGACCGCCGCTTCTGGAAGCCGAGAAGATAGCCGAGCGCGCGGCCGGTCTGGTAGATCGACATGGCGAGGAACATCACCGTGCCGCGCAGCACGCCGATGTTGACGCGGCGCGACTTCTGGAACTCCTCCCACTGCTTGGAATTGGCGAACAGAAGATCGGCGATCAGCCGGTGATGGATCGCTTCGCGGGTCAGGAACTGGCAGCCGAGATGGACGCCGTCGGCCCGGATGTCGATGCGGCGGATGACGAGCGGCAGCTCGGCCGGCGGAATGTCCGCATAGGGCTTGAAAGTGATGCTGGTCAGCGAGCCGACGCGGAGCTTGTCGACGAGGTTGCCCGCCGGGCGGATGCTGGCGCCGCCGACGGAGACGTTCTCGATCGTCGCCGGCTCGCGCTCGTCGCCGTAGATCATCTCGCAGCGGCGCGCCACCTGGACGCGATGGCTCTGGCGCGGATTGCCGCGCTCGGAGACGACGCCGAGCGCACAGCCGACCATGACGAGGTTCAGCACCGACCAGCCGGCGACGACGAGCGTCAGGTCGGCGCGATAGGGCTCGTAGACGACCCGCCAGGCGGCTACGGCGAGCGAGGCGACCAGTATTCCGAAGATGATGAAGAACGGCATGCCGATCTCGGAGATGCGGCTCTCCGCGACCGCCTCGCCCTTGGCCGTCACCTTGAAGGTCGGCTGCTTCGGATTGGCGATCACCGACAAGAGCGCCGGAAACAGATAGACCGACTGCAGCAGCTCGTAGAGCTCGGAGATCCACGGCCACCGGTAGCGGCCATAGATGTAGTTCTGCATCATCAGGTTGACGATCATGTAGGTCGAGGTGTAGGCGAGGAACTCCGCACCCGACGCATTGAATATCTCGAGGCCGAAGAAGAGATAGAACAACGGCGATATCAGGAAGATGATTCTGGAGATCGGGAACAGCCAGAACATCGTGCTCGACATGTAGCACAGCCGCTGCGAGAGGCTGAGGCCGCGCTTCAGGGGTGGGAAGCGGAAGCGCAGGATCTGCATCATCCCCTGCGCCCAGCGGGTCCGCTGGCCGACGAAGGAGGCGAAGGTGTCGGGCTGCAGGCCGGCGATCAGCGGCTTGTCGACGTAGATGCTGCTCCAGCCGCGCGAATGCAGCTCGAGCGCGGTCTCGCAGTCCTCGGTGATGCTGATGCCGGAGAAGCCGTTGGTCGACTCGAGCGCCCGGCGCCGCAGCACCGCCGCCGAGCCGCAGAAGAAGGCGGCGTTCCACTTGTCGAGGCCGCGCTGGATGATGCCGTAGAACATCTCGTTCTCGGACGGCATGCGCTCGAAGGTGCCGAGATTGCGCTCGAGCGGATCGGGATTGATGAAGAAGTGCGGCGTCTGCACGAGGAACAGTTTTGGCTCGCCCTCGAAGAAGCCGACCGTCTCCTTCAGGAAGTCGCGTGCCGGCGCGTGGTCGGCGTCGAACACGGCGACGAGCTCGCCGTTCGAGTGCTCGAGGCCGTTGTTGAGATTGCCGGCCTTGGCGTGGACGTTGCGCGCCCGCGTCAGGTAGTTGACCTCGAGGTCGGCGCAGAGCTGCTGCAGCTCGCGGCGCCGCTTCTGGGCGGTGACGGCGGTGGCCGCATCGTCGGACTCGCACTTCTGGTCGGTGCCGCCGTCGTCGAGCAGCCAGACGGTGAACCGGTCGGCGGGATAGTCCATGCCCTTGGCGGCGGCGAGCGTCGTCGCCAGCAGGCGCGCGTCCTCGTTGTAGGACGGGACGAAGACGTCCACCGTCGGGAGCCGGTTCTCCGGCAGCTGCGGGCTGCGCCGCGGCGGCAGCGGGAAGGCGACCACGAACAGCGACAGGGCCAGCATCGCCACGCTGTACATCTCGGCGAGGTAGAGCAGGACACCGGGAATGAAGTTCTCGAGCTCGCTCGCCGGCGGCAGCGTACTGCTGGTGCGCCAGTAGACGTAGCGCAGCACGATCGCCGTGCCGAGCGCCAGCGCGACGAGGCGCCAGACTCCTTCGGGCCGCGTGATCTTCAGGAGGATCATCGCCCCGAGCACGATCGAGCCGGCGATCAGATGCGCCTGCAGGCTGATCGGCAGCGTAATGAGGAAGATCACCACCGTGGCGGCTACTGCCCAGATCAAGGTGAGGAGAATTCTACGCATTCCCACCTGCTCGTAGAGCGCCGCCACGACGGCACGACCATGCATCGCCGTTCGCCCACGGCGCGCCGCGGACATTATGACCGACCCTCGTTAACGGTCGGTACTATTAGCGCTTCAGGGAATTCTCAGTCGACCTCGGTGGCCGGCGGGGGCGGCACCACGGGATAGGCCGGGTCGCGGACGCCCTCGCCGACGCCGCGGCCGGTGGTGCGGCCACGCCGTGCGGCACCGGCTGCCGCCGCCTCGGAGTCGAGATCGCGGCCGAACTGCCCGTCGACGACGCTCGCCGGTCCGAGCGGGCCGATCGGGAGCACCGGCGCGCTCGGCTTGCCGAGGCTCGGCGATGGCGGCGCCGCCTCGCCGTAAGGGTTCCACGAATAGCTGCGGACATAGGCGTTGATGCTGAAATCGTACATCGAGGCCAGCAGCTCGGGCTCGGTCGCGCGGATGTCGCAGAACCGCAGGCGCACGGCGATCGCACCGCGCGGGCCCTCGATTATGTAGCGCGCCTGGTTCGGCACGATCCGCTGGAAGGCGTAGAGGCAGAGCTCGCCGCTTGCGGCGCGGCCGACGGCGTAGCCGAAGGGGCCGTAGCGGTTCTGAACATAGTAGTCGGCGAACTTCATCGGCACGCCGGGCAGCCGCTCGTTCATCTCCTTGCGCAGCGCCGGGCGGCCGAGCTCCCGGTCCGGCAGGGTGTCCTTGAGGCCGGGCTTCGGCTGCCGGTAGATGGTGACGTGGAAGGCGTTCTGCCCCGGCACGGCGGACCGCGTGGCGATGGCGATCTCCTGCGCCACGGCGTTGGCGTATTTGGTCTCGACCAGCGCCAGCATGGCCGGGCCGCCGGGCGGCGGCGTCAGAAAGGCCTTCGTCAGCGGCGCGTGGACGCTCTGCGTCGCGGTGGCGATCGAGGAGGTGTCGTCGGAGAAGGAGGAGCAGCCGGCGGTGCCGGCGAAGAGTAGGAACATCGCCGGCACGCTCCGCGCGAACGGCCGACGACCTCGCCCCCATGCCTCCCGGCGGCGTTCGGCCTCGCTTCGACGCCGATCGCGAAGCGTCATTTTCCCTGTCCCGCCGCGAATCAAATGCCAGAATGCATTATGCTCTCCGAGGGCATCACCCCTATCGTTAACGGATCGTTACCTCCGGCTGCGGGCAAGGCTGCGCAGCAGGGCTAGGCAGACGAGGATATGGCGCATGCTCCGATCCCTCCGAGAGGCCCGCCTTGCGACCCTGCCGCCGGCCCGAACGAGACCGGCGACGCGCGGGCATGGCGATGTGCACCCGAGCTGATCCGCAGCCGGCCCCGCGGTGCCCGACAGCCGTCGGCGGGCCTTGAGCCCTCCCGCCGACGATACCGCCGGCGAGCCGCGGACGGCGCGCCTGCTCGGACCCTCGATCGACGCGCGGTTGAGGCTGGCGACGATCGTCCTGTCGCTCGCGGCCTATCTCGCGCTCGAATGGCTGAGCTTCCTGCACGAGTTCGAGGGCCTGCCGGTCACGCCCTGGAACCCGGGATTGGGCGTGCTGTTCGGACTGGTGCTGCTGTGGGGGCCGCGCTATGGCGGGCTGCTGTTCGCGGGCGTCGTGCTCGCCGAGACCTTCGTCCTGCAGACGCGGCTCGGCTGGCCGGTGGTGCTGGCCATCGCCGGTATCATCGGCGGCGTCTATACGACCACTGCCGCCGGCATGCGCTCGATGCTCGGCTTCGACGTGCGCGTCGACCGGCTGCGCGACCTCGGCGTCCTTCTGCTATGCAGCAGCCTGGCGGCGCTGCTCGTCGGGCTGCTGCTGTCGGCGGTGCTGTTCTTCGATGCGCAGGCGAGCCCGTCCGAGATCGGCACCGCGGCCCTGCAGCTCGTCGTCGGCGACGTGATCGGCATCGCCGTCATGACGCCGCTGGTGCTGCGCCTTGGCCACCTCGAGGCGACCGATCTCGCCCGCTTCAGGCATCGCGCCCCGGCGATCGAGCTCGTCCTGTTGTTCGCAGCGCTCGGCGGCGCGATCTGGATCGTGACCAGCTTCGTCACCGATTCGGAGTTCGAGTATTTCTACATCCTGTTCATACCGGTGGTGGCGGTCGCCGTCCGGCTCGGCTTCGACAGCGCCTGTCTCGCCCTCGCCGTGGTGCAGTTCAGCCTCGTCGCCGATCTGCATGCGGTCGAGGCCGACATTCGCGCCTTCACCGAGGTCCAGGCGCTCATGTTCGTGCTGACCGCCACCGGTCTCGTCGTCGGCGCCGCGGTCAGCGAGCGCTCGCGCGCGCAGGCGCGCCTGCAGGCGCTCGAGAGCAAGGCCGTGCGCGAATCGCGGCTGACGATCGTCAGCAGCATCACCTCGGCCCTGGCGCACGAGCTGAACCAGCCGATGACGGCGGCCCGCGCGCTGACGCGCTCGGCGCAGATGCTGATCGCCGCGCCCGAGCCCGATCTCGCCCGGGCGGAGATGAACCTCGGCAATGCCATCCTGCAGATCGACCACGCGGCCGCCGTGCTCCGCCGGGTGCGCGAATTCGTCAAGCGCGGCCGGCCGGCGGCGGGCATCGTCGACGTGCACGAGCTGCTCGAGGAGACGGTGCTCCTGACGCAGGCCGAAGCTCTCGCCGGCCATGTCGGCGTCGAGGTCGACGCGCCCGAGGGGCCGGTGGCCGTGACCGGCGACCGCACCCAGCTGCAGCAGGTGCTGCTCAACCTCGTCCGCAATGCGATCGATGCGGTCTCGCACACCCCCGAGCCGACCATCCGCATCACCGTCCGCGCCTTGCCGGACGCGGTCGAGTTCGGCGTCCGCGACAACGGGCCCGGCCTGCCGGAAGAGATCCGCGACCGCCTCTTCGAGCCGCTGCGCAGCTCCAAGCGCGAGGGACTCGGCCTCGGCCTGGCGATCTGCTGGGCGATCGTCGAGGCGCATGGCGGCCGCATTCTCGTGCATGAGAGCGTCCCCGGCTCGACCGAGTTCCGCTTCACCATTCCGCTGCAACAGGACCAGAAGATCTAAGATGGCCTCAGCCAAGGTATTCCTGATCGACGACCAGGAGTCCGTCCGCTCCGCACTCGGCGAGATGCTCGGCGTGTACGGTTTCGACGTCGAGACGTTCGCCTCGGCGACGGCCTTCCTCGGCAGTCACGCCGCCGCCGGCGCCGGCTGCATCGTCTCCGACGTGCGCATGCCCGGCATGGACGGGATCGAGCTGGTGCGCGAGTGCCAGCGCCGCGGCCTCGGCATGCCGGTGGTGCTGATCTCCGGCCATGCCGACGTGCCGATGGCGGTCGCCGCCATCAAGGCCGGCGCCGAGGACATGATCGAGAAGCCGATCGACGACGCGCAGCTCGTGGCGGCGATCAACCGCGGCCTTGCGCGCAACCTCGAGCGACGCAACCAGCTCGCCTCGGTGGAGGCCTTGAGCGGCCGCTTCGAGCAGCTGACGCAGCGCGAGGCGGAGGTCTTCGATCTCGTCGTCGAGGGACTGACGAGCCCCGCCATCGCCACCCGGCTCGGCATCAGCACGCGGACGGTCGAGAGCTATCGCGCCAAGGTGATGGACAAGATGCAGGCCGACAGCGTGGCCGCGCTCGTGCGCCAGGCGGTCCAGCTCGGACGCTCGTCTCCGTAGAACTACGGCGGTACCTCCCCGAATAGTCGATCGGCCGGGCCGAGGCATATTCTCGGCAAACGCTCCGACGTGTGACGACCCGTCGACGAATAGTATTCGTCGCGCGGACCGCCGACCGTCTATGCCTGACGGATCTCGGGAATGGACCTCCGCAACCGCCACCGTACCGAGGCAGCCCGCCAACCCTCGCTGCAGAGCGTCGTCCAGATCGGGATCGCCGCCGTTCTCGCGATCGCGGTCCTGGCGCTGGTTCTCGCGCGGCTGCCGCACGGCCTCGTCCTGCCGGCCGTCGGCGCCGCGGCGCTGATCGCCGGAGCCGGGGTAGCGCTGTTCGCCTGGCTTTTCGGCAGTCCGCGCAAGCCCGACCGGATCTCGGCCTGGGATTTCGCCGGCGCGCTCCTGTTCGTGGGGTTCGCTGCGACCATCCTGAGCCATCCGGAGCAGATCATGCAGCTCGCACTCTAGGAGTGAATTCTTAGAACGCCAGACCGGGCCCCTCTGGCAGTCCTCACGGACTGCGATGTCGGCTGGAACACCTGAAAAGGCGTGGGCCCGTGAGTGTCGGCTGCACCGGAGATGGGTGCTGCCAGTCCTGGATCAAGTTCGACTGCCCAGGACGACACGACCGACAGCCCCCGTCGCAAGCGATCGTCTAGGGGCATGAGCCAATGTCTGAATTCTTCACTGCCGAAGCACTGAGCGCCCTCGCCCAGGTCATCATGATCGATCTGGTGCTGGCGGGTGACAACGCCATCGTCATCGGCCTCGCCGCCGCCGGCTTGCCGCGCGAGCAGCGGGCCAAGGTGATCATCATCGGCATCGGCGCCGCCACCATCATGCGCATCGGCTTCGCGCTGGTGACGACGCAGCTGCTGGCTATCATCGGTCTGTTGTTCGCAGGCGGGCTGCTGCTCCTATGGGTCTGCTGGAAGATGTGGCGCGAGCTGCGCACGCATCATCCCGATGCGGACGCGCACGACATCGGCGGCAATGGCGGCGGTTTCTCCGTCAACCCGGACGGCACCATCGTCGGCACTGCGCCGACCAAGACGTTCGGCCAGGCGGTGCTGCAGATCATCATCGCCGACGTCTCGATGTCGCTCGACAACGTGCTCGCCGTCGCCGGCGCGGCGCGCGAGCATCCCGAGATCCTGATCTTCGGCCTCGCCCTGTCGATCGCCCTCATGGGCTTTGCCGCGAGCTTCATCGCCCGCATCCTGCAGAAGCATCGATGGATCGCCTATGTCGGCCTCGCGGTGATCCTCTACGTCGCGCTCGACATGACCCTCCGCGGCTTCCTCGAGGTCTGGCCCTATGTTGGCCGCGTCTGAGCGGCCGGCGCGCGACTGAACCGCACGAGGAGCTGAGACGAGGGCGGCTTCTTCGACGGCGTCATCGGCGACGACGACGGCGACCACTGACTCGACCGACGCGCCCGCCGCCCGCGGGCTTGCCCGCGCCGACGCCGCGAGCGCAGGCGCGCGTGAAAATATTCCGCCGCCTTTGTCATGATCGCGACACCGCCTCGCGGTTCGAGCGGCTATAGTGACAGGCGAACCGATGCCGCCGACGAGTTCCGGCGGCTCGGCCCCCCGCCGGCTGCCATCCGTTGAACGCGCTTCGCAAAATACCGCCGACCTGGATCGTCGCGGCGGCCTTCTTCATGGAGAACCTGGACGGGACGATCATCGTCACCGCCCTCCCCGCCATAGCGGCGGACTTCGGCGTGCGGGTCACCGACGCCAGCGCCGGCATCACCGTCTACGTGCTGATGGTGGCGATCACCATCCCGGCGAGCGGCTGGATCAGCGACCGCTTCGGCGCCCGCAACGTCTTCTGCGGCGCCGTCGCGCTGTTCACGGTCGCCTCCCTGCTGTGCGCCTGGAGCCAGACGCTGTTCGAGTTCACCGCCGCGCGCACCCTGCAGGGAATCGGCGCGGCGCTGATGTCGCCTGTCGGCCGCCTCGTCGCCCTGCGCGGTGCCGAGAAGCAGGATCTCATGCGCGCCATCGCCGTGATCTCCTGGCCGGGTCTCGTCGCCCCCGTGATCGCGCCGCCGATCGGCGGCCTCATCACCGAATGGGCCTCCTGGCACTGGATCTTCCTCATCAACGTGCCGCTCGGCATCGCCGGCATCCTCGTCGCGATCTGGGCCGTGCCGAACGAGACCGCCGAGGAGCGCACCCCGTTCGACTGGACCGGCTTCGGCCTCGCCGGCCTCGCCATGGCCTGCCTGCTCTACGGGCTCGACCTGCTCGGGCATGCGCAGGACAAGCTCCTGCTCGCCACCGCGGTGCTGGTCTTCGGGGCGCTCGCGCTGATGCTGCTGCTCCGGCATTCGCGCCGGCGGCCACACGCGCTCGTCGACCTGAAGCTGCTCGCCATCCCGACCTTCGCGGTCGCCACGCTCGGCGGCTCGCTGACGCGCATCGCGCTCAACGGCACGCCCTTCCTGCTGCCGCTGATGTTCCAGCTCGGCTTCGGCTTCAACGCCTTCGACGCCGGCATGCTGGTGCTGTTCTACATGCTCGGCAATCTCGTCATGAAGGCGGTGACGACGCCGGTGCTGCAGCAGTTCGGCTTCCGCAACGTGCTCGTCGGCAACGGCGTGCTGCTGGCGCTGAGCATCTTCGTCTTCGCCGCCCTGTCGCCGGCGGTGCCGTTCGCGCTGACTGCCTTCGCGCTGCTGCTCGGCGGGCTGATCCGCTCGCTGCAGTTCACCGGCCTCAACACGCTCTCCTTCGCCGACGTGCCGACGCGCCAGCGGCCGGCGGCGACCATGATGTCGAGCGCCGCGCAGCATCTGTCGAACAGTCTCGGCGTCGGCGTCGGCGCGCTGACGCTCAACCTCGCCCGCTATGTGCCCGGCTACGGCGAGGATCCGCTGCTGCCGTTCGCCCTCGGCTTCCTCGTGCTGGCATTCTTCGCGGTCGTCTCCATGCCGTTCTACTGGCGGCTCGCGCCCGACGCCGGCGCCGAGGTGAGCCGCCGCCAGCGGTGAGGGCCGTCAGAGGAAGAACCGCTTCAGCTTCTCGACCGCGGCGTCCGGCGCCGTCAGCACCGGCTTGTCGGTGACGGCGCGGACGGCATCGGCCGCCCGCGAGGTGGAGAAGTGGGCGAGCATGATGGCATCGTAGCCGCGCTGGCCGCGCGCCTCTTCCGCGATCAGCCGGTCATGGCGTTCGCCGTCGCCGGTCCGCAGGGCCGCCATCGCCGGCTCGACGAGAATCGTCGTCAGCCGCGCGTCGGATCTGCGGCGCTCGACCTCCTCGCGGAACTCGGCCTCCATGCTCGGCTTGGAGGGCGCGAAGGTGGCGATCATCAGGCTCCGCCGGCCGGCGGCGATCGCCGCCTCGAACATCGCCTCGTTCGGCTTCAGCACCGGCACCGACACCACGGCCGCGGCGCGCTCGATCGCCGGGCCGAAGGCCGAGCAGGTGAAGAGGATCGCATCGGCGCCGGTGGACGCCGCATAGCGGGCGAGCGCGATGATGCGCTCGGTGATGGCGTCCGTGATGGCGCCCGCGGCGGCGAGATCGGGCGAGAGCGAATCGTCGAGCAAATTGCCGGTCTCGGCTTCCGGCCAGCTGCGCTCCAGCGCCGCGCGGATCGGCGGCACGGCGACCTCGGTGGCGTGGATCAGGGCTATGCGGGGCGCCATCACGTCCTCCTCAGCCGACCGGGGAGACGCCGCCGTCGATGTTGATGGCGACGCCGGTGACGTAGCTCGCCCGGTCGGAGGCGAGGAAGGCGATGACGTCGCCGGCCTCCGAGCCCTCGCCGACGCGGCCGAGCGGGATCTGGCGCCGCTTCGCCTCCTCGGCATAGAGGGCGTCGAGGTCTTGCCCCTCGCCCGTGAGGCCCTGGCGGGCGTAGCGCCGCTCGTGCTGGCCGCTCTTGATGAAGCCGATGCAGACCGTGTTGACCAGAATGTTGTCGGCGGCGAGATCCTTCGACAGCGCCTTCGTCAGCGCGATGCCGGAGGCGCGGGCGATCGAGGTCGGCATCGAGGCCGCGCCCGGCGTGCGGCCGGCGATGCTGGTGACGTTGACGATGCGGCCGCCGCCGACCTTGCGCATCTGCGGGATGACGGCCCGGATCAGCTCCATCGCGCCCCAGATTTTTACGTCGAAATCGGCGTCCCAGTCCGCCCGCGTCGTCTGCTCGAAGGGCTTTGCGAACGAGGTGCCGGCATTGTTGACGAGGATGTCGAC
>JAEZCD010000013.1 GCA_023430145.1 Pseudomonadota bacterium
GCTCGGCGGCGCGCGCGGTTCGCGCCGCGGCCGATCCGCCGGCACCGGTGGCGAGCCAGGCGCGGACCGCCTCGATGCCCGGCCGGAAGCGCTCGACGACGGCGTCGAGCCCGACCGAGAGGTCGACATTGCGCAGGAACCAGACCATGCGCGACAGCAACAGCTCCTGGATCGCCGCGTAGAGCTCGTTCTGCAGCCCGCCCGGCACCAGATTGTCGAGCGCGTCGACGCCCCGGTTCAGCTCGCCGAGCGAAAACCCGTTGCTGACCGCCGCGAAGGCCGCCGCCACCGCCGGCACCTCGGCGCCGGTCTGGTCGACGATGCGCACGATCAGCGTCGGCCCGCCGCGGTTGATCATCGCGTTGCCGAGCTGGGTGGCGATGATCTCGCGCCGCAGGCGATGCGTCTCGATGGCGGCGAGGAAGCGCTGCCGCATCTCGGTCGGAAAATAGTCGTCGAGGTCGCGCGACAGATAGGGATCGTCCGGCACGCCTGAGGCGAGCAGGTCGGCGTTCAGCGCCAGCTTCGAATAGGCGAGCAGCACGGCGATCTCCGGCCGCGTCAGCCCCTCTCCGGAGCGGGCGCGCTCGGCGAGGCTGGCATCGTCGGGCAGCGCCTCGACGGCGCGGTCGAGCAGGCCGCGGCTCTCCAGCGACTGCATCAGCCGGCGGGCGAAGCCGATGTCCTCGGGACCGCGGCGCTCGGCGAGCGTGATGGCAAGCGTCTGCTCGTAATTGTTGCGCAGCACGAGGCGGGCGACCTCGTCCCGCATCGCGCCGAGCAGGGCGTTCCGCGCCGCCTCGTCGAGGGTGCCCTCGCGAACCGGCGTCGCCAGCGCGATCTTGATGTTGACCTCGACGTCGGAGGTGTTGACGCCGGCCGAGTTGTCGATTGCGTCGGTGTTGAGGCGCACGCCGTGCCGCGCCGCCTCGATGCGGCCGCGCTGCGTCATGCCGAGATTGGCGCCCTCGCCGACGACTTTCGCCCGCATCTCGCCGCCCGTGATGCGCACCGCGTCGTTGGCGCGGTCGCCGACCTCCTCGTCGGTCTCGGTCGAGGCGCGCACATAGGTACCGATGCCGCCGAAGAAGACGAGGTCGACGGGCGCGCGCAGAATGGCGCGGATCAGCTCGGCCGGCGTCGCCGCCGCCTTGTCGAAGCCGAGCGCGGCGCGCACCTCGTGGGTCAGCCGGATCGACTTCAAGCTGCGTGAGAAGACGCCGCCGCCCGGCGAGATCAGCGCCTTGTCATAATCCTTCCAGCTCGAGCGATGCAGCTCGAACAATCGTCGCCGCTCGGCGATGGAGATGGCCGGATCCGGGTTCGGATCGAGAAAGATGTCGCGATGGTCGAAGGCGGCGAGGAGCCGCGTCGCCGGCGACAGCAGCATGCCGTTGCCGAACACGTCGCCCGACATGTCGCCGACGCCGACCGCGGTGAACGGGGTCGTCTGGATGTCGACGTCCATCTGGCGGAAATGGCGCTCGACCGCGGCCCAGGCGCCGCGGGCGGTGATGCCCATCAGCTTGTGGTCGTAGCCGACCGAGCCGCCGCTCGCGAAGGCGTCGCCGAGCCAGTACTGGTGCCGCGCCGAGATCGCGTTGGCGGTGTCGGAAAAGGTCGCCGTGCCCTTGTCGGCGGCGACGACGAGATAGGGATCGTCGCCGTCGTGCCGCACGACTTTCTCCGGCGGCACCAGCGTCTTGCCGTCGAGATTGTCGGTGATGTCGAGCATGGTCGAGATGAACAGCTCGTAGGCCGCGGTGCCTTCTGCCTGTACGGCCTCGCGGGGACCGGCAGGCAGCTTCTTCGGCACGAAGCCGCCCTTGGCGCCGACCGGCACGATGACTGCGTTCTTCACCTGCTGCGCCTTGACGAGGCCGAGCACCTCGGTGCGGAAATCCTGCGGCCGGTCGGACCAGCGGATGCCGCCGCGGGCGATGCGGCCGAAGCGCAGATGCACGCCTTCGACGCGCGCCGAATGCACGAAAAGGTCGAACAGCGGCCGCGGTGAGGGCAGGTCCTCGACCTTGCGCGAATCGAGCTTGATGGCGAGGGTCCGCTTCGGCGCGCCGTCGGCGCCGGTCTGGAACAGATTCGTTCGCACCGAGGCCTGCACGAGATTGACGAAGCGCCGCAGGATGCGGTCCTCGTCGAGGCTCTCGACCGCCTGCAGGTCGGCCTCGATGGCGGCGAGGATGTCCGCCTGCGCCGCGGCCCGGTCTTGGGGCCCGGAGAAGCGGTCGGGGTCGAAGCGGGCACGGAACAGCTCGACGATGCGCGCCGTGATGCCGGAATGGCGCACCAGCGTCGCCCACATGTAGTCCTGCGAGAACGGCACCCGCGCCTGGCGCAGGTAGCGGGAGAGCGTGCGCACGAGCACAACGTCCGGCCAGGCGAGGCCGCCCTCCAGCACCAGCGCGTTGTAGCCGTCGCTCTCGACGCGGCCCATCAGCACCTCGACGAGCAGCGCCTCGAACCGGCCGGCCAGCGCCTCCATGTCGATCGGGCCGCCGCGCGCCCGCGCGAGCCGCATGTCGTGCAGGAAGACAGGGCCGCCGTCGAGGCCCTCGGGCTCGATGACGAAGGTGCGCTCGGCGACCACGGTGAAGCCCATCGCCTCCAGCATCGGCACCCGCTCCGACAGCGGCAGCGGGCGGCCGAGCGCCAGCACCTTCAGCCCGGCGGCCTCGGGCTGCTCGGGCCGGTAGAAGTCGATGGCCAGCCGGTTGGCGCCGCCGAAGCGCTCGATGGTCTCGATATCGACCAGCGCCGTGGCGGCGTCGAAGGCCTCGCGATAGCCGGCGCCGAAGGCATTCGCATAGCGCAGCGCGAGCGCCCTGCCCTGCGCGCCCGGATAGGCGGCGGCGAGCGCGACGTGCAGGGCGTCCGGCCAGGTCTGGACGAGGCGGGCGATCTCCGCCTCGAGCTCGTTCCGCGGCACGGACGGGACCTCGCCGCCGTCGCGGCCGATGATGAAGTGCACGCGGGCGAGCGGCCCTTCCGGAAAGCTCGGCGAGAAGGCGGACAGGCGGCCCTCGAAGACCCGCGCGAGGTATGACGCGATCCGCTGTCGGGCGGCGCTGTCGTAGCGGTCGCGAAGCACGTAGACGAGCACCGAGACGAAGCGTCCGAAGCGGTCCGGCCGCGGCAGCACGCGGATCCGCGGCCGCTCGTAGAGCGTCATGATCTCGAGCGCGAAGCTCTGCAGGAGGTCGGCATCGATCTGGAACAGCTCGTCGCGCGGATAGGTGTCGAGCACGTTCATCAGCGCCTTGCCGGAATGGCTGTCCGGGTCGAAGCCGACGCGCGCGGCGACGCGGGCGACCTTGCGGCGCAGATAGGGGATGGTGCGTGGCGAGTTGGTGTAGACCGCCGAGGCGAACAGGCCGAGGATCAGCGCCTCGCCGCGGACATTGCCCTCCGCGTCGAACAGCTTCACGACGACCAGGTCCATGTGCGTGCGGCGGTGCACGCGCGAGCGCGCGCTCGCCTTCAGCACTGCGAGCGGCACCGGCGCATCGAGGAAGCGCTCCATCTCCGGCAGGCCGAAGAGGGCCTTGCCGGCCGGGCTGGGGATGCCCGGATCGTCCTCGGCGAGGATGCCGAGCCGGCTCGCCGGATCTCGCCGCAGCGTGCCGTCGGGCTGGCGCAGCTCGTGCTCGATGCCGAGGAAGGTGAAGTTGCCGTCGAGCAGCCATTCGAGAAAGCCGGCCGCCTCCTCGAGCTCGGCCGGAGCGAGGCCGGGCGGCTCCGAGCGCAGCGCCTTGATGCGCGCCCGCACGCTCGCCGTCATCGCCTTCCAGCCGGAGGTCGCCGCCCGCACGTCGCGCAGCACGAGCGCCAGCCCCGCCCGCAGCGCGGTCGGATCGGCGACCGGGTCGAGGTGGACGAGGATCAGGCTCTCGCGGGCGAGGTCCTCGGCGTCGGCGCGGTTGGCCTCGCCCCGGAAGGCGACGAGGCGCCCCTCGGCGTCGCGGTCGATGGCGAGGATCGGATGCGCGAGCAGGCGCACCTCTCCGCCCTGCTCGACGATCTCGGCCATCACCGAGTCGAGCAGGAACGGCATGTCGTCATTGACGATCTCGACGACGGTGACGCCCTCGGCGAGGTCGGGCAGGTTCGGCGAGGCGATGCTGATATCCGGCGTTCCGGGGCGCCGGTGCTGCAGATGGCGCCAGGCCGAGGCGGCCAGCGCGGCGCGGTCGGCCGGGCTGAGCCGCGCGAGATCCTCCGCCGGGACGCGACCGAACAGTGCCTCCACGAAGGCCGGCGGCACGTCGATCTCCGTTCGGGCCTGGGGGACGGCGGCGACGTCTCGCGCCTTCTTTGGCATGGGAGTCCTCCGGGCGGCTCGTTTAGCGCCGATCCGCCCGAAGTACCATGCCGTTTCGGTCTAATGGGTGACGACGATGCGCGTGCCGCGCTTGCCGACCGCGCCGACCAGCGCGTAGAGCGTCGCGGCGTTGGCCGGATGCAGCCGGACGCAGCCATGGCTCGCCGGCCGGCCGAGGCTGCGGATGTAGCCCGTGCCATGCACCGCGTAGCCGCCGCGGAAGAAGATCGCGTAGGGCATCGGCGAGTTGTCGTACTTGCGGGAGAAATAGCGCCGATACATGCGCTGCGGCCGGTAGCTGCCGGTCGGCGTACGGTAGCGGCCGCGGCCGGTCGACACGGGCCAGTGGTAGGTGGGGACGCCGTCGATCACGACGCTCATCTGCTGGGTGGAGATGTCGATGCGGGCGACGAGGCTGCGCTGGGCGGCCGCCGGCATGGCCGAGACGAGGACGGCGAACAATGCTGCGATGAACAGCTTGGGTGACAAGGGGGTGCTCCGGGATGTGGCGGGGCGCGTTGTGTCCTTTGCGCTCGAGGTGAACACGCGGGTTTTGCCGTCCGGTGAACGGCAACCCAAGGTCACACGGACGTGAAAGCTGCTCGCGTTCGCTTGGTTAGCGGATCGGCAAGCCCGGTCGCTCAGCGCCAGACGTAGGCGATCTTCTCGAGGCTCTTGTCGCCGAAGCGCTCGCTGCCGCGGGCGCCGATGCGGCCGCCGAGCCGGGAATAGAAGCCGCAGGCATTGTCGTTCAACTCGAGCGCCCAGACCGCGAGGCCGGACAGGCCGCGCGCGGCGAGATCGCCGCGGCAGGAGGCGAACAGCCGCCGACCGAGACCGAGGCCCTGGTATTCCGGCTTCAGGTACAGCTCGTAGATCTCGCCGGCGACGCCGAGCGTCGGCACCCGGTTGCGGCCGGCGCTGGCATAGCCGACGACGCCGCCCGAGAAGGTGAGCAGGCTCACCCGGCTGCCGCGCCTGATCGCGCCGGCCCACCAGGCCGGGCCGCGGCGGGCGATCATGCGCTCGAGGTCGCGGCCGGGGATGAGTCCCTGATAGGCGAGCCGCCAAGCCCCGTCGTGCACCTCCGCGATCGCTTCCGAATCGGCGGGACGGGCAGGCCTGATCTCGATCGTGGCGGTGCTCACGAGGGCAGACTACGCCCCATCCGCGACGCTCGACAAGCGGTTCTGTGCATAGGCGGCGCCTTCCAAATCGGGTGCGGCGGCCCGATCACGCGCTCTTGCGCCGCTCTTTGGCGAGGCTCGCCTCGAGTTGCGCCTTAAGGTCGGTCGAGAGCCGCTTCTGCAGCATGGCGAGCACCGCCGCCTCCTCGGGCTCGAGGCCGGCCAGCTCGTCGCGCAGCTCGGATTCCACCTCCTCCTTGATCTCCTCGAGCAGGCTGCCGGCGACGTAGGCGTTCATCACCTCGGGGTGGATGTAGCACTTGCGACAAATCGTCGGCGTGTTGCCGAGCCGGGCGGCGACCTTCTCGATCGCGGCGCGCAGGTTCTTCTTTGCGGCAGCGGCGGAGTCGAACGTCTCGAACTCCTTCAGCGCCATGGCCGCGAGCACGGTGCCGGCCCAGGTGCGGAAGTCCTTGGCGGTGATGTCCCGGCCGGTGATCTCGCGCAGATAGTCGTTGACGTCGGCCGAGGTGACGGCGCGGATCTCGCCGGCCTCGTCGGCATACTGGAACAGGTGCTGGCCGGGCAGCTCCTGGCAGGAGCGGACGATCCGCGCGAGCCGCCGGTCGCGGACGCGCACGTTCCACTCCTTGCCGCTCTTGCCCTTGAAGCGGAAGCGCAGCGCGCCGCCCTCGACGTCGACGTGCCGGGTGCGCAGCGTCGTCAGCCCGTAGCTCTTGTTCTGCTTGGCGTAATCGGAGTTGCCGACGCGGATCAGCGTCGTCTCGAGGAGGTTGACGACGGTCGCCAGCACCTTCTCGCGGCCGAGCCCGCGCTTGCCCATGTCGGCGGCGACGCGCTCGCGGATGGCCGGCAGGGTGCGGGCGAAGTCGAGCATGCGCTCGTATTTGTTCGAGTCGCGGAATTCCCGCCAGCGCGGGTGGTAGCGGTACTGCTTGCGGCCGCGGGCATCGCGCCCGGTCGCCTGGATGTGGCCGTTCGCGCGGGTGCAGATCCACACGTCCGTGTAGGCGGGCGGGATGGCGAGCGCGCGGATGCGCGACAGCACCGGCTCCTCGCGCACCGGCTCGCCGTCCGGGCCCGTATAGGCAAATCCCTTTCCGGCCCGGCGTCGGCGGATCCCCGGCTCCTCGTCGGAGACGTAGCGCAGGCCGACCGCCCTCGCCGCCTCCTCCGCCTCGGCGGCGACGTCCTTCTCGATCCCGTCCGGCGCCGCATCCATGGCAGACCCTCGCTGTGGCCCGGAGAAACGGCGCGCCGGCGCGTCGGTTCCCGCGTCAAGAAGAGAGCGGGACGCGCGGCCACTCTCGCCGAGGCGAGCGAGCAAGGAGGCGGGGGGGCCACAACTCTGCGACGTGGCTCGGCGAGATCGGGCCGAGCCACGTTCTCACTCGCGTCGCTCGCGTCCCAGAGGGAGGAGGGAAGTCCTGTCGCAGCGGCGCAACAGGCGCCGACAGAGCGTCCGGAGCGGGCCGCCCGGGCGGGACGAATCCTCGCGCGATCGCTACAAACCGACATCGCAGTGCGTCGCGCGGGCCGCGCCGCTCACCGAATTTTAGGACCCGCGGAACTAAGCTGCACGTCTAGATCTTGGTCAGCCGCCAAGACCGTAATCGGGTAACCCATGTCGAATCCTCAGCAGCCGCTGAACGCCTCCCTCCCCACGTCGAAGGCCGATTCGGCCGCCACCGGGACTCCCGGCGACGGCGTCTCGGCCGAGCTCTGGCTGGCGGGCACCGTGCTGCTGGCGGCGCTGGCGGTGCTCAGCCTCGGCGCGCTGAGCTGGATGGTCTGACGGGGCCGCGGCCCGCGCTTCAGCACGGCGCGGTCGCCTGCATCGACGGGCGCTTCCTGACGTCCTCATACCAGGCCGCGAGCGCAGGGTTGACGGCCCGCCAGTCGAACTGCGGCAGCCGGAAATCCATGTAGCCGAGCGCGCAGGCGAGGGCGATGTCGCCGAGGTCGAAGCGGCCGGCGGCGACCTTGCAGAGCGGCAGCGCACGCTCCAGCGCCTTCTTCCGCTTCTCGATCATCTCCGGCATCTGCTTCTCGGCCGGCCGCCGGCCTTCGACGACCATCGCATAGGCTGCGTCGATCATCGCCTGCCCAAAGGCCGCGCGGCGGGCCACGTCGGCCCGGTCGGGCCCGGCGAGCGAGGGCCCCGCGCCGACGCCGTCGAGATAGTCGGCGATCGTGCCGCTCTCGAGCACCACGGCGCCGTCGTCGGTGACGAGGGCCGGGATTTTTCCGAACGGGTTGGAGGCGAGAAACTCGGGCTTGGGGTTCGCGGTCTCGACGGTAACGATCTCGATGCGGTCGGCGAGACCCTTCTCGTGCGCGGTGACGCGGGCCTTGCGCGAATAGGGCGAGGGGACGGAGGAGTAGAGCTTCACGGTTTCACCGGGGTTTTCCTTGGGCGCGCGGACCCTAAGCCGAAGGATTCGGCGCGGCAACTGCGGCGCTCGCAGTCGAAGGAACACCCTTTCGCCGAAACGTCGGGCGGTCGCGCCCCTCAGCTCACCATCACCACGCGCACCTGCCCGGAGCGGGCGAGCACGTTCATCGCCACCTCCTCCCCCACGCGGCGCAGCATCACGTCGGCGCGGCCCCCGTCGACCGAGAGGCCGCGCAGCACGACCTCGTCGAGAAAGCGCGGCAGCGTCGGGCGCTCGAAGATGACGGTGTGCTCGGCCGGCTCGAAGGCGATCCCGAGGCAGGCCTGCAAGAGGGCGAGCGGCGTCGCGGCCGCCCAGGCCTGCGGCGAGCAGGCGACGGGATAGCCGGTGGGGCCCTGTCCGCGCCGGCGCTGGAAGCCGCAGAACAGCTCCGGTAGGCGCCGCAGCTCGATGTAAATGGAGGCGTCGAACAGCGCCTCGAACAGCCGGGCCGCCGCCTGCCGCATGCCGTAGCGGCCGAGACCCAGCGCGATCAGCGCATTGTCGTGCGGCCAGACCGAGCCGTTGTGATACGACATGGGATTGTAGCGGGCCTCGCCGGCGCCGAGCGTGCGAATCCCCCAACCGGAGAACAGCCGGCTCCCCATCAGCTGCGCCGCGACCCGCGCAGCACGATCGGGATCGGCGATCCCCGTGGTGAGCGCGTGCCCGGCGTTGGAGGTCAGCACCCGGCAGGGGCTCTTCTCGCCGTCGAGCGCCAAGGCATAGGTCTCGAGGTCGGGACACCAGAACGCCGCCTCGAACCGGGCCTTCAGCGCCGCGGCGCGGCGTTCGAGATCGAGCGCGCTGGCCAGCTCGCCGAGATGCTCGGCGAGGCGGGCCGCGGCGAGCTGGGCGGCGTAGACATAGCCCTGCACTTCGCAGAGAGCGATCGGCCCTGCGGCCAGTCGCCCGTCCTCGTGCGAGATCGAATCCTGGCTGTCCTTCCAGCCTTGGTTGAGGAGTCCCTCCGGGGACATGCGCCCATATTCGACGAAGCCGTCGCCGTCGCGGTCGCCGAAGCGGTCGATCCAGTCCAGCGCCGCCAGAATGCTCGGCCACAGCCGCCGGATGGTGCCGATGTCGCCGGTGCTCTGGTGGTAGGCACCGGCCAGCATGACGTACAGCGGCGTCGAATCGATACTGCCGTAGTAGCGGCGAAACGGCACCTCGCCGAGCTCGGCCATCTCTCCGTGCCGCACCTCGTGCAGGATCTTCCCGGGCTCGGCATCGGCGGCCGCATCCACCGTCGTCGCCTGGTTGGCAGCGAGGTAGGAAAGCACGCCGCGGGCGATCTCCGGGTCTACCCAGAGCATCTGCATCGCCGTGATGATCGCATCGCGGCCGAAGGCGGCGCTGAACCACGGGATGCCGGCATAGGGATACGGCCCCTCGCGCTTGTCCGTGACCAGCATGTAGAGATCGGCGACCGAGCGGCGGATGGCTTCGTTGAAGATACCCTCGGAGGTCGTGACCGCCGCCGCCCGAGCCGACCGGTTCCGAAGCGCCCGGCGCGCGTCGCGAATGGCCATCAGGAAGGCCTCCCTGGGCGGCCGCGCGGGCGAGCGCTGGTCGCAGACGGTCTCGATGTAGAGCCCGACATGCTGCTGCGGCGCCAGAACGAGCTCGAACATCGCTCGTCCGTCCTCCAGCCGCTGGGGCGGCGGATCGAAGCGGAGCCCCGTCGTCCGCCGCCGGCCATCGAGGCCGGTGTAGGCGAGCGTCACACTGTCGGACCCGATCTCGGCCGGGTGGTGCTCGCCATGCCGCGCTCGCCGGCTGCCGCGCACTTCGAACAGGTCGGCGAAGTCGGCCGCGAAGCGGATCACCACCGGCAAAGTCTGCGTGCGCTCGCTGAAATTGTGGAAGGCGAGGCGCTCGAAGCAGCCGGCGTTCCAGACGAGCTTGGAGCGGCGGATATGGATCAGGTCGCGCTCCAGCACGACCATGCCGTTCACGGAGAGGTCCGGATTGGCGAGGTCGCAGGTGAGCGTGAGGTTGTCGTCGCGAAGATTGGAGCTCAGCAGCATTGGCAAGGCGCTACCGACCGTGAAGTCGAGCTGCGACAGGTAGCGCGTGTCACGCCAATAGAGCCCGTCCGGACTGCCCTCGCCCGCCAGGATGTCGCCGCGCGGATCGAACACCCCGAACATGTCGCCATGCTTCAGCGTGCGCGGCCGCCGCTCCTGCAGCGAGGCGCTGGCAGGGACGGCGTATTGCGCGGCGGCGGGGTCCGGCAGAACGGACGTCGCGAGCTGCAAGTTCATCGCTCATATCCCGGTCACGCGGGCAGAAGGATCGGCGCGGCTGGAGCAGCAGGCCGCAGCACCGGCTCGGCAGCAGCAACGAGGCCTCGATAGAGCTCGAGATAGTCGCGCGCCATCCGCTCGGCCGTGAAGCGACGCTCGAACGTTGCCCGCACGGCGGCGCGGTCGAGCGCCATTGCCCGCGGCACCGCCGCGGCGGCCTCGTCGACGCTGTCTACCACAAAACCCGTCACACCCTCATCGATCACCTCGGGCACCGAGCCGTGGTCGAACGCGATCACGGGCGTACCGCAGGCCATGGCCTCGATCATGACGATGCCGAACGGCTCCGGCCAGTCGATCGGAAACACCAGCGCCAATGCATTTCCGAGGAAGTCGGCCTTCTGGCTGTCGCCGATCTCGCCGACGAACTCGACCAGCGGATTGTCGCGGGTCATGGGCTCGATCGTCTCCTGCCAATACCGCTCGTCGGCCTTGTCGACCTTTGCCGCGATCTTGAGCTTCACGCCCGTGCGCGCGGCGATCTCGATCGCCCGGTCCGGTCGCTTCTCGGGCGAGATGCGACCGAGAAAGGCGAGGTAGTCGCAACTCGGCGCTGGCTTCGGCCGCAGCAGATCGGCCGGCAGGCCGTGATGCACGGTGCCGAGCCAATTGACTGGCGGCATCGGCCGTCGCTGGTCGTCGGAAATCGAGACAAGCGGCGCGTCGGCGAACATCCGGTAGAACGGTGCCAGGTCGGGCAGATCCAGGCGCCCGTGCAGAGTGGTCATGGCGGGTGCGCCGATCGCCCGCACCAGCGGGAACTGAAAGAGATCGATGTGGAAATGCAGGAGATCGAACTCATGAGCCCGCCGGCGCACCTCCTCGAGCATCATCATGTGATAGGGTAGCGCATCGGGGGCCGAGCGATCCAGCCGCAGGGCGACGCGGCATCCGGGGACAAGCTCCGCTGCCGTCACCGAGTCGCCGCTGGCGAACAGCGTCACCTGATGCCCCTGACGGACCAGCTCCTCGGTGAGGAAAGAAACAACGCGCTCGGTGCCGCCATAGAATTTCGGCGGAACCCGCTCGTACAGCGGCGCGATCTGGGCGATCTTGAGCGAATGCGTGAAGGCTGGCGCAAGGTTCGCCCGAGCCGGGCCGAAATTTACCGCTGCAGTGCTCATCACGCCGGCCAGTCTTCATAGGGAGTCGGTTCTTCCTCCTCAAGCGTCGGAGTGCCGCGACAGCTAACGAGCGCGATGCAGGGCTCGCTGCGACCCCCCTTTTGACGACCCGCACCTCCGAGCCCGCGCGCGGCCTCGAATGGCCGAACGGTCGTCGCAGGGATGTTGTCGTTGCTGGGCAGTGGAATGTCGGATGGAGCGGAACGTAGCTGCTGCGGCAAGCCCATCACTCTTTCTCCCGGTGTGCACGCCCACTCAGCGGGCAACGCGAGGACCGCACTCGGGCCGGTCCCTCCGTGCTCTCAATGGGGTGCAGCCCTATTTGTTCCCAACCCTCTAAAGTTGTCCAACAGTAGGAAGATCACCTACGCCGACACGAAGGCTACAGTCTAGTTGGAACAACTTGTGAAGCTAGAGAATTGCTTGCGATCGTCGGCCCGAGGCTCTGGAGCGATCGATGTTGTTTCGGAGCTTGACGGTGCCGAAAATAACACAAGGAGATCTCGTAGATGCATAAGTTCAGCCCCCTCGTCGCGGCCGGTGCGCTGGCGCTGAGTGTCACCGCCGCGTTCGGCCAGGCGGTCGTCTTCAGCCCCGATGCCGATGTGAAGGTGAAGAGCGTGATCCGCACTGGGCCGTCTGTCACCCTCAGTTCGCCTGTTGCCGTGGGAACAGTGCTTCCGCCTACGGTCGAGCTGCAGCCGCTGCCGGCCGAGGTGGAGGTTGGCTATCGCCCGTACCACTACGTGACGTGGAACAACCGGGTTGTGCTTGTGGAGCCCGGCACTCGTAAGGTGGTCCGGATCATCGACTGACCGTCATCAATTGGCCGGCGTCGATGGGAGAAACGGCGCCGGCCCCGTGGAGGAGCGTCGCAGGTGACGATCGTTTGGGTGATTTTGGCAGTAGGGCTCGCCTCGACCACGGTTCTCGCGCTGATCGAGGAATGAGGCGGGGCGGAGCTTGGAACGTTCATGAAAGGAATGCGTTTAGCCAGCCAGTGCGCTGACCATCCGCGCGCGAGAAAGGAGACCTTTTATGAACAGCGTGATCTACATCGTCGGTCTGGTAGTCGTCGTGATCGCCGTGCTTTCCTTCTTCGGCCTGCGATAGATCCAGCACTCTCCCGATTGGGAGATTTCTTTAGCACGAGCTTGGCTGATTGCGAGATTATCGCCGACCGGGCTGCAGCAGTCCGGTCGAACGCACGCTTCTTGAGTGAGCCGTCGAGAGCCTCCGCGGCCTCGGGCCTTTTCCGGCCGCCGCGTAATTGGGCGTGTGTCATTCTGTTCGAGAGCACGAGGATACGCCGCGAGCCGAAGCCGCGCAGCGGCGCTCCTCCTTGCCTGCCTACCGCTGCGTTTGAGCTCGAGTCCCGCGCTGCGCAGGGTCCGGCGGATACGGGCTGTTCACCCTCCCCCAATCCGCGGTCCCGAACTCTATCCTGGCTCCGCAGAGGAAGGCGGGCCGCGATTAACCCTGTTCGCTCGGTGCCGCCGCAGAGTCCGGCGGCCCGTCTCCGTAGCAGGGCGTAAGTCGATGCTCAGGTGATAACCTGCCGAAACGGCCTCGCCCCGGCCGCCCGCGATCGTCGCGCGGCCAGAACGCCTGCCGCCGAGCTTCCATCCGCGAGCACGAGCTCGCTCAGCCCCATGCGGCGTCGCAGCACGGAACTTGCATCGCTTGTGCACCCTGACGGACGCTCCTATCGTTGCACTGCACAACGGGGGTGAGGCATGAACGTGCATATGCCGGAGGCCGAGCTCGTCGCCGCCGATCTCTTGGCCCTCACCGAGCGCCTGCGTGAGCGGGCCGGCGAGGATCCGTTCGGCAATCCGGTGCTGGCGACCGCGCTCGCCATCTCCCGGCGGATGGAGGACGGATCGCTCGGCGAGGCGGGCATCGAGGCGCTGATCCGCGTCCTTCGCGACCAGGGTTTCGACGACCGGGCGGCGCGGCTCGCGCGCTATGTGGGCGGCGTCGGCCCGTCCTCGGAGAAGGCCTACGCCGCGCTCGCGCAGCGCCTTATCCGGCCCGACCCGTCCGACAGCCCGGTGCAGTTCGCCCAGTTTCGCGACAGCCTCGAGCGGACGCGCTTCGCAGCCGTTTTCACCGCCCACCCGACCTTCGCCGTGCCGACCGAGGTGTTCGGCGCGCTCGCCGAAGCCGCCTCCGGGCGGCCCGGCGAGCGCTTCGCCTCGCACCGGCCGCAGCGGCCGACGCTGGAGCAGGAGTTCGCGCAGGCCGTCCACGCGATGCAGAACGGCCGCGACGCCATCGACCGGCTGAATGCCGCCCTGTTCCGCGCCGCCAGCACCACCTGGCCGGACCGCTGGGCCGACCTCGTGCCGCGGGCGATCGTGCTCGCGAGCTGGGTCGGCTACGACACCGACGGCCGCGTCGACATCAACTGGTGGGACACGCTGCGCCTGCGCCTGCGCATGAAGCGGCTGCAGCTCGAGCGCCTGCGGGCGCAGATCGACGGCATCGCCGCCGCGGTGCCGCTCGCCGAGCGCCTCGACCGGGCAATCGCCGCCGTCGCCGTGCAGATCGACGCCGCGCCGGCGAGCGGCGCGCCCGATGCCGTCGCGGCCTTCGCGGGCGCGCTGATCGGCGGTCGCGACGAGGCGATCGTCACCCCGGAACCGCTGCTGCCGCTGTTCGCACAGGCGATCCAGGACGCCGCAACGCTCGAGGAGAAGATCGCGCTCGCCGTCGCCCGCGCCGGCCTCGTCGCGCACGGCATGTCGCTCGCCCACACGCATGTGCGGCTCAACGCCTCGCAGGTGCACAACGCAGTCCGCCTCCGCCTCGGCCTCGAGGACCCGCCCGCCGACCCGTTCCGCCGCCGCGTGCTCCTCTCGGCAGTGAACGCCGCGCTCGAGAGCGTGCAGCCGATCCCGGTCGATTTCGGCGCCCTGATCGGCGAGCAGGCCTCGGCGACGCGGCTCGTCATGACGGTGGCGCAGATCGCCAAGCACATCGATGGCGACGCGCCGATCCGCTTCCTGATCGCCGAGACCGAGAGCGGCTACACGCTGCTCTCGATGCTGTGGATGGCGCGCCTGTTCGGCGTCGAGAAGAACATCGAGATCTCGCCTTTGTTCGAGACCGCCGAGGCGCTCGAGCACGGTGCGCGGGCCGTCGAGGAGGCGCTGCGCAGCCCGCACTACCGGGCCTATCTGAAGTCGACCGGGCGGCTCGCGATCGAGTTCGGCTATTCGGATTCCGGCCGCTATGTCGGCCCGCTCGCCGCCACCTTCCTGATCGAGCGGCTGCGCATGAAGCTCGCCGAGATGCAGGTGCGCTTCGGCCTTACCGACGTCGAGCTGATCCTGTTCGACACGCATGGCGAGAGCATCGGCCGCGGCGCCCATCCGGGCTCGCTGACCGACCGGCTGAAATACCTGTCGCCCTCGACGACCCGCGCCGCCTTCGCGGCGCAAAAGATCCGCTGGCGCGACGAGAGCGCCTTCCAGGGCGGCGACGGCTACTTGTTGTTCGGAACGCCCGAGCTCGCCGCCGCCAGCATCGCCCGTATCGCGGAGCAGGCCTTCGACCCGCCGCCGACCACCATGGACCCGATCTACGGCGAGGCCGACTTCACCGCCGACTTCTTCGCCTCGATCGGCGCCCAGATGCGCGAGCTCGTCGAGGACCCCGGCTATGCCTCGCTGCTCGGCGCCTTCGGCCCCGCCCTGCTCGATTCCACCGGCTCGCGGCCGACGGCGCGGCAGACCGACGGCATGGGCGGCCCGGCGGTCATCCGCCACCCGCGCGAGCTGCGGGCGATCCCCAACAACGCCATCCTGCAGCAGCTCGGCTGGTGCGCGAACACGCTGCAGGGCCTCGGCGCCGCCGCCGCCCGGCAGCCGGAGCCGTTCGCCGAGTTCCAGCAGAAGAGCCCGCGCTTCCGCCGCGCCATCGAGCTCGCCGCGCATGGCCTGAAGCACTCCGACCTCGACGTGCTGCGCGCCAACGTGGCCCTGCTCGATCCGGGCTCCTGGCTCGATCGCGCCGCCCATGCCGAAGGCCCCGAGCAGGCGCAAAAACTCGTCGCGGTGGCGCGCGCGCTCGGCCGGCTGGCGCTCTGGGCGCCGATCCAGGCGATGTTCCGGCGCATCCAGACCGACAACGTGCTCCTGCACGCCGCCTGGCCGAGCGCCCCGCACATGAGCCATCGCGAGGTGCTGCTGCATGCGCTGCGCATCGCGCTCATCCAGCGCATCTGGATGATCGCCACCGAGATTCCTGACTTCTCCCCCCGCCACGGCGTCACGCGGGCGGCGCTCGAGCTGCGCCTCCTGCAGCTCGACATCCCGGCGGCGCTGAAGCTGCTCGACGAGATTTTCCCGGACGCGCCCGATCCGTCGGCCGACCGCGACTACGGCGAGCCGCACGGCCCGCGCGCGGCGATCTCCTACGCCCGCGAGCATGCGACCATCTTCGAGCCGATGGGCCGCCTGTTCGGCCTGGTACGGGAGATCGGCACGGCCGTGACGCACGAGGTCGGCGCCTTCGGCTGAGCGGCGGCCTATTTTCTCGCAAGCGCTGCCGCTGCCTCGGCGAGGCCGCGCGCCAGCTCCGGCGGCATGCGCTTCGACAGCTTCGCATGCGCCTTGCGCCAGACCGGGATCGCCGCCTCGAGTTTTCGCGCGCCGGCCTCGGTGAGCCAGACGGCGCGCCGGCGCTGATCGGCCTCGACGGTTGCGATCTCGACGAGCCCCTCCTTCTCGAGCATGCGCAGATTGCGCGACAGCGTCGACTGCTCGACGCCGCTGCGCGCGGCCAGCCCGCCGAGCGTGTCGTCGCTCGCCGCCGCGATCTGCGCCATCAGCCCGAGCCGGGCGACCGACAGGCCGGTCTTGGCGAGCCGTTCGTCGAGATATTGCGAGATGACGCGTGCGGCGAGCCGGCTGTTCCAGCCGGCGCACGTCTCGGTGATCGCCTGTGCGTCGCTGCGCAGCGTCTTGCGTGATTGCCTCGCCGTGCTCGCCATCATATGTATCTACAACCTTTGTAGATACATGGAAAGTGATGATGAGCTCTTCCCTGTCGAGCGCGGCCGCTCCCGTGCCGCGATCACGTGACGGCGTCCTCGCCCGCATCGGCGGCACCTCGCTCGTGCCGCTGCGCCGCATCGTTCCCACGGGCGGCGCCACGATCCTCGTGAAGCTCGAGAGCGAGAACCCGACCGGCAGCATGAAGGACCGCATGGCGCTCGCCATCATCGAGGCGGCCGAGGCCGACGGGCGCCTGCCGGCCGGCGGCGCCGTCGTCGAGTACACTGGCGGCAGCACCGGCGTCTCGCTGGCGCTCGTCTGCGCGGTGAAGCGGCATCCGCTGTACATCGTGACATCCGATGCCTTCGCGCGGGAAAAACTCGATCACATGCGCATTCTCGGCGCGGAGCTCGAGGTTCTGCCGAGCGATGGCGGGCGCATGACCGAGAAGCTCACACGGGACATCATCGAGGGCGCCCGGGTGATCGCCGAGCGGACCGGCGCCTTCTGGACCGACCAGATGAAGAACCTCGATCAGCTCGCCGCCTATCGCGGCATGGCCGAGGAGATCTGGGCCGGCACCGGCGGCCGCATCGACGCCTTCGTGCAGAGCGTCGGCACCGCCGCCTCGCTGCGCGGCATCGCCGGAGGCTTGCGCGCCCACGACAGCCGGATCGGCATCGTCGCCGTCGAGCCGGCCGAGTCGGCCGTGCTGTCCGGCGGACCGCCGGGCGGGCACAAGATCGACGGCGTCGGCGCCGGCTTCGTCGTGCCGCTCTGGCATGCCTGCATCGCCGACCGCATCGAGCGCGTCTCGACCGAGGAGGCGACGGCGATGGCACTGCGCCTCGCCCGCGAGGAAGGCCTGTTCGCCGGCACCTCCACCGGCGCCAACGTCGTGGCGGCGCTGCGCTGCGCCGAGCGCCTGCCTGCCGGGGCCACGGTGGTCACGATCATGTGCGACACCGGCATGAAGTACCTGCGGAGCTTCGGCGAGCGGATCGCCGCCTGACCGCGACTACGGGCCGGGAGCCGGCCGCGGCCGCAGATAGGCGAACCAGTAGACGCCGCCGACGAGGACGCCGCCGCCGATGGCGTTGCCGATCGTCACCGGCACGAGGCTCCACAGGAAGGCCGGCCAGCCGAGCGCGGAAAGCCCGGGGCGCGGCGGCAGGCCGGCGAGGAGCTCGGCCGGCGCGAAATCGCGGATCAGGATGCCGAGCGGCACGAGATACATGTTGGCGACCGAGTGCTCGAAGCCGGCGGCGACGAAGGCCGAGACCGGCAGCATCACCGCCAGCACCTTGTCGGCGGTCGAGCGGGCGCCGATCGACAGCCACACGGCGAGGCAGACGAGCACATTGCAGAGAATGCCGAGAAACAGCGCGCGGCCGAACGGCAGCGCCACCTTGTCGGCGGCGAGCGACAGGGCGACGCCGGCCACCGCGCCGTCGCCGGCGAGATACTGCCCCGAGAGCAGCACGAGGATGGCGGTGCCGAGCGCGCCGACGAAATTGCCGACATAGACGATGCCCCAGGCGCGCAGCATCTCGCCGAGCGAGATCCGCTTCGCCGCGCAGGCCATCACCATCAGCGTGTTGCCGGTGAACAGCTCGGCCCCGGCGAGGACCACGAGCACGAGGCCGAGCGAGAAGGCGAGACCGGCGATCAGGCGGCCGATTCCGAACGGTACCGTCCCCGTCGCGCCGGCGAGAACGGTGGTCGCGAACATGGCCCCGAGGGCGATGAAGGCGCCGGCGAGAACGGAGAGCACGACGAGCCGCGGCAGCTCGAGGCGCGCCTTCTCCGCGCCGATCGCCTCGGCCCTGCGGGCGATCTCGACCGGCAGCAGCGCGTCGATCGCGCCGTTGCGCGCGTTGTCGGAGCGATCGTCCATCGGCCTGCCCTCGGAGTGCTGTGCGGAGCGCGGCGCCATAGATGCCCGCATCCCGGCCGGGCGGCAACGGAGAGGCGCCCCGCCGAGGATGGCGGCCTGGCGGCGCGATGCCAAGCACCGACGGGATGTCACATCGTTCCTCGACGACCGCCGGCGGTGCAGGCCCGTTGCGGGCCGAGGGCTCGTCGGCTAATCGAGATTTGCGGCACCTTGGAGGACGACGCCCGTGAGCGAGCGCGGACAGCGGAGCGAGAGCCTGCCGATTCCAGATATTTCCGCGGCCTTCGTTCGGCTCGGCCGCCAGATCGCGCCCTGGCACGACCGGCTCAACTATGTCGCCAAGCTCGTGCGCTGGCGGGACTGGCGCGCGTCCAAGCTCACCTTCTATCTCGCCGGCATGTCCTATGCGGGGCTCGTGCACACGGCGCCCGGACCATCTCTGCTCGGCCAGATGGTGGCGCTCACGGCGATCCTCTGCCTGTTCGCGGCCTTCGGCCACCTCGTCAACGACTACAGCGACCTCGAGGTCGACCGCGCGGCCGGCAAGAAGCGGCTTCTGGCGAGTTGGGCAACGCCAGCGATCAACGGCACCCTCGTGGGGCTCGCGGCCACAAGTCTCGCCATCGCGGCCGTCTGCCTGGACACGGCGACGCTCATACTCGTGGCCGTCTCGCTCCTGCTCGGGGCGGCGTATTCGCTGCCGCCGGCGCGGTTCAAGGAGCGGACGACGCTCGGCTGGGCCTGCGCCACGCTCACGCAGCGCACGCTGCCGATGGCGATGATCTTTCAGGGACTCGACGCCTGGAGCGCCGGCGCGGTGGGGCTGACGCTGCTCGCCTCGTTGACCGGGCTGCGATACATCATTCGCCACCAGCTGATCGATCTCGAGAACGACCGGCGGGCCGGGGTGACGACGGCGGCGACGCTCGGCGGCCCGGAACGGCTGCAACGCCTGATCGAGACCCGCATCTTTCCGCTCGAGGTCGCGGTGGTGGTGGCCACCGTCCTCGCCATGTCGTTCGAGGCCCCGTTCGTCGGCCTCGTCGGGATCGCCTACGCGGCGTGGCTCGGAACGGCCTACCAGTACGGCGTGAGGCTGCGCGGCGAGAGCTATTCGGTGTTCTTCGGCTTCTATTACATCATCCTGCCGTTGATGTTGTCGGCACTGTTGGTCAACGAAGCGCCGATCTTTCTGCCGATGTTCGCGCTGACGCTCGCCGTCTGTTATCCGGAGATCGCCGCGATCGCGCCCCGCGTGATGCCGGTCTATTTGAGTTTCGCCATCCGCCAGCCGCAAGCCGCGGCGTCCGCATCGTCCCCGCAGCAACGCCGGGGTCCCGGGCGTGCACCCGCGGCCGACACGAAAGCCGCGCCGTCCGCAGCGCCCCCGCCGCAAATCCTGGCCCCCGAGCCTGCATCCGCGGCCGTCACGAAGGCCGCGCCGTCGTCGGCGCCCGCCCGGAAACCGCAACCAGCCATGCCAATCGCCCCCGCACAGTCGAGCCAAGCCGCCGAGGCACGCGCCATCGAGGCGAACCGCGCTCCCCGCGGTCGGCGCTACCCCCTCTATGCGCGCGTGAGGGAAAAGGAGGCCATCCACGTCACGAACTGGCCGGGTCTCGGACGCGGGCTATTTCGTCATGCGGCACGCGGAAGCGTTGATCGTGCTGAAGGACCCGCGCTTTCTGAAGAGACCACCGGCAAAGTGGACCAGCGACGGCGCCCCGGTTCGGGGCTTCGGCGTCGATCTGCTCGAATCCGATCCACCCGACCACACGCGGCTGCGCAAGCTCGTCAGCAAGGCCTTCACCCCACGCATGATCGAGCGGCTGGAAGGACGGGTCGAGTCGCTCGCGCACGAACTGCTCGACAAGCATCTTCCGACGGGCCAGATCGAGCTCGTCCGCGACTACGCCGCAGCCATTCCGATCATCATCATCACGGAGCTGCTCGGCATCCGTGTCGGCGACCTCGAGAAGTTCCGACAGTTCACGTACGGCCTGACGTTCAACATGACGTCCGCCAAGCCGAGCGAAGCGCTGCTCGACACGAGGAAGCGCTTCACGCGCTACCTCGAGGCGACGTTCGAAGAACGGCGCCGGGAGCCCCGCGACGACCTGGTTACTGCCCTCGTACAGGCCGAGCAGGACGGCGGGCGCTTGTCCGGCGATGAACTGATCGGCATGGTCTATCTGCTGCTCATCGCCGGCTATGTGACGACGGTGAACCTGATCGCCAACAGCACACTGTCGCTGATCCGCAATCGGGAGCAGCTGGAGCTGCTGCGTGGCGATGCTTCCCTCTATCCGACAGCGGTCGAAGAGCTCCTGCGCTATGATGGGCCGCTCGAGCTGTCGTCGGCCCATTTCGCAGCCACCGACGTCGAGCTCGATGGCGTCCTGCTGCCGCGCAGCGCGCAGATCCGGCTGGTCATGCCGTCGATCAATCGCGATCCGGCGCGGTTCGAGCGGCCTGACGTGCTCGACCTGAAGCGCGACCCGTGCCCGCATCTCGCCTTCGGCCAGGGCATTCATTATTGCCTCGGCGCCCCACTCGCGCGGCTCGAGGGGCGGATCGCCTTGCGAGCCTTGATCGAGCGGGCGCCGAACGTCAGGCTCGCGGAAACCGGCGAAGGGCCATGGCTGTCGCATCCGATCCTGCGCGGACCGGAACGGCTGCCGCTGCGCTTCTAGATGCCCCGTTCCGTCACAGAAGCCACGACCGCGGGGCTCGCCGCCCTCGCCGGCATGCAGACTCGCGCGGGATACTTCCCCTTCTACGTGGGAAGCCAGGAGACGTCGTGGCGGCGCTGCGATCCGATCTTCGCCACCGCCTACATCATGATGATCGTGGGCCGGCTGCTGCCGGCGGAGCGCATCGCCCACGCCACAGACTACATCGCCAACAGCCGCCGCTCCGACGGGCTATGGCACTATGATCCCTCGCTCGACATCCCGCCGGATGCGGACACCACGGCATGCGCGCTCGCCGCGCTCGCGCGCGATGGCCGGACATCCGAGACCGCCGGGGGCGCCGACCTGCTCCGCACCTTCTGGCGTGCGGAGGCAGGGCCGTTTCGCACATGGCGAATCGATGGTCCTTGGTCGCACGCGGGGCGCGACGATCCGGTGGTCAACTGCCACATCCTGCATGCGCTGCAACTGCTCGGCGCGCCGGCGACCGACATCGAGCGGAGCGCGGTGGCAGCGCTCGTGCAACGGTCGCTGAGCGGCTCGCGATATTACAGCTCGCCCGGAGCGATCGCCCTCGCCTGCCGTCGCGGCCGGATCGGCGAGGAGTTTTGGCCGCCGATCGTCGTCGCACCGCCGAAGGGCGGCCTCGGCCTCCTGCAGTGGTTCACTGCAACCGGCCGACACCGCGACCAGCTCGTTCCGCTCCTTCTGCGTACGCAGCGCGAAGACGGATCCTGGCCGGTAGCGCCATGGGTGACCGGCGTGAATGTTCCCTCGTGGGGCGGCCCGGCGATCTCGACCGCGCTCGCCATCGAGGCGCTGCTCGTCCGCGGGGGCGCGGCAAAGCCGGGCTAGGTCGTGGACTCATAATGTTTGAGCCAGATGCGCGCTGATGCGAGCAGGACGGCGGCGAGGAAGTTGCGCGCGAGCTTGTTGTAACGTGTGGCGATGCCGCGGAAGTGTTTCAGGCGATTGA
>JAEZCD010000285.1 GCA_023430145.1 Pseudomonadota bacterium
GCCATGCCTCGGGCAGCCGCCAGCGTCCGGCTTGCGCGCGCCCCGAGGCGCTGAGCGGCATGTCCCGGCGCCCCTGCAGGCGCCCGGACTCGTTCCACTCGGTTGCCGCGTGCCTGATGGCGAGCACCGGCACCATCCTTCAGGCCGCCGCGCGCACGAGCCGGCGCAGGCGCTCGTCGATCGCCTTCGCGGCCGCCGCGAGATCATGCTCGCGAAGGGTGCGCGCCGCGGCCGCCCGCCCCATCCTTCGGCGCTCCTCGGGATTCTCCAGCAGCCGCCGCACCGCGAGCGAGATCGCCGCCGCGTCCCCCTCCGGCACGAGGATTCCCGTCTCGCCGTCCGCCACGACTGCGGCGACGCCGCCGCTGCGGCCGGCGACCACCGCGACGCCCGCGGCCTGCGCCTCCATCAGAGCCATGCTCCAGGCCTCCTTGACGGCCGGCCAGACATAGAGATCGGATGCGGCATAGAGCGCCGGCAGCGCGTCGCCGGTGAGAATCCCGAGAAAGTCGACCCGATCGGCGAGCGGCGCGAACGCGGCCCGGACCTCGGCCTCTGCCGGGCCGCCGCCGGCGACGACGAGCCGCCAGGGCAGGTCGAGGAGAGGCGCGAGCGCCTTCGCGAGACAGCGGTAGGACGAGAGCTTCTGGTCGTGCCGCATCATGGCGACGGTGACGAGCCAGGGCACCGAGGGATCGAGGCTGTGGCGCTCGGCCATCCTCGCCCGGTCCGCCGCCGCCGCGGCTTCCCGGAACGGCCGCGTGTCGAGGAAGGGCGGCAAGGGCGACAGCCGTCCCGGGTCGGCCAGCAAGGGCCGGACGCCCTCGGCATCGTTGGGATTGAGCTGCAGAACGAGGTCGGCGCGGCCGATCGCCTGCGCCACCGCCCGGTGGCCGCGGTCCCAGCGGCCGCCGGACTGTTTCGGGGCGGAGGAGGCTTCGGCGACCACGTAGGGCACGCCGAGCCGGGCGGCGACGGCCGGCCCGAGCCAGTCCGGCGCCTTGTGGTAGAGGTGATAGGTGAACCAGAGGTCCGGCCGGGGGCCGTCCCGGTGAAGGCGCTCCGCGAGCCTGTCGGCGAGGCGGCCGCCCACCCGCTCGAGCCGCGCCTGGCGATCCGGGTCGCCGGCGTCGAAGCTCCGGAACCGGCACACGGTATCGACCTCGTGTCCGGCGCGCTTCAGCGCCGCGAGCAGGGCGCGAGCCACCGTGCGGTCCCCCGAGGCGACCGGGTGGTCGGGGGATTTGAGCGGCGCATAGAAGGCGATCCTCACCGCCGGCCCCGCGTCCGGACGGCGGCTAGACCGCTTCGAGCAGCAGATGGCCCGAGGCCGGGCAGCCGTCCGGCTTCGGCAGCTCGCGATAACTCCCCTCGAGCCGCCGGTCGGCGACGACGATGGTGCCCGGAGCGACCCATTCGGCGACCCGCGGCGAGAGCCAGGACATGGTGATCAGATCCTGCGTCGGATCGCTGGTGCCGAGGTCGATGTTGATCAGCACCGGCTTGCCGGGGACGCGCGGCCCGCAGAACTGCAGCGTCTCGCGGATCTCGCCGAGGATCAGGTGGGCGGCGTCGGGGATGCATTTAGGATGCGCGCCGATGGCGCGGTCGAAGGCGAAGATCTCGCGGTCGGGCATGACCTCGCGCAGATGGTCGAAGGTGCGGCCGTTGCCGAGGCCGAGCTCGAACACGCAGCCGGGCCGTCCGGCGAGCAGCCGGGCCGCCTCGTCGATGCACATGCGCTGCGCCGTCAGCCGGCGGATCATCGAGTCGAGTCGGCTCACGGGCGGCTTTCCCACTTTTGCTCGGGCCACATCACCCGCCGGATCTTCCGGAAAGCCGTGGTAGTCGGTCGAGGGCCCAGGGCGCAAGTCTCCCGGGTGCCATGGCAGTGCCATGGCCATCTGTATCGCTCGTTATCATATCGTCCCATGACGGGGCGGCGTCGAACGCGGCCACGATCCGGCGTCACCGTGGTAGAGTGTCTATCGATTGCCGGGATACGAGCAAGGTAGCGAGCCGGATAATGACGAACGTCGTCATGGCATTCACGGAAGATCAGGTCGAGCGCCTCACGGGCATCACTGTGCGGCAGCTCCGCTATTGGGACAGGACCGGTTTTTTCGAGCCCAGCCTCGCCTCGAAGGACCGCAGCAAAGCCAATAGCCGGCTCTATTCTTTCAGGGATGTCGTGTCGCTCCGAGTGCTAAATGCGCTGCGGAACGATGCCCGTGTGCCGTTGCCGCACCTGCGGGAGGTCAAGGAGCGGCTCGCGCACCTCGGCGACGAGATGTGGTCCAAGACGACGCTGTTCGTGCTGAACAAGCGAGTGGCGTTCGTCAATCCCGAGACCGCAGCCCGGGAAGAAGTCGTCTCCGGGCAGGGAGTTCTCCAGATCCCGCTCGAGGTCGTCACCGGCGAAACGATGGCTGCGGTTCGTGAGTTGCAGCGTCGCAAGCCCGAGGAAGTCGGCAAGTTCGAAAGGAAGCGCAACCGCGCATCGAATCAACTGGTCGTCGCCGGCACCCGGATTCCGGTGCGCAGCATCAAGGCGTTCGCGGATGCGGGTTACTCGGTCGAGCAGATCCGGCGCGAGTATCCGACACTCACCGAAGCCGACATCCGCGCGGCTATCGCCCTCGAAGCCGCGGCTTGAGCGCGCGACGGCTGGTCCTTCGCCTATTTTTGGATGCCGGTGTTCCGGATTCGGTCGGCCGATCGTTTCGGGAGGGTGGCCACGACGTCATTCTGCACCGCGAAGCGCTGCCCGACCGCACGGCCGACGACGTCGTTTGTCGCACCGCGATCGCCAACGAAGCCATTCTCGTGGCGATCGACAACGACATGCAGCGGCTGGTCGGCCGCTATCGAGACGGACGCTGCCCGGTTCGACCGCCTCCACCTGATAGCGATCGGGTGCAACGAGGTGCTCGCAGCAAAACGGGTCGAGCAGGCGTTGACTCTCATCGAGCAGGAATGGGCGTTCGCGACGGCCAAGCCGTCGC
>JAEZCD010000025.1 GCA_023430145.1 Pseudomonadota bacterium
GAACGCGGGCAGATCATCCTGATGTCGGCCGCGGGCCAGACCTGGCAGTTCGAGGCCGACGACAATGCGCAATGGCGGCGGGTGCCCGATACCGCCGATCCGCTGATCCTGATCCGGTCGCAATAGCTCCGAGACAGCTTGGCAAGGCCGCACGGCTCAAAAAAATCCAGGGTGCCTGTCGATCCTCCACTGGGCCGTTCGTCGTCTTCCATAGCGAGACAGTCTTGAGGGCCAATACCGGCAACTCGCCTCAGCAGGAGTTTCCTATGCGCATCATGTATATCGTTACCTCTCCGAAGCCCGACACCGGCCCGAGCCCGGAACTCATGGAGGCGATGGGCAAGCTCGCCGACCGTGAAATCAAGGCCGGGCGCATGCTCGATACCGGCGGGCTGCTGCCGATTACCATGGCCGGCGGGCAAGTAAAAATAACGAACGGCAAGCTTGGCGTGGTCGACGGGCCGTTCGTCGAAACCAAGGAATTGATCGGGGGTTACGCGATCTTCGAACTCCGCGACATGGAGGAGGCCATGGCTTCCGCGAAGGAGTTCATGCAACTGCACCTCGAGCACATGCCCGGCTGGGAGGGTACCTGCGAGGTGCGCGTGCTTGCCACGCCGGGCATGGACGGCGCCTGCGAGGTCGGCGTGCGCGCGCACGCCTGATGCGGGCATTCCATAAATCCAGTCGGCGGCGATGACGGCCGCCGACATCAACAGCACCATCCTCGCCGTCTGGCGTATCGAACAGCCGCGCCTGATCACCGGCCTGTCGCGCATGCTGCGCGACGTGCCGCTGGCCGAGGACCTGACGCAGGAAGCGCTGGTCGCGGCGCTCGAACATTGGCCCGCCATCGGCATTCCCCAGAAGCCCGGGGCGTGGCTGATGGCGACGGCCAAGCGCCGGGCGCTCGATCAATTGCGCCGCCGCCGCATGCTCGATCGCAAGCACGAGATGCTGATACGCGACATGGAGCAGGAACAGCAGGCGATGCCCGATCCGGATGCTGCGCTGGACGATGATATCGGCGACGAACTGCTGCGACTGATCTTTACAGCGTGCCATCCGCGGTTATCGCGCGAGGCGCGCGCCGCGCTGGCGCTTCGGATGATCTGCGGCCTGACCACTGAAGAGATCGCGCGTGCCTTCCTGCAGCCGGAGGCGACCATTGCCCAGCGCATCGTGCGGGCAAAGCGGACGCTTTCGGAATCCGGGCTCGCCTACGAAACCCCGCACGGCGAGGCGCTTTCGGAGCGGCTGGCCTCGGTGCTGGAAGTCGTCTACCTCATCTTCAACGAGGGCTATACGGCTGCCCGCGGCGACGCGTGGCTGCGACCGCAGCTCTGCCACGACGCGCTGCGCATGGGCCGCGTGCTGACAGCCATTGCGCCGCAGGAAGCCGAGGCCCACGGCCTGCTGGCGCTGATGGAGCTGAACGCCTCGCGCATCGCGGCGCGCACCGACGCCGCCGGAGATCCCATCCTGCTGATGGACCAGGACCGCGCACGCTGGGACCAGTTGCAGATCCGCCGTGGCCTGCTGGCACTGGCGCGCGCGCATGAACTCGGCGGCGGGCCGGGATTCTACGCGCTGCAGGCGGCGATTGTCGCCTGCCACGCCAAGGCTGCCACGCCCGATGAGACCGACTGGCCGCGGATCGCGGGGCTCTATGCCGAACTGGCGGCGCTGGTGCGCTCGCCGATCATCGAGCTCAACCGCGCCGTTGCAGTCGGCATGGCCGAAGGTCCCGCGGCCGCGCTTGCGATCGTGGACCGACTGGCGCACGAGCCCGCGCTGAAGAACTATCATTTGCTCGAAAGCGTCCGCGGCGATCTGCTAGGCAAGCTTGGACGTTCTGAGGAAGCCCGCACGGCGTTCGAGGCCGCAGCCCGGCTGGCCGGCAACAAGCGCGAACAGGAATTGTTGAAGCGCCGCGCTGCCGAGGCAGGCGCGACAGCTCGAGTGCAGCTTCACGCCCGGGACTGACCGCCTCCGGGATCGATGGGGTCCACGGCCAGAGCTGCTTCACGCCGCTGCAGCCTTGCAGCCCTGTTCGTGACAAGGACGAAGGCGGCAATGAAGGCGATGGTCATCAGCAGTACGATCGTCGGGGCGGGCGCGCTGTCGATGAAGAAGGAAAGATACACGCCGAGGAAAGACGCAACCACCGCGACGATGACGGCGACAATCAGCATGTCGCTGAACTTGCGTGTCACCAGGAAGGCTATGGCTCCGGGTGAAATCAGCATGGCGATGGCGAGGATGATGCCGACGGCCTTCAAGGCGCCGACGATGGTCAGGGAGAGGAGTGCCAGCAAACCGTAGTGCAGGAGACGGACCGGCAGCCCGATCGCCCTCGCCTGTGCCGGGTCGAAGGCATGCAGGAGGAGGTCGCGCCATTTGACGACGATGACGCCGGCCGCAATGGCCGCGATGATCCCGGTTTCGACGATGTCGCGCAGACTCACCCCGAGGATGTCGCCAAACAGGATATGATCGAGATGCACCTCGCTCTGGATCTTCACGTAGAGCACGAGCCCCAGCCCGAACATGCCGGAGAATACGACCCCCATCACCGTGTCCTGCTTGATGCGGCTGTTCTCCTTGAGGAACCCGGTGGCGAGCGCGCAGAACATGCCGGCCGCGAAGGCGCCGACGCCGAGCGGCAGGCCGACGATGTAGGCGACGACGACGCCCGGCAGCACCGCGTGCGAGATGGCGTCGCCCATCAGCGACCAGCCCTTCAGCACGAGGAAGCAGGAGAGCAGCGCGGTCGGCACCGCGACCAGCACGGCGATCAGGAGCGCGAGCTGCATGAACTCGAACTGGAACGGCTGCAGCAGGGTCTCGACGGCGCTCACGGCATGCGCTCCAGGGCCGTCGCGGCCCGCCGCCGCGCCGCCAGCATGCCGTGCTTGGGCGCGAAGACGAAGGCGGTGAGGAAGATCAGCGTCTGCAGCACGACGATGATGCCGCCGGTGGCGCCGTCGAGGAAGTAGCTGAGATAGGCGCCGACGAAGCTCGTCAGCGCGCCGATGACGACGCTGAGCGCGATCAGGCGCGGGAAGCGGTCGGTGAGGAGGTAGGCCGTGGCGCCCGGCGTCACCACCATGGCGATGACGAGGAAGGCGCCGACCGTCTGCAGCGCCGCCACGGTGCAGGCGGACAGGAGGGTGAAGAAGAGAAGCTTCAGCAGCCGCGGGTTCAGACCCACGGAGCGCGCGTGGCTCTCGTCGAAGAAGACGACCATCAGGTCCTTCCACTTCACGAACAGGATGGCGAGCGAGACGAAGCCGATGATGGCGAGCTGCAGCGTGTCCTCCGGGGTGATGGCGAGGATGTTGCCGAGCACGATGGTCTGGATGTTCACCGAGGTCGGCGACAGCGAGACCATGAACAGGCCGAGGCCGAAGAACGAGGTGAAGATGAGGCCGATGATGGCGTCCTCCTTGAGCTTGGTGCGCTCGTTGAGGAACAGCATCGCACCCGCGGCCAAGGCGCCCGAGAAGAAGGCGCCGGCCGCGAAGGGCAGGCCGAGCATGTAGGCGCCGGCGACGCCGGGAACGATCGAGTGCGAGAGCGCGTCGCCGATCAGCGACCAGCCCTTCAGCATCAGGTAGGCGGAGAGGAACGCGCAGACCGCGCCGACGAGCGCGCTGACCCACATGGCGTTGACCATGTAGCCGTAGGAGAAGGGCTCGAGCAGGCTCGCCATCAGCTCGGCTCGTGGCCCTTCTGCGGCGCCGGCTGGTCGCCGTAGACGACGAAGGCGCGCTCCTCGTCGGTGATGACGCCGACCGGCTTGCCGCCCTCCACCGCGCCGAGCACGAAATGGCGCAGCACGCCGCCGAAGGCGCGCTCGAGATTGGCCTGGGTGAAGACCTCCGGCGTCGGCCCGGCGGCGAGGATGGTGCCCTTGATGAGAATCGTGCGGTCGCAGAACTCCGGCACGCTGCCGAGATTGTGCGTGGAGACCAGCATCACCCGGCCTTCCTCGCGCAGCGAGCGCAGGAGCGTGATGATCGCCTCCTCGGTCTTCACGTCGACGCCCGTGAACGGCTCGTCGAGCAGGATGACGCGGGCGTCCTGGGCGAGCGCGCGGGCGAGGAAGACGCGCTTTCGCTGCCCGCCCGAGAGCTCGCCGATCTGCCGCTTGCGGAAGTCGCCCATGCCGACGCGATCGAGCGCCGCCTCGACCGCCGCGCGGTCGGCCGCGCGCGGAATGCGCATGATGCCCATGTGCCCGTAGCGGCCCATCATGACGACGTCCTCGACGAGCACCGGGAAGTTCCAGTCGACCTCTTCGGCCTGCGGCACGTAGGCGACGAGATTCTTTCCGAGCGCCTCGGTGACGTCCCGGCCGAGGATCCGGATCTCGCCCTTGGCGAGGCGCACGAAGCCCATGATGGCCTTGAACAGCGTCGACTTGCCGGAGCCGTTCACCCCGACGAGCGCCGTGATGGTGCCGGTCGGGATCTCGAAGCTCGCGTCCCACAGCGCCGTGTGGCCGTTGCGGTAGGTGACGGTGACGTCGCGCACCGCGAGGCCGACGCCGCGCGCGGCGACCTCGTGCCCGGAGGGCCGCACGGCGATGTTCACTGCGTCGGCCCCTGGGCGAGGCCCTTTGCGATCGTCTCGGACGTGACGCGGAGCAGGTCGAGATAGGTCGGCACCGGGCCGTCGGCCTCGCTGAGCGAGTCGACATAGAGCACGCCGCCATACTTCTTGCCGGTCTCGCGCGCCACCTGCTGCGCCGGCGCGGCCGAGATCGTGCTCTCGCTGAAGATCACCGGAATGTCGTGCTTGCGCATCTCGTCGATGACGCGGCGGACCTGCTGCGGCGTGCCCTGCTGGTCGGCGTTGATCGGCCACAGGAACAGCTCCTTGAGGCCGAAGTCGCGCGCCAGATAGCTGAACGCGCCCTCGCTGGTCACGAGCCAGCGGCGGGCCTCCGGCACCGTGTCGAGCGTGGCGCGGATCGGCGCGATCTCCTCGGTGATCTTCTTCTTGTAGGCCTCGGCATTGGCGCGGTAGGTGTCCGCGTTCTTCGGATCGTGCTTGGCGAAGGCGTCGCGGATATTGTCGACGTAGCTCTGCGCCGAGGCCGGCGACATCCATGCGTGCGGATTCGGCTTGCCGCTGTACGGGCCCTGCACGATGCTCATCGGCTCCACTCCCTCGGAGACGACGACTCCCGGCACGTTCTTCAGGTTCCGGAAGAATTTCTCGAACCACAGTTCCAGGTTCAGCCCGTTCCAGAGGATCAGATTTGCGTCCTGCGCCTTCAGGATGTCGCCGGGCGTCGGCTGGTAGTTGTGGATCTCCGCACCCGGCTTGGTGATCGATTCGACGATGGCTGCATCGCCGGCGACGTTCTTCGCCATGTCGGCGATGACGGTGAATGTGGTCACCGCCTTGAACTTCTTCTCCTGCGCCGCGGCCGGATCGAAAAGGCCGGCGAGCGCCGCCACCAATACAGCGCCGACCGCGCCGGCCAGAAGCGATCGTCTTGCCATATCCGACACGTGCACCTCCGCTCGTTTTCTCGCCGTCGCACGAGATTAGGCAGGCGCACCGCATTTTGCAAGTGCGAATGAGTTGCAATAAAAATCTGGAAACGCTCGGATGCGGCAAGGCCGGCCACTCGCGACCGACCTGTCCGTCGATCCGACATCCCGGCCACCACGCACCGTGCCGCCGGTCGCCCACTCCGGCCGCCGAAGCTTCCCCGCCGGCGATTTGCGACGACGCCGCCATTCGTCGTAACCGTTCCCCGCGATCGACCTTTCGACGAGACGGGGCATGGAGAGGTTCACCGGCGGTTGCCTCTGCGGCGATGTCCGCATCCTGGCCTCGGGGCGCCCGTACCGGGTCGGCCTCTGCCACTGCCTCGACTGCCGCAAACATCACGGGGCGCTGTTCGGCGCGACGGCGATCTTCCCACAAGATGCGGTGACGATCTCCGGCGAGACGCGCGACCATAACGGGCGGCACTTCTGCCCGCGGTGCGGCTCCTCGGTCTTCGCGCGCAGCGGCGACGAGACCGAGGTCAGCCTCGGCGCGCTCGACGCGCCCGACCAGCTCTTGCCGACCTATGAGAATTGGGTCGTGCGCCGCGAAGCCTGGCTGCCGGAGTTTCCGCTGAAGCACCGTTACGCGCGTGATCGCCAGGGCAGGGGGCGGGGGGAAGAGTAGGAGAAGCATCGGGCTTGGGGCGTTGAGCCTTCCGCGGCCCCGGTGGATGTGAGCAACCACTCCCGCTCCCTCATTTGTCGGGCGATGTCTCGGCAATTCAGTCTCCTCCGACCCCAAAATTCTGGCGCTTCGTGGTGGCCCGGGTATGAGGAGGTTGGAGCTCCTTCCCTTGGCGCGGTTCTACTCAACCGGCAGAGGCGGCATGGAAAACCGCGAGCTGTGCCGCGAAGGCGCGGCGGAAAGCCGGCCGCGCCTCGCCGCGGGCGACATAGGCGGCGAGGCTCGGATACTCCTCCAGGAGGCCCGAGCCCTTCAGCCGCTGCAGCACGTGCACCATCAAGAGGTCGCCGGCGCTGAAGGCGCCATCGAGCCAGTCGGCACGCGCGAGGCGCGCCGACAGTTCGCCGAGCCGCAGCCGGATGCGACCGAGGACCATGGCCATGCGCTCCTCGCGCCAAGCCTTGTCGCGCTCGGCATAGGTGACGATCTCTCGGTCGACGATCGGCGGCTCCATCGTGCCGACGGCGCAGAACATCCAGGCGATGGCGCGCGCCCGGGCGTTCGCATCCTCCGGCAAAAGGCCCGCATGGCGCTCGGCGATATGCAGCACGATCGCCGCCGACTCGAAGAGGACGAGATCGCCCTCCTCGTAGGTCGGGATCTGCCCGAACGGATTTTTGGCCCGATGCGTTGGCTCCTTCAGGGCCGCGAACGAAACGAGGCGCACGTCGTAAGGCCGGCCGACCTCCTCCAATGCCCAGCGCACGCGCATGTCCCGCGCCAATCCCCTGCCGCGATCGGGCGAGTTTGCGAAGGCGGTGATGGTGGGGGGCATGAGGGGCTCCGGGATGCCGACCTTGCTCCACACGCGCGCCTGCAATCCACGAAGTGGGGATGGCGCCGTGTATCCCGAGGACGAACGACTGTGCGGGCCACCGACAGCGTGCGTTTACGCGTTCCCGGCGTTCGCATGCTCGCGGCCCGCCGCAGCCCGATCGCGGATCAGCTCCGACGTTGCCCCTGTCCATGGTCTCCGACAGGCCGAGCCGCAACCCCGGCCGTCTCCGCCGCAGCTACACCGCCGGTATGTAGTCGCCCGTCGCCTGCAGCCGCTCGATGTCCCGGCGCGGCGGGGCGCCGAACAACCGATGATATTCCCGGCTGAACTGCGACTGGCTGTCGTAGCCGACGGCATAGCCGGCCGCCCCGGCGCTCATGCCGCCCGCCAGCATCAGTCGCCGCGCTTCCTGCAGGCGCAGGTGCTTCTGATAGTCCAGCGGGGTCATGCGGGTGATCGCCTTGAAGTGCTCGTGCAGCGACGAGGCGCTCATGCCGGCCGCCGCGGCGATGTCGTCGATCCTGAGCCGCTCGCTGAAGTGGGCGCGGATCTTCGCGATCGCGCGGCTCACCTGGCCGAGGCGGCTGTCCACCATGGCCATCTGTCGGAGCGCCGGGCCGTGCGGGCCGGTCAGCAGGCGGTACAGGATCTCGCGCTGGATCAGCGGCGCGAGCGCGGGAATGCTCGCACGGCGATCCAGCAGCCTGACGAGGCGGCAGACCGCATCCACGAGCTCGGGATCGCTCGGATAGACGGCGAGCACGGACAGGTCGGTCCTGCGCGCCGGCGCGCCCTCCGCGATGATCAGGTCGGCGAGGGCGGCCTGGTCGATATCGATCTTGCAGCAGAGATAGGGCTCGCTCGGGCTCGCCTCGATGACGTGACCGACGAGCGGCAGGTCGACCGACACCAGCAGGTAGTGCGCCGCGTCGTACAGCACGCTGTGATCGGCGAGGGACACGCGCTTGGATCCCTGGGCGATCATGCAAAGACACGCCTCGTAGACCGAGGGTACCGGCGCCGTCGGCCGGTCCGCGCGGATCAGCGACAGGCCGGGCAGGGCGGTGCCGGCCATTCCCTCGTCGGGTGCGTGCCGCATGATGATCGCGGCGAGTTCCTCGATCCTGTCCATGGGCCTTGTTGTCGACCGGATGGACCCGGCACCGCAAGCGCCCCGGTCCAAATTCGGAGGATCGTGCAAAGCCTCCGGGCGATCGCGCTAACCGCTCGGGGCTCGTCGGCCTCATGTTTCCACCCGTACTCCCAAGCAGGAAGGACCCATCATGGTCAGCGAAAAAACCGTTCTCGTCACCGGCGCGTCGAGCGGCATCGGCGAGGCCACAGTCCGCGAGCTCGCCAAGGCGGGCATGCGGCTCTTCATCGGCGCGCGCCGGGCCGACCGGCTGCGCGTGCTGGCGGAGGAGCTCGGCCAAGAGGTCGCCTGGCGCGAGCTGGACGTGACCGACGCCGCGAGCTTCGATGCCTTCGTCGCAGCCGCCGAAGCGCGGTTCGGACGCATCGACGTGCTCGTCAACAATGCCGGCGTGATGCCCCTGTCGCCGCTCGCGGCGCTGAAGCGCGACGAGTGGGCGCGGATGATCGACGTCAACGTCCACGGCGTGCTGAACGGCATCGCCGCGGTGCTGCCGCGCTTCATCGCGCAGAAGTCCGGACATGTCGTGAACGTCGCCTCGATCGGCGCCCACCTCGTGGTGCCGACGGGCGCGGTCTACTGCGCGACGAAATACGCGGTCTGGGCGATCACCGAGGGGCTCCGGCAGGAGCACGACGACATTCGCGCCACGATCATCTCGCCCGGCGTCGTCGCGACCGAGCTCGGCAGCGACATCACCGTTCCGGAGGTGGCGGCCGGCCTGAAGGTGTGGCGGGAGAAGTCGCTGACCCCCGACGCCATCGCCCGCGCCATCCGCTACGCGCTCGAGCAGCCCGAGGGCGTCGACGTCAACGAGATCATCGTCCGCCCGACCGCCGCGGGCATGTAGCGAGGAACGCCTGGTCATCCCGGAGCGGCCCGAAGGCCGTATCCGGGATGGTCGGAAGTCCCGGGTCTATCGCGCAACGCGGGGATCGTAAGTCCACTTGCGCACGACCATTGCTCTGATCCGGGCACTGTCCGGATGCCTCGGGTTGATGAGGACGTTTCGCTCTTCTGGAACGATGACCGAGGGCACAATCAACAGCGCAGAGCTCTCGGCGATGAGCCAGCTAGTCCCGAACTGGATGCTCGCCCTGCCCGCGGGCTCGGCGTCCCAGGCGACGGGCACGCTTCTTTCGTCCTCGGTCCGAGCCTTCGCCCAAACGTCGTCGGGAATTTCGATCGCAACGAGGTAGCGGTTGAGCGGCAGGGCTCCCGCATTCAGGTGAACCACAGTCTCGAGGCAGGCCAGCGCGCGGCTTTGAGAGGCGTAGACGACCGGATGGCCCGGGGCGTTCCAGCGGCCGCCGGTCACCTCGGCGCCCTTGCCGCTGAGATCATCGGCGGAATAGCCGGGCGCCTCCGTGGCAATTCTCCAGACCACCTCCGTCAAGCGTACGCGCCGCTCTGAATCCGCGACAGCGTGTCGGCGACGACGGACTGCCCTTCCATGGTGCTCATCAGATCCAGGGGGCGGACCCCACCCAAGGCGCGCAAGGGCTCGCGGAGCCAGTCCGCCACCCAATCGGGAGCGCTGAAGCCCTCCGGCTCACCCGACGCCTCCACCATGGCTTGGACCTGCCCGATGAGCTTGGCCACGCCGACGACGCGCTCGCTCTCATGAGGCGAGAGCCTGGCATTCGCCCTCGCCTTGCGGTTCAAGGTTGCGGTCGGCAGGTCCAGGGCTTCGAGCGTCTGCGCGAGCGGGCCCTTCAGATCGGCGAGGACGAGCTTGGCTTCTGCGGCAGCGACCCCGCTCCGAATGAGAGCGACCCTGACAAGCGGGTCCGCCCGAAAGAGGTCCAGGTAGGACAGCTTGCGGGTGACGCTCGCCGATTTCACACGGCCACGCCCTTTCTCATCGAGGCTCGACGTCGTGAAGGAAAGCACCCCGCGGGCCTTCGGGGCAGGCGCGGTCAAACTCGCCCCGCGGATGCGCTTGCCCGCGGGCTTGAGGGCGGCCTTGCCGCGGTTCGACGACTTGGCGCTGGTGACGGACCGGGTCATGACTGCTCCTTCGAGCAGCAAGATAGCTCATTTGAGCGAGCGCGCCAACGTGCGATGACGCCTGCAATCAGAGAATGTCCTCATCTTCGAGTTCTCCCCCCTCACTCCGGCAATCCCGCCTTTCGAAACCCCTCCAAAAAATGCTCCAGCATCGCCGCGTCGCGGAACGGCTCCGTCTCGGCCCAGTGGCGGATGGAGAAATCCGGGTTGGCGACGAGGAACAGTTTTGCCTCCGCGCGCGCCTCGTCGAGGCGGCCGAGCTGCGCCAGACTCGCGGCGAGGAAGCGGCGGGAGCTGGTGCGCCAGGTCTCGTCGCGGCGCAGCGTCTCGATGGCGGCGTCGTAGTCGTGCGCCGCATATTGCGCCTGGCCGAGCGCCAAAAAATACCAGGCGGGTGGGAAGGGGTTCAGCCGGAAGGCGGTTCGTGCGTGGTCGAGGCCCTCGTCGACCCGCCCGGCCAGCACCGCGATGTCGGACAGAGCGGCGAACGTGTCGGCCTCGTTCGGGTCGAGCGCGATCGCTTTGGCGAACTCCGCATCCGCCTCGGCGAAGCGGCGCTCGTAGGCGAGCAGGTAGCCAAAAATCCAGCGGCTGCCGGCCGCGTCGGGATCGAGCGCCACGGCTTTGCGCGCCAGCTCGAGGGCCGCGGCACGGTCGGCCTCCGTCGGCCCGCCGGAATGCACGAATCCCATCCAGTGGACGAGGGCGAGCCACCGATGCGCCTCGGCATAGTCCGGATCGAGCGCGATGGCCCGCGCCAGCATCAGCTGCGCTTCCCGCGCGGCCTGCGGCGCATCGTCCATCAGCCGGCGCGCGCGCACGCAAAGATCCCAGGCCTCGAGCGACTTCGGCCGATGGCGCGGCGAGGTTCCGCCGAGCCGGCCGAGCAGTGCCGCGACGATTTTTTGGGTCACCTCGTCCTGGACGGCGAAGACGTCGTCGAGCGGGCGGTCGAAGCGCTCCGCCCAGAGATGCTCGCCCGTCGCTGCATCGACCAGCTGCGCATTGATGCGCACGCGGCCCCCGGCGCGCCGCGCACTGCCTTCGAGCAGGTAGCGCACACCGAGCGTTTCGGCGGTCTGGCGCGCGTCCGTCGCCTTGCCTTTCTGCGCGAAGGCCGACTGGCGGGCGATGACGAACAGGCCGGGGATTCGCGACAGGTCGGTGATCAGATCCTCGGTCAGGCCGTCGGCGAAGGCGTCCTGCCCGGGATCGCCGCCGACGCTGGCGAAGGGCAGCACGGCGATGGACGGCTTTTCGGGCGGCGGCAGCAGCCTTCGCGCGCCCGCGAGCCGCTCGACGGGCGCGGCGAAGCGGTAGCCGACGCGGTGAACCGTCGTGATCCATTGCCCGCCATCGGCGGCCGGGCCGAGCGCTTTGCGCAGCTGCGCGATCTGGACGGTGAGGTTGCCCTCCTCGACGGCCATGCCCGGCCAGCCCGCGTCCATCAGCTCGGCCTTGGACAGGATCTCGCCGGGCCGGGCTACGAGGGCAGCCAGCAGCTTCACCCCGCGATAGCCGACGGCGACCGGGACATCGTCGCGGAGCAGCGTTCCCGCGCCCGCATCGAGCACGAACGGACCGAAGGCGAAGCGCGATCCCTGCATGCGGGCATCTATAGCCCGCTTTCACTGCGGACGATGGTGCCGATCGCGTTGACGAGGAGGCGCGAGGCGGTCAGCGCCGAGAGGCCGTCTATGTCGGCGGGCGGATAGAGCTCGACGAGGACGAAGCCTGCGATCCGCGCCTGCCTGCCGAGGCCGGCGATCAGGTCGATCGCCTGCGGGTAGGTGAGACCGCCCGGCGTGCGCGCGGCGACGCCCGGCATGATGCCGGGATCGAGACCGTCGCCGTCGAGCGTGACGACAACCCGCGCGCCTTCCGGGATGTGCCGCAGCGCGGCCCCGACGCCCTCGGCATGAATCTCGCGGGCGGTGACGAGGCGGCTGCCCTAGCGCCGCGCCGCTTCCACTTCGGCGAGCCGCGCGCTGCCGACGGCGCGCATGCCCACCTGCACGATGCCGGCGACGTGCGCCATCTCGCTCGCCCGGCGCATCGGGCTCGAATAGCCGAAGCGCTCGCCATGCACCTCGTCGCGCCAATCGATGTGGGCGTCGATCTGCAGAATCCAGATCGGCCCGTGGTCGGCGAAGCCGGCGAGGAAGGGAATGGGCACCGAATCGTCGCCGCCGATGAGGATCGGAATCGCCGGCAAGGCGAGGATCGCGCGCGTCTTCGCCTCGATACGGGCCCGGTTGGCGGCATTGTCGTGCATGGCGGTCGGCACGTCGCCGGAGTCGATGCAGGAGACCGGCCCGCCGCCGAACAGCGGCCCGCCTAGATCGAAATCCCAGTGCTCGAGGAGCCCGGCGTCCTCCTGGCTCGCCGCGCGGATGGCGGCGGCCGCCAGGGCATGGCCGCTGCTGTCCCGGCCGGGATAGGTGCTGCCGTGGCCGGCGCCGAAGATCACCGCACGGGGCGTGGGGCCACCGTCGAGGCGATCGGGCAGGCCGAGGAAGGAAGGCGGGGCGGTCATGTCGCGACGGTCTCGGTGATGGGCAGCCGCGGGTGCGGCGGTGCGGAGCGCGCAGCCTGCGGTCGAGGGTGATCCTACCTCGGGGGAGGGTCCACGAGCCCGCCGTTTGCAAGTTTTTGGAACTGTTCGGGAGCGCTCGAGTACAGCGCGCCTGGCCTCGCGAGAGAACTGGGCCTGCTTCACGTCGAGGGCTTGGCGCCCTCGCCTCGAAAGGAGGCGGCCATGAACGATATCCTCGCGCCGGCGCTGCACCGGGCGGCGGCGCCGCAAGCCCGGCTGGCGGCTGCGTCGCTCCAGAGCGGGCGCTTCGCGCCCCTGCGCGGCATCCTGGCGACCTGGCGATGGCGGGCCCGCTATCGGCGCGAACTCGCACAGAAATCCAGGCACGATCCGCATCTGATCGACGACATCGGGCTGCGGCGAGCGCAGGTCGAGGCGGAGATCGCCAAGCCCTTCTGGCTGCGCTGAGGCGATGGCGCGTTGTTCGCGGGTTCGGCGCCGAGGACGAGGTCCGAGCTTCTACTCGGGTCGGGCGAGCCGGGTGGGCTGGCCGAGGCCCGCTAGGGACGGAAGAGAGCCGCTGCCGAGCCCCGGAACCTCGAGCGAGGCGATCGCGATCATGCCGTCGCGGATGGCGAGGCGCACGGTGCCGAGGCGTCGCTCATAGGTGTCGGGGTGCGCGGCGAGGAAGGCCGCCTGCTCCTCCTGCGGCGCCGCCGACATGCCGTCGACATAGTGGTGGCCGTTGCGCTCGATATGCGCGCAGCCGATCAGGCTCGCGAGCGCCAGATCCTGCTGCATCCCGAGCCCCGCCTGCACCGTGAGGTCCTCCGCCGACATGAACCAGCTTCGGCCACCTTCCGCGGTCCATTCGGCGCAGCGGGCGCGGTTCAGCAGCGCGCGGTAGAAGCCCTTGCAGGACTTCGACGAGACGCCGGTGTAGCCGAGGGCGCGAGCCCGCGCGAAAGCGTCGATGTCGGCGTCCGATTCGTCGATCTCCACCGGCACGAGGGCGGCGAGCTGTCCGACGTCCTGCTCGAGCGCGACCGCGCGGGCGATCGGCTGCTCGAGGAACAGCACGCTTTGCCGCAGCCTGGCGAGATCGGGGCTCTCGTCCATCCGGCGCAGCAGGGAGAGCACCGCCTCGGCGCTCGGAAACTGCTCGTTGCCGTCGAGCGTCGTGCGATAGGCGGGCAGCGTGTCGAGAACGCAAGCGACGGCACGCAGCCGGTCTATGTCGGCCGCCTCGTCGCCACAGAGCTTCAGCTTGAAGAACCGCACGCCATAGGCTCGGATCAGGCCCTCGAGCGAGCGCGGCAGGCCGTCGGCCGGCTCGCAGCCGGCCTCCGCATCGGTCAGCGCGTCGAGGAGGCCGACCGTCTGCCGGACCGCGATCGTCGGCGCGGGACGGAGGCCGTGCAGGAACGCCTCGAGCGCGAAGCCGGCGAGATCGGGCGTCGTCGCGTGGTCGAGGCCGAACAAATTGTCGCGCGCTGCCGAGAAGACGCTCCTGCCCTCGAGGCGCAGCAGCGCGTCGAGGATCGCCCTGTCGAGCAGCGCCGGGCCGAAGCCGGCCGCGAGCGGCGGCAGGCCGGCGCTCCGTTCGCGGCAAGCCTGCGCGGCCCCCGCATGCAGGCCGAAGGCGGTGTGCCAGCCATCGATGTCGGCATAGGTGCGGGCAGCGGTCGCGAGCGCGCGCCGCAGCTGGTCGAAATTCTCCTCGTTCGAGAGCGCCGGCGACTTGTCGAACCATTTCGGTGCCAGCAACTCGGCCGACATCCCGCTGCCTTCGCGGCCGTCGGCCGTGCGGATGCGGGCGCGCACGAAGGCCTGGGGCGCCTCGGTCATGGTGACGATGCCGTAGCGGAATGGCAGCCTGAGGCGGACCTGTCGCTCGAAGAATTCCGTCTCCACGAGACGGAGGCGTGGCGGCTCCCCCATCATCGCGCGGCGACGATTCCGTCGCGGACGAGGGCGTCGATCGCGGCCGGGGCGAGCCCGGCCGACGCCAGCACCTCGCGGCTGTGCTCGCCGATTTGCGGCGCGCCGCGCTCGATCGCGGCCGGCGTCGCGGTGAAGCGGATCGGGAAGCCCGGCACCTTCAACCGCCCCTCGGTGGGATGGTCGTATTCGACGAACGAGCCGTTCACCCTCGCCTGCGGATCCTCGACCACGGCGGCGAAATCGTGCACCGGGCCGGCCCAGATATCCATCGCTAGCATCGCCTCGACGAGGTCGGCCGACCGCCACCGCGCGGTGTGCTCGGCGACGATGCGGTGGATCAGGTCCCGCTGCTCGAAGCAGTCGCGCGCGTCGTCCATGCCGGCCAGCCGCGGCTCCTCGAACAGCGCGGCGAGCTTCTGCAGCGGCGGAAAGGCGACGGCGACATAGCCGTCGCGGGTGGCGAACACGCCATAGGGCGCACGGATGTAGACGTGCGCGTGCGGCTCGTCCGTGCGCTTCTGCGGCACCCCGTCGATGGTGAAGACGGACAGCTCCTGCATTTGGAAGCTGATCGCGGCGTCGAGCATGTTGACCTCGACGAGCTGCCCCTCCCCGGTGCGCTCGCGATGCAGCAGGGCGGCGAGCACGCCCTCGAAGGCGGCGTAGGCCGTCGTCGCGTCGACGAGGTATTGCGGAGCGGGCACCGGCGGCTCGCCGGCGCGGCCGCCCGAGAACATCGCACCGCTCAGCGCCTGCAGCAGCAGGTCCTGCCCGGGACGTGTCGCGTAGGGGCCCGTCGTGCCGTAGCCCGAGATCGAGACGTAGACGATGCTCGGATTCTTGGCCGAGAGCGTCGCGTAGTCGACGCCGAGCTTCTGGGCCACATGCGGGCGGTAGTTCTGCAGAAAGACGTCCGCCGTCTTCGCCAGCTCGTGCAGGGCCGCCTGTCCGCGCGGCTCCTTCAGGTTTATGGCGAGGCTGCGCTTGTTGCGGTTGAGCGAAAGGAACGACGCGTTGATCGTCCGCCTGCCCCAGCCGGCCTGGATGTGGCGCTGCCACTCGCCGGCAACCGGCTCGACCTTCACGACGTCGGCGCCGAGATCGCCGAGGCGTTGCGCCGCGAACGGGCCGGCCATGGCGACGGTGCAATCGAGTACCCTGTAGCCGTCGAGGATCTTTCTGCTGCTGCCGGACATCTCGGGGCTCGTCGCTGACTTCATGCGGGGGAGGGCGGCGCCGGCGGGGTGCGCGCCTTCATCATCGTCGTGATCTCGCCCGCCTGCACCACCTCGCCGTGCTGGTTGGTGACCTCGACGTCGCGGACGAGGACGCCGCGATCGCCGCGGCTCGTCCGCCGGACGCTCTTGACGGTGAGCTTGACGCGCAGCGTGTCGCCGAAGAACACGGGCTTGGCGAAGCGCCAGGAAAGGCCGAGCAGGGCGAGATTGGTGCCGTCGGAGCTGCCGTCGCGATCGGCGAGCCCGGCGCTGACGATCAGCGCGAGGAGGCCGTGCGCGATCGGCCGGCCGAAATCGCTGGCGCGGGCGTATTCGTGATCGGTGTGCGCCGGGTTGAAGTCGCCGGAGAGCCCGGCGAAGGCCATCACGTCGTGCTCGGTGATCGTGCGGCCGGGAGAGCGGAACTCCGCGCCGACCGTGAAGTCCTCGAGGTAGAGGCCCATCCGAGACCACTATATCAACCAGTTGGTTGATATCAGTAGCCTGCCGTGCTCGCGCAGGCAAGAGCCGGTCAGGAAAACTCGGGCCCGGTGATCGCCATCAGGCGCGAAAGGTCTCCCGGCGGCATTCCGCCCGAGAGCATGCGGGTGAAAGGGCGCTCCGCCGCGAAGCCAGCGGCGGCGAGCCATTCGCTCAGTCGCGGCCGATGCAGCGGAACGTCGACGATGACGGGAAGGGGGCCGTCCGGCAGGCGGCCAAGCGCCGACGCGGCGAGGCCGGTCGCGACCGCCTCGTCGTCGGCGACAAGCGGCCCGAGCTGCGTCGCGGTGCGGCCATTCCGCCCGAGCACGAAACCGCAAAGGCGGCCGTCGCGGCGGGCGAGATGGGCGACGGCCGGCGCCCGCAGCAGCAGGTGGCGCAGCAGCGCGCCGCGGTCGGCGCCGAAGTGCCTGCGGTCATAGGCGAGCAGCGTCTCGACGTCGTCGGCGCGGACCGGCGCCACCGAGCGGTCGTCGCTGGCGAGCCGGCGGTCCGGCCGCGCGGCGCGCATCCGCATGATCGCCATCTCGTCGCGGAAGCCGAGGCCGAGATAGACCGCGCGCCCGGCCGGCGTCGCGTCGAGGCCCGAGGCGAGGCCGAACTCGGCATTGCGGGCGATGCAGCGCGCGAGGAGGCGGGTGGCATGGCCCTGCCGCCGTTCGGCGGCGGTGACCAGCACCATGCAGATCCAGCTAACGGGCGGATAAGGCATGATGGCGGCGGAAGCGATCACGCGGCCACCGCGGCGGATGCCGAACACCTCGCCATGGCCGAGCAGGAACGCCCAGTCGTCCGCCGTCTGGTTCCAGCCGGCTTCCGCCGACAGCCTTTCGCAATCGTCGAGGTCGGCGGGGCCTAGCCGCTCAATCGCGCACATCGGCCCGGCGCCGGCGTGGCTTCGCCCTCGCCGGAGCGGTGTCCGTCGGCTCGGCCGGGTGGCGCAGATAGCCGAGCACGACGGCGATGATGTGCCGCCTGTGCGCCGCCAGCTCCCTGCGGCTGCGCAGATCGGTGTCGAGGAAGACCGACAGGGTGAAGATGTTGGAGGCGTAGAAGAAGCAGAGCGAGGCGATGGTGGTGTAGAGCTTCAGCGGCTCGATCCCGGGGCTGAAGATGCCGGCGGCGACGCCGCGCTCCAGGATGCCTTCGAGCAGTCCGGCGAGCGGACTGCGCATGTCCTTCAGCTCGTCCGACTGCTTCAGGTAGCGAGCTTCCTGCAGGTTCTCGTTCATGAGCAGGAGCACGAACTCGCGGTGCGCGGTGACGTAGTCGAAAGTGAACTCGACGAAGCGCCGCATGGCGGCGATCGGGTCTAGACCGTCGAGGTTCAGCCGGCGCTCCTGCTCGCGCAGGTCCCGATAGCTCTTCTCCAGCGCGCGAACGTAGAGCGCCTCCTTGGAGCCGAAATGATAGTAGATCAGCTGCTTGTTGATCTTCGCCTCGGCGGCGATGACGTCGACGCGGGCGCCGAACAGGCCGCGGTGGGCGAACTCATGCACGGCGGCGTCGAGGATCCGCTCGCGCGACGACGGCGGCGAGGCTGCCTCTTCCGGAGCCGGGGCGGACTTTGTCTTTCGCGTCATCGCCGATATCCCGCGCGGCCGCGCCGCCAATGCTCCATGCGTAAGGCGCCAGGACCTGCCTCGTTCCGACGTCGCCCGCCGCAAGCGGGCAATCCGTCGGTGACCCGGTCGAGCCGGGTAATGTCGAGACCGGGGTGCTCGCGCCTGTACAGGAAAGTGGGCGCTCGACCAGACGGAAGTCTATCGGAAAACATCAGGAGCCGAGCCACCGGTCGAGATTCTCCGCAACGAAATCGTCGTCGCGGAACTGCGGATAGTCGCGGGCGACGCGGTCGAGCTCGGCGGCTTGTCCCGGTCCGAGGCCCTCCTTCGGGTCGAGGCACCAGATGCCTTCCAGCAGCCCCTGCCGGCGCAGGATCTCGTGGCAGCCGGCGATGACGCCGTGGAAGTCGTTGGCGACGTCGAAGACGGCGGCGTTGCAGTCGGTGACCGCGGCGTCGGCGGCGAGGAGATCGGCGTCGACCGCGCCCTGCTCGACGGCGGCATGGCAGCGCGCGAGGAGATCGACGGCGGATTTCGTCCAGACGCTCCAATGGCCGAGCAGGCCGCCCTTGATGCGGATCGGCACACGCTCGCCGCCGCGGGCGATGTCGAAGCGGGTGAGGAGGTCGGCGACGATGTGATCGTCATTGCCGGTATAGAGCGTGACGCGGTCCTCGGCGCCGGCGGCGACGACGCCGCGCACGACGTCGAGCGTGCGGTAGCGGTTGAAGGGGGCGATCTTGATGCCGACGACGTTGTCGAGGCTGGCGAAGCGGCGCCAAAAGCTCTCGGAGAGCGGGATGCCGCCGACCGCGATCTGCAGGTAGAAGCCGAACAGCGGAATGCGCCGCGCCACCGCGCGGCAGTGCTCGACGATCTCGTCCTCCGAGGTGCCGCGCATCGCGGCAAGGCTCAGCATGCCGGCATGGTAGCCGAGGCCCTGCGCGATGTCCGCCTCGGCGACGGCCTGCTCGGTGCGGCCGGCGAGCCCGGCGATCATGACGATGTCGCGCTGGGTCCAATCGGCCGCGGCCTGCCGCGCGAGCCGCAGCACGGGCTCGTAGAGGCCGACGTCGCGGATGGCGAACTGCGTCGTGTGCACGCCGACGGCGAGGCCGCCGGTGCCTGCGTCGAGATAGTAGCGGGTGAGGGCGCGCTGCCGCGCTCGGTCGAGCGTCCGGTCGGCGTGCAGGGCGAGCGGGTGAGCCGGAATGACGAGGCCGCGTCGGATGGCGGCGAGGATGGTCGGCGGCAGGTTCTCGGCGAGCGGCGGCATCGGTGTTCCCCGGCCCGCTCGGAAGCGGGCACGCCGGAGTGATAGGCATGGTCGCAACCAAAATCAACCAACTATACGGTTGACACCGGAGCTTGACCCGCGACAGGCTCGCCGGCATCGCATGGACGAAAGGGGAGCGGGGCGCGTGGCGGCATTCGACGGCATCATCATCGGCGCCGGTCACAACGGCCTCGTCCTTCAGGCTTACCTCGCGAGGGCCGGCCTGCGCGTCCTGTCGGTCGACCGGCGGCCGGTGGTCGGCGGCGGCGCGGCGACGATGGAGGATCCGCGGTTCCCGGGCTTCTTCCACAACACGCACGCCTTCTTCCAGCGTGCCGCCAACGCCATGCCCTGGTACGCCGACCTCGAGCTCGCCGGCCACGGGCTCGACTACATCGAGCCGGAGCTGAACGCCGCGCTGCTGACCAGCGACGGCCGCTCGCTCGAATGGTGGACGGATTTTCCGCGTACTGTGGAATCGTTCCGCGGCTTCAGCGCGCGCGATGCGGCGACGCTGACCCGCTGGTACGAGGAATTCCTGCCAGTGGTCCGCGACATCCTCGTCTGGGAGGGACGCTCGCCGCCCTTGCCGCCGGCTCGCCGCCGCGAGCTCTTGGAGCGCAGCGCCGCGGGCCGCAGGCTGCTCGAGGTGAGCGCGCTGTCGCCGCTCGAATTCGTGCACCAGGAATTCGAGCACCCGACGATCAAAGCGGGCCTGCTGTTCTTCAACGGCCTGCGCGAGGTGGACCTGCGCGTGCGCGGCTTCGGCCACCACATCGCAGCGCTGCTCGCCAATCCGGCCAAGGCGCAGATGTCGCGCGGCGGCTCGGCGGCGCTGTCGCGGGCGCTCGAGGCTGCGGTGCGCAAGGCCGGCGGCGAGATCCGCGTCCTCACCGAGCCGGCGAAGATTGTCGTCGAGGGGAGCCGGGCGACCGGCATCGAGACGACCGAGGGCGAGTTCATCGGCGCGAAGAGCTTCATCGTCTCCTCGCTCAACCCGCACCAGACCTTTTTGGACCTGGTCGATCCGGCCCATCTGCCGGCCGCGCTGCGGACGAAGGTGGAAAACTTCCAGTACAATCTGATCGCGCCGCTGTTTGCGCTGAATCTCACCTTGCGCGAGGCGCCGCGCTACAAAATCGCCGACAGCCGGCCGGAGATCGACCGCGCCTTCATGGTCATCATGGGCCTCGACCATGTCGACCAGTATCCGGACATCGTTCGCCAGCACGAGGCGGGCACCATCCCGCCGACGGTGATGTGGGGCGCGTGCCCGACGCTGTTCGATCCGAGCCAGGCGCCGGCGGGGATGCACACCGGCTTCATGTGGGAGAAGCTGCCCTACCGGCTGCATGGCGATCCGGCGAACTGGGATGCCGCCCGCGACCCGCACGGGCAGTCGATGCTGGAACTGTGGACGCGGCACGCTCCCAACCTCGCCGATGCGGTGCTCGGCAGCTTCACGCGCTCGCCGCTCGATGTGGAGCGCTGCCTGCCGAACATGCGCTTCGGCGACCTCCTGATCGGCGCCTTCTCGAACGGCCAGATCGGCTGGGACCGGCCGTTCGCCGGCGCCGGCGAGTACCGCACGCATCTTTCCGGGCTCTATCTCTGCGGCTCGAGCAGCCATCCCGGCGGCAACATCACCGGGCTCCCCGGCTACAACGCCGCGCAGGTGATTCTGGCCGATCTTGGCCTCCCCGCCGACTGGGCGCCGCCGCCCTTCGAGCAGCGGCTGGCGGGGCTTTAGTGCTCACGAATGCTGCGCGGACGAGAGTATCGAAAAAGAAAAGGAGAGGAAACGTAGCCGAAATCGAAGGCATAGCTCAGGACTAACCGCTCGTCGTCCTCCGCGAAGGCGGAGGATCCAGCTTTCATCTGGACGTCCGACCGGGCGGCAAGCTCTGAAG
>JAEZCD010000066.1 GCA_023430145.1 Pseudomonadota bacterium
ATGCACTAAACCCCGGGGGCCCGGCTTTCGGGGGGACGACGGTCCACCGGAGTCGGGCCGGTCTCGCCTGCCCTCAATGGCGGAAGTGGCGAATTCCCGAAAACACCATGGCCAGGCCGCGGGCGTCGGCGGCGTCGATCACCTCCTGGTCGCGCATCGAGCCGCCCGGTTGCACGAAGGCGGTGGCGCCGGCGTCGGCCGCGGCGAGCAGCCCGTCCGGGAACGGGAAGAACGCATCGGAGGCGACCGCCGAGCCGCGCGTCGGCGGCTCCGGCAGGCCGGCCGCGGCCGCCACCTCGGCCGCCTTGGCGGCGGCGACTTTTACCGAATCGACGCGGCTCATCTGGCCGGCGCCGATGCCCGCGGTGGCGCCGTCGCGAGCGAAGACGATGGCGTTCGACTTCACATGCTTGCAGACGCGTAGCGCGAAGCGCAGGTCGGCCAGCTCCTGCTCGGTCGGCTCGCGGCGGGTGACGGTGCGGAACGGCACGTCGGCGGTCGCCGAATCGCGGTCCTGCACGAGGAAGCCGCCGGCGACCGAGCGGACGAAGCGGCCCGCAGCCGCCGGATCCGGCAGGCCGCCGGCGGCGAGCAGGCGGAGGTTCTTCTTCGCGGCGAGAATTCTCTGCGCGTCGTCATGCGCATCGGGAGCGATGATCACCTCGGTGAAGATCTCCGCCACGCGCCGCGCGGTCGCGGCATCGAGCGGCCGGTTGAAGGCGACGACGCCGCCGAAGGCGGCCACCGGATCGGCGGCGAGCGCCTTCATGTAGGCTTCCTCCAGCGAGTCGGCGACTGCGACGCCGCAGGGATTGGCGTGCTTGATGATGGCGCAGGCGGCGGCGGTGCCGGGATGGAACTCGGCCACCAGCTCGTAGGCGGCGTCGGTGTCGGCGATGTTGTTGTAGGACAGCTCCTTGCCCTGCAGCTGCCGCGCGATCGCGACGCCCGGCCGCGTCTCGCCGGTGCGATAGAAGGCGGCACGTTGGTGCGGGTTCTCGCCGTAGCGCAGCGGCTGGATCAGCGAGCCCGAGAGCGTGAAGCTCTCCGGCGTCTCGTCGGGCGCGCCGAGCCAGTCGGCGATGGCCGAATCGTAGGCCGCGGTGCGCGCAAAAGCCTTTGCGGCCATCCGCTCGCGGAACTGCGGGCTCGTGCCGCCGCTCTCGGCCGACAGCTCGGCGAGCAGCGCGGCATAGTCGGCGGGATCGACCACCACCGTCACCGAGGCATGGTTCTTGGCGGCGCCACGGATCATCGCCGGGCCACCGACGTCGATCATCTCCAGAATTTGCGCCGGCGTCGCGCCCGAGGCGAGCGTCTCGGCGAAGGGGTAGAGGTTGACTACCAGCAGCTCGATCGGCGGGATGGCGTGCTGTTCGAGCGCCGCCTCGTGCTCGTCGTCGCCGCGCTTGGCGAGCAGCCCGCCATGCAGGCGCGGGTGCAGCGTCTTCACCCGCCCGCCGAGCATTTCCGGAAATCCGGTGACCTCGGCGACGTCGACGACCGGCAGCCCGGCCTCGCGCAGCGCCTTCGCGGTGCCGCCGGTGGAGACGAGCTCGACGCCGCGCTCGGCGAGCGCCCGGCCGAGCTCGGCGAGGCCTGTCTTGTCGAACACCGAGAGCAGCGCACGGCGGATTCTTGGAGCGAATTTGGAAGGATTCTCAATCACGTCGGTACCACGCAGCGCCTATTGCGGTCCGTCGCCGCGCGACTAGGATGCCGCCCGTCAACGGAGATGGAAGTGATGTTCGTCGCCATGAATCGCTTCAAGGTGCTGCCCGAGGCGACCGAGGAGTTCGAGCGCGTCTGGCGCGAGCGCGACAGCCGGCTCGGCGAGCTGCCGGGCTTCGTCGCCTTCCACCTGTTGCGCGGGCCGGCGGCCGACGATCATGTTCTCTACGCCTCGCACACGATCTGGAAGAGCCGCGCGGATTTCGAGGCCTGGACCCGCTCGGAGCAGTTCCGGGACGCCCACAAGGGCGCCGGGTCGCGCAAGCCGATGTATCTCGGCCATCCGAATTTCGAGGGCTTCGAGTCGGTGCTCGAGCTGGAGAAGGCCTGAACTCTCTTCCCTCTCCCATGGGGAGAGGGTGTCGCCGAAGGCGACGGGTGAGGGGGTACGGCGCTCGTTCTGGAACTCCGTAACCCCTCATCCGGCCGCTGCGCGGCCACCTTCTCCCCATGGGAGAAGGAAGGGGAGCTCCCACCCATCAGAAGAACGCCTGGATGCCGGTGATGGCGCGGCCCAGAATCAGCGCGTGGATGTCGTGCGTGCCCTCGTAGGTGTTCACCGTCTCCAGATTCTGGGCGACGCGCATGACGTGGAACTCGTCCGCGATGCCGTTGCCGCCATGCATGTCGCGGGCTAGCCGCGCGATCTCGAGCGCCTTGCCGCAATTGTTGCGCTTGACGAGGCTGATCGCCTCCGGCGGCAGCCGGCCTTCCTCGAACAGGCGGCCGACGCGCAGCACGGCCTGCAGGCCGAGCGCGATCTCGGTCTCCATGTCGGCGAGTTTTTTCTGCACGAGCTGGTTCGCCGCCAGCGGCCGGCCGAACTGTTTTCGGTCGAGCGTATAGGTCCGCGCCCGCTCGAGGCAGAACTCTGCCGCGCCCATGGTGCCCCAAGCGATGCCGTAGCGCGCCCGGTTGAGGCAGCCGAACGGGCCCTTGAGGCCTGACGCGTTCGGCAGCAGGTTCGTCTCCGGCACCTCGACGCGATCCATGACGATCTCGCCGGTGATCGAGGCGCGCAGCGACAGCTTGCCCTCGATCTTCGGCGCCGAAAGCCCCCTCATTCCCTTCTCGAGCAGGAAGCCGCGGATGGCGCCGTCATGGGCTGCCGATTTCGCCCAGACGACGAAAACGTCGGCGATCGGCGAATTGGTGATCCAGGTTTTCGAGCCGCTGAGCAGATAGCCGCCGTCGACCTTCTCCGCCCGCGTCTTCATGCCGCCGGGGTCGGAGCCGGCGTCCGGCTCGGTGAGGCCGAAGCAGCCGACGATCTCGCCCGACGCCAGCCGCGGCAGGAATTTCTGGCGCTGCTCCTCGTTGCCATAGGCGTGGATCGGGAACATGACGAGCGAAGACTGCACGCTCATCGCCGAGCGGTAGCCTGAATCGACCCGCTCCACCTCGCGCGCCACGAGCCCATAGGCGACGTAGCCGAGGCCGGCGCCGCCATACTCCTCCGGGATGGTCGGCCCGAGCAGGCCGAGCGCGCCCATCTCGGTCATGATGTCGCGATCGAAGTTCTCGTGCCGATAGGCCTCGAGTACCCGCGGCAGGAGTTTTTCCTGCGCATAGTCGCGGGCGGTGTCGCGGACGAGGCGCTCGTCCTCGGAGAGCTGGCCCTCGAGGTCGAGCGGGTCGGCCCAGGAGAAGCGCGCCTCGGCGCCGCCCGGCTTGGTCTGGATGTTCATGGGCCGATTGTTAGCCCGAACCGGGGCCGCGCTAAAGCCTTGCGATGAGCGAAGGAGAGGGGAGGGCGGCTCTCCACCGGGTCGGGCGGCCCGGAGGGCCCGCCCTCACGCCGCCCGGCGATCCTCGACCGGGCCGATCCGCGCCACCGCCTCGCGCAGCACCTCTGTTCCGGCGCCGGGCTTCACCGCCTCGGTCGCCAGCACGCGACGGAAGGCGCGGGCGCCCGGGCGGCCGGCGAACAGGCCGAGCATGTGCCGCGTCACCTCCGACAGACGGCCGCCGCCGGCGAAGTGGCGCTCGGCATAGGGGAGCATGGCCTCCACCACCTCCTCGGCCGAGTTTCTGGGCGCCGCCACCCCGAAGATCTGCGGATCGACTCCGAGCAGGATCTCCGGGCTTTGGTAGGCGGCGCGGCCGAGCATGACGCCGTCGACGTGCTCGAGCTGCGCGGATGCCTCCGCCAGCGAGCCGATGCCGCCATTGATCGCCACCGCTACCTGCGGCAGCCGCGCCTTCAGCCGATGTACGCGAGCATAATCGAGCGGCGGGATCTCCCGGTTCTCCTTCGGCGAAAGACCCTTAAGCCAGGCCTTTCGGGCATGCACGATGAGCGCGTCCGCGCCGGCCGCGATCACGGCGTCGGCCAGCCGGTCGAGCGCCTCCTCCGGGTCCTGGTCGTCGATGCCGATGCGGCACTTCACCGTCACCGGCACAGTGACGCGCGCCTTCATGGCGGCGACGATGTCGCCGACGAGGGCCGGCTCGGCCATCAGGCAGGCGCCGAAACTGCCGCCCTGCACGCGGTCGGACGGGCAGCCGACATTGAGGTTGATCTCGTCATAGCCGAACGCTTCGCCGATCGCCGCGGCAGCAGCGAGTGCGCCTGCGTCGGCGCCGCCGAGCTGCAGCGCCACCGGGTGCTCGGCGGCGTCGAAGCCGAGCACCCGGTGCCGGTCGCCGTGGATGACGGCGTTGGCGGTGACCATCTCGGTATAGAGCCGCGCCCGGCGCGTCATGAGGCGGTGGAAGAACCGGCAGTGCCGGTCCGTCCAGTCCATCATGGGCGCGACGGAGAGGCGGTGGGCTAGGGGCTGATGCATCGTGCCGGGTGACGGGGTTCGCTGGGTCCGGATGTGTATGATCGGGGGCGGTGTTGCAATATGGCACCCTCGCGGTCGTCTTTCATGAGGTGCGTTGCCGGAGATCGCCGATGCCATGCCGCCGCCCGACCGCATCCTGGATGCGCTGCGTTGCAATCGACACCCGCACCCCGTATGTAGGTAGGTGCCTACATGGAGGTGCGCGCATGGCCATCACCACAGTCTCCAGCCGGGAGCTGAATCAGGACGTCAGTCGCGCCAAGAAGGCCGCGCAGGACGGGCCGGTGGTCATCACCGACCGCGGAAAACCCTCGCATGTGCTGATGACCTACGAGGAGTTCCAGCGCCTGACGGGTAGGCGCCGCAGTCTCCTGGAGGTCTTGGCGATGCCCGGCCTGTCGGACATCGCCTTCGATCTGCCGCGCGCGACAATCGTGCCGCGCAGTGTCGACCTGGCGTGAGCTATCTGCTCGATACCAACGTCATCTCCGAGCTGCGCAAGATCGGCGACGGCAGGGCGGATGCCAATGTCGCGGCCTGGATCGGCGCGGAAGAGGCCTCGCGCTTCTTCATCTCGGCGATCACCGTCCTCGAACTGGAGCGCGGTGTGCTCGGTGTCCAGCGCCGCGAGGCCGCGCACGGGGCGCGCCTGCGCGCCTGGCTCGACAATCATGTTCGGCCGGCGTTCGCCGGGCATATCCTGCCAGTCGACGACGAGGTCGCCACGCGGTGCGCGCATCTGCATATCCCCGATCGACGCAACGAGGTCGACGCGCTGATCGCCGCCACAGCGCTCGTCCACGGCCTGGCCGTGGTGACGCGCAATATCCCGGATTTCGAGGGCACCGGCGTCGTCGTGATAGACCCTTGGCAGGGCTGACGGGGCCACGGCGATGCGTCGTCCGGGAGGTGATTTTCCAATCGTCGAGCGGCGTCCAATGGCGGTGGCGCTTGACCGGCGCTCGGTCTTGTGGCGCGAGGGCGGCGGCCGATGTTTGCGATCTATTTTTCGAGGTCGGCGATCGCCGAGCAACGGCACGTCAGGCTTCCACAACGGCCGCAACCCGGCCGTTCGCATCCCGATGGAGCTCGAGTTCCCGGGAACGAGGCGATCGTGCACCGCGACGGCGACCGGCTGACCATCGAGCCGCTGCGGAGGCGAGGCCTCTTGGCGATTCTCTCGAAAGGATGCAACCGCTCGATGAGGCGCTGCCGGACAACGCCGATCCGGTGCCGCCGCCCGTGCGCAGCCCATGATGCGCTAGATGCGCGACGCCAACATCGTCTCTGAATTCGTGTTGCTCTTCACGAGTGATCGTCGGCGGATGCGGCGCCGTGCCTCTCAAACCACTACTCATGGTCGATCGTGACTTGAATAGTATAGTCCTTGGAGCTATATCACGGGAGGCATCGATCCGATGCGGGTCTTCAAGACCAAGGAGTTCGCTCGGTTCGCTCGCAAGGCCCGATTGCGGGATCCGGACCTGCTCGTGGCCGCGGCTGACGTCGCGGCCAGCCATTGGGACGCTGACTTGGGCGGCGGCGTATTCAAGCAGCGGGTGGCACGCGAAGGCGGCGGCAAGTCGGGCGGTTATCGCATGATCATCGTCTTCAGGGCCGCTCACAATAGCTTTTTCGTCCACGGCTTCGCAAAGAACGACAAGGCGACCGTCACGGAAAAGGAGATGAAGGCACTGAAAATGCTGGCCAGGACACTTCTCGCGCTCGGCGACGACAAGCTTCGCGACGCGCAGGCGACTGGCGAAATCGTGGAGATCGTGAGCGATGGCCAAGAGACGGACTGAAGCCGGCATTCTCGCCTCGGTCCACAGGACCGCTGCCGGCCTGCATCACGCGGGTGTCGTCGACAAGGCGACGATGCGCGAGTTCGATGCGCTTTGCCTCACCCCGGTCGTGCCCATGTCGCCGCAGGAGATCAGGGCTTTGCGCGAACGCGAGCAGGTTTCGCAGCCGGTGTTCGCCCACTATCTGAACGTCCGCAGGGATGCAGTCAGCAAATGGGAACGGGGCGAGAAGCGGCCGGACGGCCCTTCGCTGAAGCTCCTGAACCTGGTGAAGACGAAGGGCCTTCAGGCGATCACCTGAGGTCCACTTCGATCGCGGCGATCCGGGCCGATGAGGGGCCTCGCCCCAGTTGCGCCGGCGATCTTCTGCACGCATATTGTCCCCGGGGAGCTCCAGGGCAGATCATCGACAGGCGACGGCGCGCGCCGCTCGCCTTGCCGCCGATCGTCGGTGCCCGCGGCGGAGGAAAACCGACATGCCCGCAAGCGCCTTCGCGCAACGCCTGGCATCCGTCGCGCTCGGCGAGCACAACAGCTTCCAGAACGTTCTCGAGACGGATCCGCGCCTGCGCAGCCGGATCTACGACACCTACCTCAAGCAGCTGAAGGCGGCCGATCCGAACGATCCGATCGGCTGGAACATGCCGTCCGACATAACCGCGTGGCCATGGTCGGCGGCCTTCGTCTCCTGGTGCGCGCTCGCGGCCGGGGCCACGCGCACCGAGTTCGACTTCTCGGTCCGGCACGCGATGTACATCAAGCGCATGATCGCCAATGCCGACAGCGGCAGCGGCGTGTTCCGCGCAAAGCCCATCACAGCGCGCGCGCCGGCGATCGGCGACCTCATCGCCGCCAATCGCGGCGGGGCGGTCACCTACGATCAGGCGCGAACCCTCGAGAGCTACAATTCGCACACCGCCATCGTCGTCGAGCTGATCCAGCGGCTCGGCAAGAAATACGCCGTCACGGTCGGCGGCAACGAGCGCGACGCGATCCGCAAGACCGAGGTCGAGCTGACGCCCGCCGGCCTCGTCAAGCAGCGTTCGTCCGATTCCTACATCTGCGTCGTCGAGAATCTGAAGCAGGACGTGCCGGTCGCCGCCCGGTCGAGGACCGCCTCCCGGCCGCGGATCGCCGCCGGGCCGATGATGGCCGCAGCTCCAGAGCGGGCGACGGCGGCGGCGCCGCTGGCGAAATCCTTCCGGGGGCACGGCACCTTCGTCTACGTGGCGAGCGCCACCATCGACGACTACGGCTCGGTCGAGAACACCGCCGCCGCGATGGTCCGCGCCGGCATGCAGCACGCCTGGGTGCGCGTGCACGGGCGCAAACCCTTCCCCGCCGCCGAGAAGCGGGCGACGCAGGCGCTGATCGACGGGTTGCGGGCGGCCGGCATCGCCGTCGCCGGCTGGGGCTGGTGCCAGGGCGATGATCCGCGCGCGGAGGCGGGCGCGGCGCTCCGCGAGCTCGCCACCTATGGCCTCACCGACTACGTCGCCGACATCGAGCACGGGCACGCCAACTCGGTGTGGACGGTGGCCGAGGTCGAGCTGTTCTGCAAGACGCTGCGCAAGACGCTGAAGGGCTCGTTCGCGATCTCGAGCTTCGCGCTGATCGACTGGCACGAGCCCTATCTGATGACGGCCGCGGCGCCCTATGTCGACGCCTTTGCGCCGCAAATCTACTGGTTCGACTATCCGAACAAGACGATGGTCGGGCGGTTCAAGCGCCCCGACGGCACGAGCTATACCAGGGGGGATCCCGGCTCCTATGCCGATCTCTGCCTCGACCGCTGGCGGCTGGTCAGCGGCCAGACGACGCGGCCGCTCGTCCTGACCGGCCAGGCCTATTGGGGCGAGAGCGGTTTTGAGCAGCGCGAGGCCGAGGACAAGCTGCGGGCGTTCCTGAAAACCTGGGACGGCCATGGCGGGATCGCCGGGCTCAACTGGTGGCACTTCGGCGGACGGGACGGCATGAGCCACGCCATGCTGGAGGCGATCACCAACGCCGAGCTCGGGAGGAGGTTTTAGCAGAGTGGACCGGACGTTCTTCGCCCTCGCGTAGCGGGGCGCACGGTCTTTCTCGGTCCATATGCCTCACACACGAGGCATTGCAGGCGGGGAGGATTGCCTTGTATAGCAGGCATATCCGGTGCGCTGCTCGTTTTTGCCTTTTCTGCGAGGCATTCCATGGATCTGATCGATCTCGGCGCGCGGATCAAGGCTACGCGCAGGAGCAAGGGCTGGTCGCAGACCAGGTTGGCGCAAACGGCCGGCGTCAGCCGCGCGCGCCTCGAGGCGCTGGAGAACGCGCGCATCGCCGAGATCGGCTTCAAGCCGCTCGTCCGCATCCTGCACGCGCTCGGCCTCGACCTGCGCGTCACCGAGTTGAACCGCGGTCGGCCGACGCTGGAGGACCTCGTGGCGGAGGAAGCCGGCGGCGATGCTTAGGGTTTGGACCGACGGCCGGCACGCCGGCACCCTGGATCGCCACGGCAAACGCGGTGCGGCGTTCGTCTACGACCCGGCCGTCGCGCCCGAGCGGGCGGTCTCGGTCACGATGCCGGTCCGGCTCGCATCCTGGAATGCGCCGCACGGCCTCCTGCCGATCTTCGACATGAACCTTCCCGAAGGCGCACTCCGGGCGCACCTGATGCGCAGATTCGCCAAGGCCACCGGCTCGTTCGACGACTTCGATCTGTTGGGCGTCGTCGGGCGAAGCCAGATCGGCCGGGTCCGCTTTTCCGACCCGCAGGCGGACCTCACCGAAGATGTTCCCTTTCAGTCTGTGGATGAAATCCTGCGCGCACGGCGGGGCGGCGAGCTGTTCGACTATCTCCTCGATACGTTTGCCGCACATTCGGGCCTTTCGGGTGTTCAGCCGAAAGTCATGATCCGCTCCCTCGCCGATCCGCCCTCGCCGAGAGACGATAGGTCATCGCAGAGCTTCCGGGGCGCGACCCACATCGTCAAATTCTGGGAGCCATCGGAATTCCCCGAGCTTGCCGCCAACGAATATTTCTGCCTCGAGGCGGCGAAAGCGCTGAGCCTGCCTGTGGCCGATTTCGAGCTTTCCGACGACGGGCTCGCTATCGTCGTTAAGCGCTTCGACCTGAAGCCGGCGGGCGTCTACCTCGGCTACGAGGATTTCTGCGTCCTCAACGGGCTATCGAGCGCCGAAAAGTACAAGGGCGGCTACGAAACCCGGCTGTTCCGCCGGGCGGGGCAGTTCATCGACGTCGATGAGCACCGACACGCCTTCACCCGCCTGTTCAGGCTCTTCGTGCTCAACTGCGCGATCCGTAACGGCGATGCGCATCTGAAGAACTTCGGCATCACCTACGACGACGTCACCGGCGCGGCGCGCCTGGCGCCGGTCTTCGATCTCGTCAGCACCGTGCCCTACCTGCCGAAGGACGCGATGGCGCTGACGCTGAATGGCTCGACCGATTGGCCCGACAGGAAAGCGCTGACGCGCCTCGGTCATACGCGATGCGACCTCGCACTCCCCGTCATCGAGGCGGTGTTCGAGGAGACGGCCGACGTGCTTTCGAAGATCGCTCCCGAGATCGATCGGTATTTCGCGGAACGGGCCACGCGCCGCGAGGTCGGAGCACGCTTGATCGCAGCCTGGCAGGACGGCATTCGCGACAGCCTCGGCTTCGCAGGCCGCTCGCTCGTCGCTGCCACGGCGTCGAAGCCCGACGGGAGAACGGCGCGCAGTTCCGATGCCCCGGGCTGCCCGACGCAAGAGCGCTCCTCTTCTTGAGGCGAGTCTGAACGGCACGTGCTCGTGCGGGACCGGCCGGCGGAGCCGATGCCATCCGTCTCGGCTCGTCATTCTCCGCCGAAGCGGAGCATCCGGCGGGTCACTGCGAAGCCGGCGCGTTGCCGAACATCGCCTCGAAGAGTTCTTTCGAGCGCCGCAGGCCCTCCTCGGTGAAGACCACCGACTTCGCCTTGCCGCGCGGGTTCTCGATCATGCCCTTCTCGTGCAGCCGATCGAGCGCCTCCCAGTCGAAGCCTTTCCAGGCCCGGACCCCGTCGTGCAGCCCGAGATAGAGCAGGGCCAGCACGGCGTCGGCGATCTTGTCCTCGTCGAGGTCCATTCGGCCCGCCTCCTCTATCCCGACGGCAACTTTCCTCAATCCTCGTCGTCGTCCCCGTCGTCGTATGCCTCGTACTGAGCCGACGCCTCGCCGACCGTGGCCAGAACCCGCGGCAGCTTGACCTTCGGCTCCCGCGGCTTCCGTCCGACGAGCTCGACCAGAAACTCCCATTCGTCGCCATAGTCGAACAGGAACCGCATCTTGGACCCCGGCGAGGAGAATGCCTCGGCGGCGGGCGTCCGCCTGACGCTGCGCGATCGGGCTTCGCCCTCTCCCATGTCGGTGAACAGCTCGTAGCGCCGGGGAGACCTGAAGATGTCGCCCTTGAGCGCGCTGAAGAAGCCGAAGGCGTGGTCGAAATCGAAGTCGAAGGCGGACACGATGGCCTTGGCGAGCGCGTACAGCGTGCTCGTGTCCGCGACTTCGATCTCGCGATAGACGTCGGCCGCCAGCGAGGCGCGAAAGACGAGCGTTTCCGACTCTGCCATGTGCGAGCCTTTGCTCCGGGGTGGGCGCTTCAATACCCCACCGCCGCGCCCGTGACCGCGCGGCTGTCGTTCGCTCCGTAAAGCCGGTTCTTCCCGACCGGCGCAGCGCCGAGCGCCGGCGCGCCGACGAGAATGCCGGTGGCGTGGCCCCAAAATCCCTGGTCGGTGAGCTTGTGGCCCATGTCGACGAGAATCTTCCGCGTGTCGGGCGACAGCGCGAAGCGCTCGACGAAGACGGTTTCCGGCAGCCATTGGTGGTGGATACGCGGCGCGTCGATCGCCTCCTGGATGGTCATGCCGTGCTCGAGCACGTTGAGGATCGCCTGCAGGACGATGGTGATGATGCGCGCCCCGCCCGGGCTGCCGATCACCATCAGCACTTTTCCGTCGCGGCTGACGATGGTCGGGCTCATCGAGGAGAGCGGCCGCTTGCCGGGCTCGACCGCGTTCGCCTCGCCCTGGACGAGGCCGTAGAGGTTGGGGACGCCCGGCTTGACGGTGAAGTCGTCCATCTCGTTGTTCATGACGATGCCGGTGCCGGGCGCCACGACTTTGGCGCCGAACGAGCCGTTCAGCGTGTAGGTGACGGCGACCGCGTTGCCGGCCGCGTCGACGATCGAATAATGCGTCGTCTCGGTCGCCTCGTGCGGCGGCAAGCCCGGCTTCAGCGCCGCCGAGCTGCCGGCGCGAGCCTCGTCGATGGTGGCGCGGATCTTTTGCGCGTAGCCGTCGTCGAGCAGCCGGTCGAGCGGGTTGCGGACGAAGTCCGGATCGCCGAGATAGGAATTCCTGTCGAGATAGGCGTGCCGCATCGCCTCGATCATCCGGTGGGTCGCGCGTGCCGAGCGGAACTCGCTCTCGGTGTGCGGGAAGGCTTCCAGGATGTTGAGCAGCTCGCAGATGATGACGCCGCCCGAGCTCGGCGGCGGCGAGGAGACGATGCGGTAGCCGCGGAAGTCGCATTCGACCGGGACGAGCTCGCGGACGCGATAGTTGGCGAAGTCGGGCTCGGCGAAAATGCCGCCGCCGGCCTGCGCGCCCTCGACGATCCGCTCCCCGACCGGGCCGCCGTAGAACGCGGCGACGCCGCCCTGCGCGATCTGGCGCAGCGACCAGGCGAGGTCGCGCTGAACGAGCCGTTCGCCGGCCGCGATCGGCCTGCCTTCCGGCAGGAAGATCGCCGCGGCCGCGGGATTCTTGGCGAGCGCCGCCGCCGAGCGGGCGAGGATCGCCGCGTCCCCGGCATCGAGATCGAAGCCGTCCTCGGCGAAGCCGATCGCCGCCGCGAGCAGCGCCTCGCGCGGGAACGTGCCGTACTTCTCGCGGGCGAACTCGAGGCCGGCGACGGTGCCCGGCACGCCGGCGGCGAGCCAGCCCTCGGTGCTGCGGCCCTTCACGACCTCGCCGGCCGCGTCGAGATACATCGTCTTCGTCGCCGCGGCGGGCGCCGCCTCGCGAAAATCGATGAAGGTCTTCCGGCCATCGGCGAGCTGCACGGTCATGAAGCCACCGCCGCCGAGATTGCCGGCCGAGGGGAAGACGACGGCGAGCGCATAGCCGACCGCCACCGCCGCATCGACCGCGTTGCCGCCGCGCCTCAGCACCCCGACGCCGACCTCGGAGGCGAGGCGGTGGGCGCTGACCACCATGCCGTGCTCGGCGGCGACCGGCGGCGGCGAGGCGGCTTTCGCCGGCAGCGCGAGGAGGAGAAGGGCGAGGAGGAGGAGGGGTTTTGTCCGCATGCGGGCATTCTGGCGCGGGACGCGGCGGATGGCTACCGGGCCGCCGCTGACGTGTCGATCCCGGTCGACGGACGCGAGGGGAGCGGGCGCCGCCGAGCCCTCGCCCGCTCTGCTTTGTTTCCTTGCGAAACCTCTCCGCTCGTCATCCCTCCGAGTCTTCACCGCACCAAGGCTGGGTCCTCCGCCTGCGCGGAGGATGACGAGGAGCGGGCGGCGGGTGCCCAAGCACGGGCCCCTCGTCGTCGTGTCGCGCGGGGCTGACGACACCGAAATGCCGCCCTTGCCGCACCCGGCGCCGATCCGTATCTTCGAACAAGTCCAACACACCGCCGTCGTACCGAAAGCCTCGGCGCCGAGGAGCGTCCATGCAGCCGTTCACCACCCTCACCGGGGTCGCAGCCCCGATGCCGATCGTCAATGTCGACACCGACAAGATCATTCCGAAGCAGTATCTGAAGACGATCAAGCGCACCGGCCTCGGCAAGGGCCTGTTCGCCGAGCTGCGCTACGACGAGAACGGCAACGAGAACCCCGACTTCGTCCTCAACAAGCCGGCCTACCGCAAGGCCGAGATCCTCGTCGCCGGCGACAATTTCGGCTGCGGCTCCTCGCGCGAGCACGCGCCTTGGGCGCTGCTCGACTTCGGCATCCGCTGCGTGATCTCGACCTCGTTCGCCGACATCTTCTTCAACAACTGCTTCCAGAACGGCATCTTGCCAGTCGTCGTCTCGCCCGACGATCTCGAGAAGCTGATGGACGATGCCGAGCGCGGCGCCAATGCGCGCCTGACGATCGACCTCGAGAAGCAGGAGATCCACGGGCCCGACGGCGGCACGATCCATTTCGAGATCGATGCCTTTCGCAAGCACTGCCTGCTGAACGGCCTCGACGACATCGGCCGCACGCTCGAGAAGGACGACAAGATCGCCGCGCACGAGCGACGGATGGCCGAGAGCCGGCCCTGGGCATGACCCGCCGGCTGATATCGAGCGGCTCGCCGTTCGAGGCGACGGCCGGCTATTCGCGCGCCGTCGTCGACGGCGACTGGATCTTCGTCGCCGGCACGACCGGCTACAACTACGACACGATGACCATGCCGGACGGCGCCGCCGATCAGGCACGCAACGCGCTGCGGACCATCGAGAAGGCGCTCGCGGAGGCCGGCGCCACGCTCGCCGACATCGTCCGCGTCACCTATTACGCCACCAACCGGGCGCATGCCGAGGCGCTGTTCGGCGTCACCGGGCAGATCTTTCGCGAGATCCGGCCGGCCGCGACGCTCGTCATCGCCGATCTCTTGCGGCCGGAGATGAAGATCGAGATCGAGGCCACCGCCCGCCGAAGGGACGGCTGAGGGCTCTCGAAAATCGCCCTGCGGCCGCGACCACCGGGCAGAGACTCCGGTCGGCTCGCGCGGTCGTGGGACTTGGTCGAGCGCGGCGGCGGCCTCCCCCCTCGGCGCCCGTCCGGCGGCCGCGGACCTCGCCGGCCGATTCGCCGGGGCACGTTCCGGGTGCGACAGCACGATCGTGACGGGGTCGCGACGCTCGCTTGCCAAGGCCGGGGCGAGCGACTAATTACGGCGTCTCGGCCGCGCCAGCGGCCGGACGCCACGCGGCCGCTTCGGCGGGCCGCCAGGCAGGCGCCCGTAGCTCAGCTGGATAGAGCACCAGACTACGAATCTGGGGGTCAGAGGTTCGAATCCTTTCGGGCGCGCCATTTTTCAATGACTTAGCCGCCTCGACGTTCCTCACGTTCCTCGCGCGTTCCTCGACCCTGTTCACTGGCCGTTCCAGCCGCCTGTCCGCGGTCGCTCCGTCTCGCATAGCTGGTTGGCGCCATTCTCCGCGATGGGCGAGGCCTGCGACAGCTCCAATGCGCCTCTAATTCACGTTGATTTTTTCTCGACGAAAGCGCTGCTCCGCTACTTCAGAGTGGGTTAAGCCCTGGGAGCGGAGGATCGCTATGGGCCCGGGCAGGCTCGATCCGGCGCACGCTCCGCCAGCAACTGCAGCATGCGGCTCGCCTCACCGGCGACCCAGCGCCGGAAGGCCTGGACGTGCGGCTCTTCGAGGCGGCTCTCGTGGATGAGGAGCTGATAGTCCCCGGCGCTGCCGAGCGGCGGCAGCGGCCGGCTCAGCTCGTCGCGATGCTCGTAGTTCGACAGGATGATGTCCGGGATGATCGCCACGCCGCGACCCTTTCGCGCGGCCTCAAGCGACATGAAGAAATGCCCGAACTCGAGCGCGTTAGCGTGCGGATCGAGCCGCGAGAGCCCGTTCGCCCTGAGCCAGTCCGGCCAGGCGTGACGGCGGGTGGTCGTGTGGATGAGCGGGTTGAGCAGCACCCGCGCCGCCGTGCTGTCGGCCCGCGTCTCCACCAGCGTCGGAAGACAGACGGGGACGAGCGTGTCTGGGAAGAGCTCGTCCGAGTGGACGTCGGACCAGTCGCGCAGCATCTCGAGCTCGATGCGAGCCGCGTTGCGCGGATACTCCTTGCCCGGGATGCGACCGACGCGGATGGCGACGTCGAACTCGTGCGCGAGCAGGTCTGCGGGTTCAATCGAGGAGATGATGCTGACCTGGATGTCGCGGTGGCTCTGCGTGAAGAGATGCAGGCGCGGCATCAGCCACATCGAGGCGATGGTCGGCAGGACCGACAGCGTGAGATGGCGCACCGATGCCGCCTTGCGGCGACGGGCGCTCGCCCGCTCGAGCTCGGCGAACGCGTCGCGCACGACCAAGTAATATTCCTGGCCGTGCTCGGTGAGGGCGATCCGCCGGGTCATGCGGCGGAACAGCGTCGTCCCGAGGAAGCCTTCGAGCGCGCGAACCTGGCGGCTCACCGCTCCCTGCGTGACGTTGAGTTCCGCCGCGGCCTGAGTGAACGATAGGTGACGTGCCGCCGCCTCGAAGCCACGCAAGGCGTTGAGCGGCGGGAGGTTACGCTTCGCTGACATCATGCATGAGCTTAGATCATGCATGCGCGTCAGACAAATCGTTTGTAGGCCGCCCCGCTGCGCTCCATCGTTCCGGGAGCTGAAGGCAGGCGGGATGCTGAACATCGTCGCGATGGACAGGGCCGGACACGAGGCACGCGAGGTCGAGCGCGGTCGGCCGACCCTAGAGATCGCCGACCTGCGCAAGCGCTACGGGGCGACCTGCGCCCTCGACGGCGCGAGCCTGCGGCTCTACCCCGGCCGGGTGCACGCCGTTCTCGGCGAGAACGGCGCCGGCAAGAGCACGCTGGTCAAGATCGTCGTCGGTGCGATCCGGCCCGACGAGGGGACGATCCGGCTCGATGGGGCGATCGTCTCCCTCCGCTCGGTGCAGGAGGCGATCGCGGCCGGAATCGTTCCGATCTACCAGCAGCTCAGCCTTTTTCCGCACCTCACCATCCGCGAGAACCTGTCGGCGTTCGACCTCGGCGGAACGCGATACTGGCGCAAGTCGAATGCGCTTCTTTCGCGCGGTGAGGCGAGGGAGCGCCTCGATGCGGTCGGCCTGTCGCTCGATCCGGAAACGCGCGTCGAGCGGCTGTCGATCGGCGAGCGCCAACTTGTTGAGATCGCTCGGGGACTGGTCCGGCACTGCCGGATTTTGGTTCTAGACGAGCCGACCGCGGCGCTCAGCAGTACCGAAGCCGACCGGCTGTTCGCGGTGGTGCGGACGCTCTGCGCCGCGGGCACCGGCGTGCTGTTCATCAGCCACAAGCTCGAGGAGATCGAAGCCCTCGCCGACGACGTGAGCGTGCTTCGCAACGGCCGCACCGTCATCGACGCCGAGCTGGTGAAGCGGACCGACCGCGATGCGCTGGTCCACGCCATGCTCGGGGAGACCTTCGACATGGGCGTTCGTGACCTGCCCGAGCGCGGCGACGTGGTGCTTCGTGCACACGGCCTGCGGATGCATCGCGCGGCGACGCCGTTCGACGTCGATGCGCGAGCGGGCGAGATCGTCGGCCTCGCCGGACTCGTCGGCTCGGGGGCGCTCGAGATTGGCGCGGCGCTCGCTGGTGCGCGCGCGACCGCCGGTGGCTCGCTCGCCGTCGACGACCGGGTGCTGCCTACCGGCGACCGCGAGCAGGCGATCGCGTTCGGTATCGGCTACGTGCCGAGCGACCGCCAGACCGAAGGCCTGTTCCCGGTGCTCACCGCGCTCGAGAACGCCTCGGCGTCCGTGGTGCCGAGCTTCTCGAAGCGCGGGCTCGTCCGCAGGGCCGACGAGCGTGGCCACCTCGTGCCCTGGCTCGAGCGGCTCAAGCTGCACCCCTTCCATCCTTATCTCGAGGCCTCGGGTTTCAGCGGCGGCAACCAGCAAAAACTCATCGTCTCCCGCAATCTCGCCCTCGCCGGGCTGCGTGTTCTCGTGGTGCTCGAGCCGACGCGCGGCGTCGATGTAGGCGCGCGGGCAGTCATTCACGATGCGCTCGTCGAAGCCGCCCGCGGCGGCGTCGCGGTGATCCTCGCCTCGAGCGACCTCGACGAGGTGCTGGCGCTGTCGCATCGTATCCTCGTCGTCCGCCACGGCGAGATCTCGGCCGAGATGTCGCCGGGCAGCGGCCGCCAGTCGCTGATCGCTGCGCTCGCCGGAAGGCAGGGACCATGACGGCGATCGGTGCCGTGCGGGTCATGGCGCGGCCAGGCTACCGGCCGCCGGTCTCCGCTGCCATCGCGCTGGCGATCTTCGTACTCTTCGCGCTCCTCGTGCCGCGCTTTGCCACCTACGGCAATCTCGAGAATGTCGCCCGCATCGCCTCGATCCTGTGCATCGCCGCCTGCGGCCAGGCGATCGTCCTCATCCTCGGCGGCATCGAGTTCTCGTTCGGCGCGTCGGTGGCGCTGGCGAGCGTGGTGACAGTGCTGGCGCTGCCCGAGGCCGGGACGCTCGGTGCCTTTGCGGCGGGTGCGGCGGTGGTAGTCGGCATCGGTGCGATCAACGGCTTCCTGATCGCGCGCTTCGAGCTGCCTTCGTTCCTCGTCACGCTCGGCATGCTGATGATCGCCGGCGGGCTCGCGACGACGATCGCCGGCGGGTTGCCGATCGACGCGCCGGCCGGGGACGCCTTCCTCTGGCTCGCACGCGGACGCCTCGCGGGCATTCCTGTGCCGATCGTGCTCGCCGCCCTCAGCCTCGCCGTGCTGTACATGCTTCTCGCTCACACGCGGCTCGGGCGTTTCTGGTTCCTCGCCGGCGCCAATCCCGAGGCAGCCCGTCTCGCGGGGATAAACGTCCGGCGGGCGACGCTCGCGGGCTATGTGGTCGCCGGTGCGTTCTGTGCGGTAACGGCGCTTATCCTCACGAGTCGCGTGGCGTCCGGCCAGCCCAACCTCGCGCCGAACCTCGCTTTCGAGACGATCGCCGCCTGCGCCATCGGCGGCATTCCGCTCGCAGGCGGCCGGGGCCGGGCGTCGCAGGTGCTGTGCGGGGTTTTGATCATCGCGATGATGAACAACGCCGTGGTACTCGCGAATTTCCCAGCTGCCTATCAGCGACTGATGATCGCCGCGGTCATCGTCGGCGCGGTGCTGCTGCAGGGGCTCCCGGCCGGCAACTGGCGGCCGTGGTCCGCAGGGGAGGGGGGAAGATGACGGCGCTTCGTCTGTCCAGCGACGGCCGCTTCCTCGTGGCGCCGCTCTGCCTCGTGCTCGCGGTGCTCGCCTTCGGTGCGGCCGTCCCCGAGTTTGCGAGTATTGCCAATCTCGGCAACATCCTCGCCCAGATGTGGGTGCTGGCGCTGCTCGCCGTCGGCCAGATGTTCGCGCTCCTCACGCGGGGCTTCGACATCTCCGTGGGCGCCGTCGCGGCACTCGCCGGCACGGTCGCCGCCCTTGCCGCCAACACGTTCGGCCTTGCGCCGGGTCTTGTGCTCGGCGCCGCTACGGGACTCGCCTGCGGCCTTCTCAACGGCCTAATGGTCGGCGCGCTCGGCATCCAGCCGATCATCGCCACGCTCGGCATGCTCGTTGGTGCGCGCGGCTTGGCGCTGCTCGTCACCGATGGCGGGCAGGCTGTTCCGCTCGCCGAAACCGGCATCGCCGCCCGTCTCGCCTACGACGCGGTGCTCGGCCTGCCGCCGATCGCTTGGATCGCGCTGCTCCTCGTCGGCGTCGCCGCTTGGATCCTGCACGGATCGGTGCTCGGGCGGCGGATCGTGATGCTCGGCTCCAATCCGGACGGCGCCTGGCTCGTCGGCATCCATCCAGCCCGCGTCAGCGCCGCGGCCTATGGTCTCTGTGGGCTTTTCGCCGGCTTCGCCGGGCTCCTGATGACGCTCCGTGCCGGGACCGGCCTGCCGACAGAAGGCACCGGCATGGAACTGCAGGCGATCGCCGCGGCGGTGATCGGCGGCACCGCGCTCACCGGCGGCGTCGGCCGCGTGTCCGGCGTCGTCGTCGGCGCCGCGTTCGTCCAGGTGCTCTTCACCGGGCTCAACATCGCCGGCATCTCGCCCTTCCTCGCCGGCGTCGCGGTCGGCGTCGTGATCATCGGATCCGGCCTTCTCGAGTACGCGTTGCGGCACCTCTTCTCTCCCCTCGAACCGAACAGGAGATCGACATGAAGACGAGGATCAGCAGCATTCTCGGTGGCATTGGACTGCTTGCCGTCGTTGCGGCTGGCCCGGCATCGGCGGCCGACAAGACCATCGGCTTCTCGATGCCGGATCTAGCCTCCTCGTTCTGGATCTCCGTCACCTACGGCGTCGAGGAGCAGGCCAAGGCGGCCGGCGCCCAGGTGGTCAAGGTGAACGCCGGCGGCGACGCCAATGCGAGCCAGCAGATCGCCCAGATTCAGGACCTCATCCAGAAGAAGGTCGACGCGATCGTCATCGGCGCCACCAACGGCGATGCCCTCAAGGCGGTCGTCGAGCAGGCGGCCGCGGCCGGCATACCGGTAATCGGCGTCTCCTCCCCGCCCAACAGCGACAAGCTCGTGGCGATCGTCAGCGCCGACCACTACGACATGGGCAAGCTCCAGGCCGAGTGCCTCGCGGCCGCCATGGGCGGCAAGGGCCGTGTGGCGATGATGGCCGGCCCGAGCGGTCAGGCCTGGTCGGATCTGCGTGCCAAGGGATTCCGCGAGACTCTCGCGAAGGTCGCGCCGGACGTGAAGATCGTCGCCGAGTCGCGCCTCGCCGACAATCGCAATGCTGCGCTCACCACCGCCGAGGACTGGATCCAGCGGTTCCCCGACCTCTCCGGCATCTACTCGGCGACCGACGACATGGGGGCCGGGGTCATCACCGCTCTGAAGTCGGCCGACAAGCTCGGCGCCGTGAAGGTCTCTGCCTCCAACCTCAGCCCGACGGCGCAGCGGCTGATCAAGGACGGCGAGCTCGCCTGCACCTCGATCCAGCAGATCGTCGCCCAAGGTCGTGCCGCGGTCGACCAGGCGATCGCCGCCGCCGATGGCGCCAAGGTCGAAAAGTCCGTGGTGACGCCGGCGCTGCTGGTCACCAAGAACAACATCGACACCGTCGACCTCGGCTCGGTGGTCGCTCCGGCTGGCTACCGGCCGTAGCCGGGCAAAGCGAGGATCTCTCTACGATGTTGCCGTCCCACAACCGGTTTCCCTATTCCCCGATCGTCTCCCGGCCGGACTTCACCTGGCCGGGCGGCAAGCGGCTCGCGGTCTACGTTGCGCTGTGCGTCGAGCACTTCGCCTATGGCAGCGGGCTCGGGCTGCCCTACTCCCCGGGCCTCCAGCACCCCAACAGCTACAACTGGGGCTGGCGCGAATACGGCAACCGAGTGGGCGGCTGGCGCCTCAAGGAACTGTTCGACGAGGTCGGGCTGCCGCTCTCGGTCCTCCTCAACACCGAGTGCTACCACCATTGTCCCGACCTCGTCGCCGCCTTCCGCGAGCGCGGCGACGAGATCGTCGCGCACGGGCGCACCAACTCCGAGCACCAGAACGGCATGGCGATCGACGACGAGCGCCGGCTGATCGCCGAGGCGACCGAGGCGATCCGCATCCGGGAGGGCAGGCCCCCAGCAGGCTGGATGAGCCCGGGAGCGCATCCGAGCGCCAACACCGAGGACCTGCTCGCGGAGGCGGGCTACCGCTACACCCTCGACTGGCCAATCGACGACCAGCCGGTGTGGATGAAGACTGCCCATGGGCCGCTGCTCAGCGTGCCGTATCCGCACGAGGTCAACGACGTGCCGATGATCGTTCTGCATGACGGCACCGGCCGCGCCTTCGCTGAGATGGCCATCGATAATTTCGACGAATTGCGCCATCAGTCGCAGAAGCAGCCGCTCGCCTACGGCATCACGATCCACACCTTTATTGTTGGCCAACCGTTCCGCACGAACCGGTTCCGGCGCGTGCTCGAGCACATGCTCGCGAGCCGCGATGACGTGTGGTTCACGACCGCCGGCGAGATCGCCGCGCACTACGCTTCGGTCGTCCCTTCGCCGGCAGGTGCTTCATGAACGAGACCGCCTCCGACACGACGACCGTCGCTCGACCGGCGCGTCCGTCCGTCCGCGTTGCCCTCGCCGGGCTCGGGGCGGTCGGCATGAAGGTCGCCGAGACGCTCGACGAGGGAATCCCGGGATGCGTCCTCGCCGCCGTCGCAGCGCGCGACATCGCGGCGGCGGAGAAGCGCCTCGCCGGGCTCGCGCACCCGGTGCCGGTGACCGACATCTCCGGCCTCGAGCCGCTCGCCGACGTCGTCGTCGAATGCGCGCCGGCGAGCCTCCTGCCGGCGATCGCCGAGCCCTTCCTGCGTGCCGGCAAGACCGTGATCGTGCTCAGCGCCGGCGCCATCCTCACGCACGACTGGCTCGTCGGGCTAGCGCGCGAGCACGGCGGCCAGATCGTCGTTCCGTCCGGTGCGCTGCTCGGGCTCGACGCCGTGACCGCCGCGGCAGAAGGGGTGATCCACTCGGTCAGGATGGTGACGCGCAAACCGGTCCGCGGCCTCGTCGGCGCGCCCTACCTCGTCGAGCGCAACATCGCCATCGACGACATAACCGAGCCGCTCCGGATCTTCTCCGGGACGCCGCGCGAGGCTGCGATCGGCTTTCCGGCGAACCTCAATGTCTCGGTGGCGCTCGCCCTCGCCGGCATCGGCCCCGACCGTACGACGCTCGAGATATGGGCCGATCCGAAGCTCGAGCGGAACGTCCATCACATCGAGGTGGACTCCGATTCGGCCCGGCTTTCGCTGTCAATCGAGAACATCCCGACCGAGAACCCTAAGACCGGACGGATCACCGCCCTCTCGGTGATCGCCTATCTCCGCAAGCTGGGCGCGCCGCTCCGCGTCGGCAGCTGAGACGAACATTCCGGGAGACGCGACATGAGCGAGCAAGGATCGATCGGGACCACGGAGGAGGAGGACATTCGCCGACGCTTCCTCGAGGTCGATACGTCCAACGTCGCCGACGTCCTCGACATGATGGGACTGCCCGATCAGGGTCTGTCGGCGGAGTTCGCCCCATACCCCGAGACTGCGGGGCGGCTCGCCGGCTGGGCGTACACCATCCGCGGGCAGATGACGCCCTTTGTCGGCGGCGGCGACCCGGAAAAGATGCAGGCGTGCAAAGGCCTCGCGCCGGGCGAGGTGCCGGTGTGGAGCGGCGATGGCGAGGGCATCTGCTACTTCGGTGAGCTCATCGCCATCGGCATGAAGGAGCGCGGCGCGGTCGGCGCGCTGGTCGACGGCGGCATCCGCGACGTCCGCTGGATCGGCGAGCTCGGCTTTCCGGTCTATGCTCGCTACCGCACGCCGGTGCAATCGATCGGACGGTGGAAGGTCAATGCTTGGCAAGTGCCGGTGCACCTTCGCGGCGCCACCACCCGCTGGGTCGCGGTCGAGCCGGGCGACATGGTGCTCGCCGACGCCGACGGCGCCCTCGTCGTGCCGCGCCGCGTTGCGCGCGCCGTTCTCGCGGAGGCGGAGCGGCTGACGCAGAAAGAGGTCGAGATCCGGCGCGAGCTGAAGGCCGGGCTGACGCTCGCCGAGGCGTTGCAGAAGTTCGGCCACGTCTGAGGCGGGGGCGCTCGGCCGCGGACTGTCTCAGGCGTAAGGGAAGCTTCTACGGATCTCGGCTCGCACCCGAGGGAGCGGGAGCAACGGAACAGCATCCATGGCCGTGCTGCTACCTGCCTCCGCGGCCCACAGCCCTCAGCCGCGCTACCCTTCGGGCGGCTTCGAGCGGATCCCGCGAGTAGACGCGAGCAGTGAAGCCTGGATCGCTGTGCGCCGCCTGCTTCGCCAAGTCGGCGAAGTCGGCGCCGGCATTTCGTCCCTCTGTGATGCCGCCCGATCGCGAGTCCCTGTTCCACACCGTCTTGGGCAGTCCTGCCGCGGTTGCGACGGCTCGCCATAGCTTGGCGTAGGCCTTGTCCGCATAAGGCAATCCTGAGCGTTCATCGACGATCATCGGGCCGATGCGCCACTCGATCGGCACGCGCTCGATCTCGGCCCGGGCGAGGGGATAGAGCGACAGGTCGATCTCGACGGCGAAGTCGCGCTTGGTGGTCACGAACCGGAGGACCATGGCCCTGTCGAGGTGGTCCCAACGAAGCCCGTCCTCCCAAACCCTGCGGTTGCGGGTGAGCCGGCCACCCGGCTCCTCGTCGAGCCCGAGGGGCCGCCACATGCCGATGACGTTCGATTGCCGAAGCACGCCCTCGAACTGCAGCGCTTGGCCGAGCGCGATCGAAGGCGCTCCCAGTTCGTGCGCCTTGGCAATGATCGCTTTGGTCTGGTCGTAGGTCGGCCGCTCGGTCCTGGCCCTCGGGCTCTCGAAGCGCATCTTGCCGAGAATCGTATCGAGCCGCTCGCAGCCCTCGATCTCGACGGAAACCCCGTAGCCGACCACGATCCGAAGCATCGTCATGAGACCGCGGGCACCCCGTATCCGTGGCCGAGGATTGG
>JAEZCD010000073.1 GCA_023430145.1 Pseudomonadota bacterium
GCGGTCAGCCGGTCGCGTCGTCGAGGCGATGGTCCATGGTCCGCGCCGGCTCGCTGCAGCCGGCCTTGCCGATGATGCGGGCCGGCACGCCGGCGACCGTCACCTCGGACGGCACCGGCTTCAGCACGACCGAGCCGGCGGCGATGCGCGAGCAGCCGCCGATCTCGATGTTGCCGAGCACTTTGGCGCCGGCGCCGATCAAGACGCCGCGGCCGATCTTCGGATGCCGGTCGCCGCGCTCCTTGCCGGTGCCGCCGAGCGTCACGCCCTGCATCAGCGAGACGTCGTCGCCGACCCGCGCCGTCTGGCCGATGACGACGCCGGTCGCGTGGTCGATGAAGAGGCCGCGGCCGAGCACCGCCGCCGGATGGATGTCGACGCCGAAGATCGACGAGCTGCGGCTCTGCAGGTAGAGCGCGAAATCGGTCCGGCCGGCGTTCCAGAGCCAGTGCGCGAGCCGGTGCGTCTGGATGGCGTGGAAGCCCTTGAAGTAGAGCAGCGGCTCGATGTAGCGGTTGCAGGCCGGATCGCGGTTGGTGACGGCGGCGATGTCGGCCCGGAAGGCGACGGCGAGGCTGTCGTCGTCGTCGAGCGCCTCCGCATACGCGTGCCGGATCAGCGCCGCGCTGACGTCGGGGTGGTCGAGGCGCTCGGCGAGCCGGTAGACGACCGCATCCTCGAGCGTCACGTGATGCAGCACGCAGGTCTCGACGAAGCTCGTCAGCGCCGGCTCGCGGCGCACGACCTCCTCGGCCTCGTCGCGGACCCGCGACCAGACCGGGTCGACCGCCTCGAGGCCCTTGTTGCGGATCAGCGCTCTGTCACGCATGGCACATCCTCAGCGAATACCGCCACAGGCTAACACATCTGGCGCCGATCGCCCGCAAAGCCAAGACCGCATCTCACGGGCGCTCGGCGAGGAAGGCGAGCACGCCCTCCTTGTAGACGCGATCGCCGACGGCGCGATTGTGGTCGCGGCCGGGGATCGTCAGCACCCTCGCATTCGGCATCATCGCCGCCACCCCCTCGGCCGAGCCGGCCACCTCGTCGGCCGAGCCGACGGCGAACAGGACGGGCATGGCCAGCCTTTCGAGGTCGGCCGCCGCCAATACGGTCCGCGGCGAGCGCATGCAGGCGGCGAGCGCCAACAGGTCGCCGCCGGTGCGCTCGGCGAAGGTGCGGAACATGCGCGGCATCGGCTCCATGACTTCTGCCGGGTCCGGTGCCTCGAGCGCCGCGGCGATCGCCTCCGCCTGCCCGGCGCCGCGCAACAGATTCTCGCCGACGCCGCCGAGGATCAGGCTGCGAACGCGCTCCGGCGATTCGAGCCCCAGCACCGCGGCGATCCGCGCGCCCATCGAGTAGCCCATGACGTCCGCGCGGGGGACGCCGAGATGGTCGAGCAGGCGGCGCGCATCGGCGGCCATCGCCGGGATGGTATAGAAGCCCGGATCGTGGATCTTCTGGCTCTTGCCATGGCCGCGATTGTCGAAGGCGATCACCCGCCGCCCGGCCCCCGTCAGCGCCTGCACCCAGGCGGTGCCGATCCAGTTCACCTCCATGTTGGAGGCGAAGCCGTGCACGAGGAGGATCGGCTCGCCCTCGCCCTCGTCGATATAGACGAGGTCGAGACCGTCGGAATCGAAGGCCGGCATTGGCAAGACGTCCCAGGGGCGTGATTGGCGGAGCGGCTCTGTCGCATGCCGGCGGCGGCCATGCAATCTCGACGGGACCCGCGTCGGACCCGCGTGCGCTCGGGGGCTGGAGGCGGCGGCGCGGTCCTGCTAGACAGATCTCATGGCCGACCATGCGGTTCCCCACTTCCAGAACGATCTCGGCGTGCCGATCATCCACACCGGCGCGCGCGAGCTGATGTGCGTCGGCGCGGCGCCGCCCTTCGATCACCCGCACGTCTATCTCGACATGGGCGCCGAGGGTGAGATCATCTGCCCCTATTGCTCGACCCTCTATCGCTTCCGGGACGGCCTCGCGGCGACCGAATCCGATCCGCCCGGCTGCCTCTGGCGGGAGCCCGCCCACGCCTGACCGGGATTCGCATCCCGTCGTCGTCGCGGGCGCCGGCATAGGCGGCCTCACGCTCGCTTTGTCGCTCGCACGGTGCGGCATGCGGACGCTCCTCGTCGAGCGCGCGACGCGCCTCGAGGAAACCGGCGCCGGCCTTCAGCTCTCACCCAATGCCGGCCGCGTGCTCGACGCGCTCGGCCTCGGCCCGGCGCTCGACGGCGCTTCCGTCCGCCCCGAGGCGATTCGCATCGGCCATGGCCGCAGCGGACGCACGCTCGCCGACATTCCGCTCGGCTCTGGGGCGGAGCGGCGCTATGGCGCCCCCTACCGGGTGCTGCACCGCGCCGATCTGCAGCGGGTGCTCGTGGAGGCCGTCGCGCGCGAGCCGCTGATCGAGCTTCGCCTCGGCGAAACGGTTGTCGACGTGACGGGCGACTCGCCGGCGGTCGTCTCGGAGAGCGCGCGCGGCCGCTCCGAGCATTACGCGTATGCCGTCGTCGGCGCGGACGGGGTGCGTTCCGCGATACGGGCGACGACGGGCGGCCGAGGCTTGCCGGAGCCGCGCTACATCGCCTGGCGCGCAATGGCGGATGCCGCGCGCGCCGGCGGGGCGATGCCGGCGACGCGCATCTGGCTCGCACCAGGCGCGCATCTCGTCGCCTATCCGGTGGCGAACCGGGAGCAGGTGAACCTCGTGCTGGTGACGCCCGCTCCCGCGGCCGGCGAGGCGCCTCCGCGAGAGGCGGTGGCGGCCTTCGGCGGGCCGGCGGCAGACCTGCTCGGCGCGGCCGAGCGGTGGACCGCGTGGCCGCTCTTCGATGTCGAGCCCGCGCTGCGATTCGGCGAAGGCCCGATCACGCTCATCGGCGACGCGGCGCATCCGGTGCTGCCGTTCATCGCCCAGGGCGCCGCGCTGGCGATCGAGGATGCGGCGGTGCTGGCGCACCATCTCGCGAGAGGTCCCGATCCGGCACGCGCCGCCCGCGCCTACGAGACGCTCCGGGCACCGCGATGGCGGCGGGTCGCGGCTGCCGCCGCAGCCAATGGCCGCATCTACCATTTGTCCGGGATCGCGGCCGGGCTGCGCGATGCCGCACTCCGCGCGGCACCGCCGGGGCGGCTCCTGGCCCGCTATGACTGGCTGTTCGGCTGGCGGCCGCCCGGTTGAGCGGCCGCGCCGTTGCTATCGCCCGCCTCAGCGGCGGGTAAGCAGCTCGGTGACGCCGGGGATGTCGTCGATGCCGAGGGTCTCGAGATCCTCGGCTCGGGGCACCCTGCGATTCTCGACCGATGCTGCGACGCGGGAGGCCGCGCGCAAGATCTCGAAGGCCGCGACCACGCGGCCGAGCAGATCGCCCGCCCCAAAACCCGTGCGGCCGATGGTAAGTGTCGATGCGTTCATGATTTTCGCTCCTTTCAGTCCCGCACCGACGACCATAGAGGGTCTACCGCAGCGCACAATTCGCAGTGCGGCAGGGCTGCCATGCCGGGCAGGCATGCAGCCGCTTCACCGATCGTTCACCATTGCCCGGAGGCGGGCTCGACGGCACCCACCCTGCTCTCCCGCGCTCAGCGGGCGAAGGCGAAATAGATGATGACGAAGGCCACCACGACGAGCGCGATGCCACCGAACAGCACGTTGCGGACCGGAGCGCCGCGCGCCCCCTGCCGGGCCTCGCGGGGCGGCAGGACGACGGGCTCGTCGGGGGCGTGAGTGTCGTTTCGTGGACGGGTCGGATCGGATGCCATGCGCGCCTCGCTCATTCGCTACTCGGCGGCAAACGCGACAGCGGCGAATTTCGTTCGCGCATTCGTGCAGGGAACGGCGGGGCCGCCGCAATCGTTCTATCGTCAGTAGCCGTCACATCCCAAGGGAGAGATCTCCATGGCCATGGCACACAGTGCCTTCGACACTTCCGATCCGAGCGTCTCGCGCGGCACCTCGTCCTCGAGCCTGATCTCCGCGGGCCGCGTCCAGGGCACCAATGTCTACAACGCGTCGGGCGAGCATCTCGGCCATGTCGAGGACGTGATGCTGCACAAGGTCACCGGCAAGGTGGCCTATGCGCTGATGGCGTTCGGCGGTTTCCTCGGCATCGGCGAGAAGTACCACCCGCTGCCCTGGTCGATGCTGAAATACGACGTCGGCCAGGAGGGCTACGTCGTGCCGCTCGACCGCAAGCAGCTCGAGGGCGCCCCCGCCTACGAGCGCGACGACTTCGACTATGACGACGCCGAGTGGCGCGACCGCGTCCACACCTATTACAACGCGCCGCCCTATTGGGGCCTCTGAGGCTCGACGCGGGACGAACGTGACAGCGGCGGGAGCGAGGCTCCCGCCGTTTTCGCGTTGGAGGTCCGCCGCTCAGAACTGATGCGCCTCGGTCGATCCCTGCATCGCCGCGGTCGAGCTCGAGCCGGCGGCGATCGCCGTCGCCACCGCGTCGAAGTAACCCGTGCCGACCTCGCGCTGATGCCTGGTCGCCGTGAAGCCGAGCGGCTCGGCGGCGAACTCCTTCTGCTGCAGCCGCGAATAGGCGGCCATGCCCTCCTCGCGGAACTGCCGGGCGAGCTCGAAGGTCGTGTAGTTGAGGTTGTGGAAGCCGGCGAGCGTAATGAACTGGTACTTGTAGCCCATCGCGGCGATCTCGCGCTGAAAAGCCCGCATCTGCGCCTCGTCCATGTACTTCGCCCAGTTGAACGAGGGCGAGCAGTTGTAGGCGAGCATCTGATCGGGATGCACCTTCCGTAGCGCCTCGGCGAAGCGGCGTGCCTCCCCGAGGTTCGGGGTCGAGGTCTCGCACCAGACGAGGTCGGCATAGGGCGCATAAGCGATGCCGCTCGCGATCGCCGCGTCGAAGCCGCCCTTGAAGCGATAGAAGCCTTCCGGCGTCCGCTCGCCGGCGATGAAGGGCCGGTCGGCCTCGTCGATGTCGGAGGTGATGAGGCGCGCCGCCTCGGCGTCGGTGCGCGCCATCACCAGCGTCGGCACGCCCATGACGTCGGCGGCGAGCCGGGCCGCGTTCAGGGTGCGGATGAACGCGCTGGTCGGCACCAGCACCTTGCCGCCGAGATGGCCGCACTTCTTCTCTGCCGCGAGCTGGTCCTCGAAATGCACGGCAGCCGCGCCGGCTTCGATCATCGCCTTCATCAGCTCGAAAGCGTTGAGCGGGCCGCCGAAGCCGGCCTCGGCATCGGCGATGATCGGCACGAAATAGTCGAGTTCCTCGCCGGTTGCCGTGCCGTCGAGCCGCTCCAGCGTCTGGATCTGGTCGGCTCGCTGCAGCGCCCGGTTGATGCGCCTTATCACCGCCGGAACGCTGTCCGCCGGATAGAGGCTCTGGTCCGGATACATCTGTCCTGCGCTGTTGGCGTCGGCCGCCACCTGCCAGCCGGACAAATAGAGCGCCTTCAGCCCCGCCTTCACCTGCTGCACCGCCTGCGCGCCGGTATAGGTGCCGAGCGTCGGCACGAAATCTTCGGTGTGCAGCAGCTCCCAGAGCCGGCGAGCGCCGTGCTCGGCGAGCGTGTGCCGGATCGGCAGCGAGCCGGAGAGCCGCTCCACATCCTCGAGCGTGTAGTCCCGGCGAATGTCGCGCCAGCGGTCGGGAGCCCAGGCGGGCGCGGGGAAGCGGTCGTCGGCGGCTGGCTTGTGCAGCGGTCTGTCGAGCATCGGTCTCGTCTCGTCGAAAGCGGTAAAGCGGGTAAGCCCCGGGCAGCGGGTGCTGCGCGGCTTCAGCTCGGGCGGTGGCGACGGAAGGTCGCGGCGATCATGGGCCGGCCCTCGAACATCGCGCCGCTATCGTGGCGGGCGAAGCGATGCCAGCCGGCGCGATGCACGATGAAGTAGTGCCGCTCGGCGAGGCCCTGCGACTGAAAAGCGGCGTGAATCTCGTCCATGTCGGCGCCGATCAGGGTGACGAACTCCTCCGCCTCCTGTTCGGGCCCGTGGTGCTGCAAGTCCATTGCGTCGGTCTCCGCGGTTCGATGGCGCAGACATTGACAGACGCTTTTGCGAAGGCAAGATTTCAGTCTGAATCAACGGGTTAAGCTGAAAATGACTGTCAAGCCCGCGCCGCGTGCTGTCAATGCTGTAAAGGATCGGCGGCCGGCCAAGGACGTGCAGATCGGCCCCCGCATCAAGCGGCTGCGGCGGCAGCGCGGAGTGAGCCAGGCGGCGCTCGCCGGCGCGCTCGGCATCTCGGCGAGCTACCTCAACCTCATCGAGCACAACCGGCGGCGGGTGACCGTCGACGTGCTCTTCCGCGCCGCCGCCTATTTCGGCGTCGAGGCGGGCGAGCTCGCCGAGAGCGAGGAGCCGCGGCTCGCCGGCGACCTCATGGAGGTGTTCGGCGACGATCTGTTCGAGGGCTGCGACCTCACCAATCAAGACATCCGCGACGTCGCCACGGCCCACCCGACGCTCGGCCGCGCGGTTCTGCGCCTCTACGACCGCTACCGGGCGCTGCACGAGGCGGCCGGCCGTGCCCCGCCCGCGGCGGCGAGCGGCACCGTCGCCACCGACGCGGTGTCCGACTTCCTGCAGCAGCACGCCAACTATTTCCCGCAGCTCGAGGAGGCGGCCGACCGCGTCCGGCAACAGATCGATCGCGCCTCCGACTCCTTCGAGCAGGGCCTGCGGATGCATCTGCACGGCGCCTTCGGCCTGCAATGGCGCGCCGCCCCGCTGGCGGGGCGCGCCGCGCGGCAGGTCGACCTCGGGCGATCGGAGATCGTCACCTCCGACCTCTTGCCCGGCGAGTCCGCCGTCTTCATCGTCGCCCAGCACCTCGCGACGCTCTCCGCCGGCGCCGAGATCGAGGCGATCCTGGCCGCGAGCGGATTGTCGCCGGAGGCCGAGCCGGTCGCCCGCAACGCGCTCACGGCCTATGTCGCGGCCGGGCTGATGATGCCGTACGACGCCTTTCTCGCCGCCTGCAAGGAGACCCGCTACGACGTCGAGCGGATGGAGCGCCGCTTCCGGGCGAGCTTCGAGCAGATCTGCCACCGCATGACGACGCTGCAGCGGCCGGGCCGGTCCGGCATCCCGCTGCACCTCGTGCGCACCGACATCGCCGGCAACATCTCGAAACGCTTCTCGCTGTCGGGAATCCACATCCCGCGCCATTCCGGCGCCTGCCCGCGCTGGAACGTCTACGGCGCATTCCTGCAGCCGGAGCGCATCACCGTGCAGGTGAGCCAGATGCCGGACGGGCAGCGCTACCTGTGCCTCGCCCGCGCCTACGCGCGCGGCGGTTATCGCCACAACCAGCCGCGCCGCTATCTGTCGCTCGGCCTCGGCTGCCACGTCGCCTTTGCCGGCGAGATGGTCTACGCCGACGGCATCGACATGGCGAACCCCGAGCTCGCCGTGCCGATCGGCGTCGGCTGCCGGCAGTGCCCGCGGCTCGACTGCGAGCAGCGGGCGCATCCGCCGGCCGGCCACCGCATCGACCTCACCGACGGCGCAAGGGCGGAGAATTTCTACACGCGCGCCTGACCGCGACCCGGCGCCGCGGGAACCCGCAAGCCCCGGAACCGTTCGGCTTCGACGGCTCCGCACTCGCAGCGCCGCCGCACAAACCCTACCTTGTCGGTCTGCGAAGGCCTTCGCCGCAGCGAAGAGGCGTCGAGCGCCCCATGAAAGTCCTCGAGATCGAGCACCGCACCCGGTACCGCTACGCCGCGCCCGTCCAGCTCGGCACGCACCGGCTGATGATCCGCCCGCGCGACAGCCACGATCTCAGGCTGCTCGACGCGACCCTGACGCTGCGGCCCGGCGGCCTCGTGCACTGGGTGCACGACGTTTTCGGCAATTCGATCACCGTCGTCGAGTTCGACACCGAGACGACCGAGCTCGAGATCGAGAGCTGGCTGAAGCTGGAGCGCTATCCGTTCGCGCGCATCGAGGCGCTGCTCGGGCCGAACGCGGCGCAGTATCCGTTCATCTACACGAGCGACGAGCGGATCGACCTCGGCCGCCTCACCGAGCGCCACTATCCGGACAATGGCGCCGTGCGTGACTGGCTGGCGCCGATCGTCGGCCTGCTGCCGACGCCGACGCTCGACCTGGTCGGCCGCCTCAATGCAGCCGTGCGTACACTGCCCTACAGCGAGCGCTACGAGGAGGGCACGCGCACGCCGGCCGAGACGATCGCCTATGGCGGCACCTGCCGCGACTTCGCGCTGCTCTTCATCGAGGCCGCGCGCGAGCTCGGCATCGGCGCGCGCTTCGTCACCGGCTACCTCTACGATCCAAAACTCGACCAGAAGGGCGACCTCGGCATGCAGGGCAGTGCGGCGACGCACGCCTGGGCGGAGATCTATCTGCCCGGCACCGGCTGGGTCGAATACGACCCGACCAACAACCTGCTCGGCTCGGAGCATCTCGTGCGCGTCGCCGCGGTGCGCGACCCGCGCCAGGCCGCGCCGATCTCCGGCAGCTTTGCCGGGCCGCCCGGCGCCTTTCTCGGCATGGACATCGAGGTCACGGTGCGGGCGATCGAGCCGGACGACGCGGTCTCGCCGCCCCCGCCGACGGCCGACGCGCCGGTGCTGGCGCCGGCGGGGTAGGCTCGGCGGCGTAGGTGCCGTACCCCGATGGAGCGCAGCGCAATGCGGGGGCTCGACGGGTCAAAGGACACCCCGATTTCGCTGCGCTCCCTCCGGGCTACTCAAACCCTTCCTGCATCGACGGCCGCTGCTTCGGCGTCGCCTTCGGTCATCCAGGCATCCAGCAAGGTATAGGCGACGGCGAGCACCACGGGGCCGATGAACATGCCGAGGAGGCCGAAGGCGATCAGGCCGCCGATCACGCCCGCGATGATGAGCAGGAGCGGCAGATCGGCGCCCCGCCGGATCAGGAACGGGCGAATGAACTGATCTATCGTGGTGGCGATGATGGTGAAGACGAGAAGAACGGTCCCCAAAATCACGTCGCCGGAATAATAGAGCCAGATGACCGCCGGAATCATCACCAGACCCGGGCCGATCTGAATCAGGCACATGACCAGGATCAACGCCGTGAGCAGGGCGGCATACGGCATTCCGACCAGCGCCAGCCCAATGCCGCTCACGGCGGTCTGCGCCACGGCGGTCACGACGATGCCGAGGGCGACGCTGCGAATCGCGCTGCCGGCGAGGGTCACGGCCATCGCGCCGCGCTCGCCGCCCAGCCGATAGCCGAAGAGGCGCACGGTGGCGACGGCTCGTTCGCCGCTCATGTACATGATCGCGGCGATCAGGGTCGTCAGTAGGAACTGGACGAACATTCCACCGAGACTTCCGGCGGCCGACGCGAACCATTGCGTCAACGCCCCGGCGTAGGGCGTGAGCCTGGGGGCCAGCTCCTGCACGCCGGCATAGGCGAGCTTTTGCCAGGCTTGCGTCGCGGGCGGACCGATCAGCGGCAGGCTTTTCAGCCAATCCGGCGGCGGCGGCACGCGCAGGGACAGAAAGGTTTGCGCGAGCTCGCCGAGCCGATCGAGGTGGGTCAAGACCGTGCTGACCGCCAGCCAGAACGGCACAAGGAGGATCAGCAGCAAAGCGAGCGTCATGACGAGCACGGCGAAGCCGCGGCGGTTGCCGAGGTGCCGTTGCAGCGAAGACATGATGGGCCACGTCGCGACGACGAGGGTCGTCGCCCAGACGATGGCCAGCAGGAACGGCTGCAGTATCCAAAAGCTGGCCGAGATCAGGCCGACGATGAACAGGACCTTGAGCGTGATGCTCGTCACATCCTGATGCGAAAGGCGCATGGCTGGACTCCATCTCCAACGCCGTCTGCGATCTCGTGGCTCACGATCGCACGCGGCGCGGGCGATGGGGAAAAAAGTCATCGTAGATCGGCAAGCCGGAGGCCCCGATCGCGGCAGCCCGGATTGCGCTTGCGCTCACCCGGCTACGGCACTGGCTCCGGCGCGGTGATTCGGGCCGCCATCGTCGCGAGAACCGGTGATCCGGATCAGGAGTCGCGCTCTCTTCGGCCATCTCCGGCTCAGGCCGCCGCCGACGGCTCCGCGGTCTCGGCGGCGCGCGCGGCGGAGGCGAGGACATGCTCGACCGCGAGCGCCTCGGCCGTCCCCCCGCCGCCCCGGGCGCTCGCCAGCAAGAACTGCACGACCACGGCC
>JAEZCD010000097.1 GCA_023430145.1 Pseudomonadota bacterium
AGGCCGGAGGGGGCGAGGGCCGGCTCCGCGGTGCGCTCGCCCTCGGCCCCGCCGAAGAGCCAGTCCGGAACGCTGGGCGGCGCGGGAGTCGCGTCCGGGGGACGCTCGCCGAGCACGCCGTCGGCGAGGCGCAGGATCGGCGCCTCGGCCCCCTCCTGCCGAATCTGCTCCGCGTGCGGGCCGAGCCCGGCCTCGACCCGCTCGTACCAGCAGCCCTCCGGCAGCTTGCTCGGGCCCTTGTGCCCCGTCACGAATAGCCGGTCCTTGGCGCGGGTGAGGGCGACGTAGAGCAGGCGCTTGTGCTCGTGCCGCTCCTTCTCCTTCCAGCCATCGCGCGCTTCGGCGACGGCGGACGGATCCTCGGCCTGGCGGGGCGCCCAGACCGGCATCGGCGCGGCCCCTGCCGGCGCGCCGGCCTGCGGCAGAGGCAGCAGCGGCGGCGGGTTGAGATAGGGCCGGGTGCCCGTCTCTGCGACGACGACGACCTCGGCCTCGAGCCCCTTGGCGCCGTGCACCGTCATCACCCGGATCTCGCCGCCCTCGACGTCGAGATCGCGCTTCAGCTCCGTCCTGCCGGCGCGCACGAAGGCGAGGAAGCCGGCCATGGTCGGCGGGTTGCGCTCGCAGAACTCCTCCGCCGCGAGCAGCAGCGCATCGAGCGCATCGTCGGCCTCGCCGCCGAGACGGGCTCGGAGATCGCGGCGGCCGCCGTCGCGGCCGAGCACGCCGGCGAAGAACTCGAACGGCGAGAGGGTCCGCGCCTCCCCCTCCCAGCGCAGCAGCTTGCTCGCCGCGGCCTGTTGCCGGGCGGTCGTCGCGCCGCCGACGAGGGCCTCGCGCAGCCGGCCCTTGCGCTTGGGCGCCAGCGCCAGGAGATCGTCGTCGTCGAGGCCGAACAGCGGGCTCTTCAGCGCGCAGGCGAGCGCGAGATCGTCGTCGGGCGAGACGAGCGCGTCGCCGAGCGCCAAAAGATCCATCACGGCGATGTGGTCGGTGATGACGAGCCGGTCGGCGCCGGCGACCGGCAGCCGCCGCGCCTTCAGCGACCGCAGCACCGCCTCGAAGACCGCTTTTCGCTGGCGGACGAGGATCAGGATCTCTCCGGGCGGCACGCCGGCCTCGATCCAGCCCTTCGCGGCCGCGGCGATATCGTCGGCGAGCTTGACGACCGGGCTCGCGGTCGCCTTCGGCGGCGCGAACGGGGCGTCCCATCCGGACGTCGGCGCCTCGGGGGCGGCGATCGCGAGCGGCCACAGCTCGACGAGGCCCGGCGCGCCGGGCCGCGCGCTCTCGTGCACCGTCGGCCGAGGCGCGCCCGATTCGAGGCCCGTATGTGCCTCGGGCGGCCGGAAGACGTGGTCGACCGCCGCGAGCACCGTCGCCGCCGATCGGAACGACTGGTGCAGCGCGACGCTGGCGAAGTCGAGGTCGGCCGCGGCGTGGGAGCTCTCGAACCGGCGGCGCATCTCGCCGAATTTCTCCGGGTCGGCGCCCTGGAAGCGGTAGATCGACTGCTTCTCGTCGCCGACCGCGAACAGCGTCCTCCTCGCGCCCGCCCGCGCGCCGGCGCCAGCGGTGAACTCCTCGGCCAGCGTCTGGACGATCTGCCAGGCGTCGGGGCTCGTGTCCTGCGCCTCGTCGATCAGGAGATGGTCGATGCCGCCGTCGAGCTTGTAGACGACCCAGCCGGCGCCGGCCCGCGTCAGCAGCGCGCGGGTCTTGGCGATCAGGTCGTCGAAGTCGACCGCGCCGCGGCGCGCCTTGGCCTCGGCATAGGTCTTCAGCGCCCGGTCGGCGAGCCGCCACAGCGCGGCGGTGCGCTGCAGGAGGGCGGCGGCGCGGCGCCGATCGAGGAAGTCGGCGACGCGCCGATGCTCGGCTTCGAGGCGTTGCCTGATGGCCGGGTACCGGTTCCTGAAGGCCGCCGTCCCCGGCGCCGCGGAGCGCAACTCGCCGGCTGCCGTCAGGAAGATCCGGAGATAGATCTCGGCTTGCGCGGCCGTGCCTTGGAGGGCGGCGGCCCGGCGCAGCAATGCCGCATTGGTGAGATCGCCGCCGTTTCCCCGCTCGAGGCTCTCGGCGACCTCTTGCCAGTCGTCGCCGGCGAGCAGGCTGCCGGCCATGAAATCGGCCACCACCGCGTCCACCGTCAGGGCGCGGTTGATGCCGAGCGTCTTCGCCAAGGCGCGGACCGCCCCCTCGACCGGGTCGGCGCCGCGCTGCTGGAGGAACAGCGCCTCGAGCGCGCCGCGCTGGGCGAAGGCGGCATCGAGCACGTCCGGCAGCTTGCCCTCGCAGCCGAGGGCGACGAGCTCGGCGAGCGCCCTGCCGAGTGGCCCGTCCTGCTCTGCGCCGGCCTCGAGATAGAGCGCGGCCTTGACGCCCTCCTGCAGCGCGCGCGTCTCGCGCTCCTCCATCACCTCGAAGCCGGCGGCGACATTGGCCTCGAACGGGAACTGGTGGACGAGCCGCTCGCAGAAGGCGTGGATGGTCTGGATCTTCAGCCCGCCCGGCGTCTCGAGCGCGCGCGCGAACAGCCGCCGCGCCTCGGCGAGCCGATGCCAGTCGTGCAGCGAGCCCGGCGGCTCCACGGCCGGCCGGCCATGCACCTTGGCCAGGGCCTCGCGCAACGGCGCGTCCGGCAGCGTCGCCCATTCGCCGAGCAGCTTTCCGACCTTCATCTGCATCTGCGCCGCGGCGGCGCGGGTGAAGGTGAGGCAGAGGATCCGGTCCGGCGCTACACCGTCGAGCAGGAGCCGGACGACGCGGTCGACGAGCACGAACGTCTTGCCCGAGCCGGCATTCGCCTCGACGAAGGCCGAGTGCGCCGGGTCGGAGGCGAGCTTCTGCAGCTCGATGGTGCGCTGGCTCGGAACCGGCTTCACGACTCCTGCTTCTCCTCTTCCGGCTCGCCGCCGCTCTTGGACCACTCCTTGATCCGCGCCAGATGGTCATAGTCGCCCTCGAAGCGGGCGCCGGCCTTGGGCGAGACGCTCGACAGATAGGGCTGATCCTCGTCCTCGAAGCGGTCGATGACGGCCTTCAGCCGGGCGTACACTTCGCGCGCGGTCTCGGAGGCGTCGCCGAGATCGAGCGTCTTCTCCTCTCCGGCCGGCGCACCGCCCGAGAGCCGGAGATAGACGTAGTCGCGGACGGTGCGGTCCCCGCCGGCCTCGCCGAGGCTGCCCTCGAGCAGCATGGCGCCCTCGAGCGGCAGCTGCGATGCGAAGCCGGTCTCGACATCCCGTTTGCCCGGCGGCGCCCCGGTCTTGTAGTCGACGATCGACCAGCCGCCCTGCATCAGGTCGAGCCGGTCGGCGCGGCCGGTCAGCGCGAAGCGGCGGCCCGCCCCCCGCTCCCAATACAGCCCCCCCTCCAGCTCGACCAGA
>JAEZCD010000104.1 GCA_023430145.1 Pseudomonadota bacterium
CAGAATCTCGCCGAGGCGAGCTTCGAGGCCGAGCAGCCCGCTGTCCGCGTCGGCCGTCGGCGGGGTGATCGTGCCTCCCAGCGCCGCCGCCGGCACGCCGAGCGTGGCCGAGCCGAGGCCGACGACGAGGCTCCGCCGATCGAGGCGGGCGTGGATGCCGGACATCTCCGATCTCCCGGTCTGCGAAAGGCGCCGGGCAGCGCGCCCGGCGCCCGGTGGCCTTCAGCCGAACAGGACGGAGACGGCAAGTCTATGGCGGTGGCTGCGGCCGATTTCGATCGACCGCTCGGGGCGCCGCTTGACAGCCGATGTCAATCACGACAATCTCAGTCTACTTACTTGGGTTCTCGTTCGCTGGTCCCGGGCCGCGGACGTGACGGAGCACCGAGGCAGACAATGATCGAGCTTGCATTCGCCGCCGCCATTCTCGTGACCGGCCTCCTCGTCGCGGTTTACAGCCCGCTATTCGACGAGGCCTTCCTGGACGCCGTCGACGACCACCGGCGCCTCAGCGGCCTGCGCCGGACCTCGCCCGGCACGCGCGCCTGAAACGCCCGAAGGCTTCCGGAGGACGCGATGCGCCACCGTCTCAGACGCTCGTTGTTCGGCCTGCTGCTGCTTCTGTCGGCGGCAACCGTTCTCCTGATCACCATCGCCGGCGTGCGTGCGACCGTGCCCGGCCCGCAGGATCGCGCGCGGGAAGAAGCGCGGCCAGACCCGGCCGCCCGCCCCCGCATCGAGGCCGCCTTCCGTTCGAGCCTGCAGCCGGCGCGCTGAACCTGGCCGCCGGCGCTGATCGACAGGCGCGCTGCTTTGCGGAAGGATGCTCGGCCGCTCGTGCCACGCCAGAAGAGCTGTCGAGCGACAATGGGAGAATGAGTTGTTCGGGCAGCAAGAGGCCGACATCCTCCTGCATCTCGGCAGTGCGCTTCTCGCCGGCAGCCTGATCGGCCTCGAGCGGAGCTTTCATGCGCGCCCCGCCGGCTTCCGCACGCATGCGCTCGTCTGCCTCGCCTCGGCGGCGCTGATGCTGGTGACACTGTACCAGCCGCAATGGATGACGAACGTGCCGGTCGACACCATCCGCATCGATCCGACGCGCATGGCGCAGGGGATCATGACCGGCATCGGCTTTCTCGGCGCCGGCGTCATCTTCAAGGAGGGCCTCACGGTCCGCGGCCTCACCACGGCCGCCTCGATCTGGATGACGGCGGCGCTCGGCATCCTCTACGGCATCGGCTTCTATTTCCCGGCGGTCGTCGCGAGCATCGCCACGCTCGCCATCCTCGGCGCCTTCCGCATCATCGAGGCGGCGATGCCGACGCAGTTCTTCGCCCACCACACCATCCGCTTCCGCAAGCATGCCGTGCTGCCGGAGCCGGAGCTGCGGAAAATGCTCGAGGAGGAGGGATTCTCGGTGACCCAGATGAGCTACCGGCTCGACAATGACGGCGCCGATTTCGAGTACCGGATGGTGATGCGCTCGAGCGACCGGTCGAGCGCCGAGCGCCTCGCCACGCGGCTCGCGCGCATGGAGGCGGTGCAGGAGTTCCGCATCTCGCCGACCGGGGATTGATGCCGCCCGCGACGTGCCCGTCTACCCGGGCGGCAATCGCGCGCCGGCCGGCAGCCAGCCGGCGTCGGCATAGCGCAGCGTCGGCGCGACGTCGCCGACCGTCGTGCGGACCTCCAGCATGTGCTCGCGCATGGCCGTCGCGGCCGCTTCGCCGTCGCCGGCGATGATCGCCTCGACCACCCTCTCGTGCTCGGCGACCGAGAGCTTCAGGCGGCCGAGCGAGCGGAACTGCGCCCGGCGGAACGGGGCGAGGCGATTGCGCACGCCGATCGTCGTCTCGGCCAGGAACTGGTTGCGACCGATCTCGTAGATCGTCTCGTGGAAGCGGATGTTGGCGGCGTAGTAGATGTCGATATCGCCTTCCAGCGCGGCATCGCGGCACTTCTCGTGCACGCTTTGCAGGCACGCGCGGCCGGCGGGGAGCGCGTGCAGCGCCGCGTAGCGCGCGCACAGCGCCTCCATCTCCGCCATGACGACGAACATCTCGGTCAGCTTCTCGGCCGTGAAGTGCGGCACCTGGGCGCCGCGATGCGGCCGCGCCGTGGCGAAGCCGATCGCCTCGAGCTGCCGGATGGCCTCGCGCACCGGCGTCCGCGACACGGCGAAGCGCTGCGCGAGCGAGGCCTCGTCGAGCACCACGCCGGGCCCGATCACGCCGCGCACGATCTCGTCGGCGAGGGTTGTGCGGACGCGGTCGGTCGCGGTCTCTTTCTTCTTGTCCTTCGACGACATGTGCCCTGTTCCGTGTCGCGCCGGCATCTTCAGCCGTGCCGGCCACTCTCGTCATTGCGAGCGCAGCGAAGCAATCCAGCTTCTCTTCCGACGCTACAGGCCGGATCGCATGCCACCTCGTCTCGCGACTAATCCTCTCCCTCATTGCCGGGCTTGTCCCGGCAATCCAGTCTTCTCTTCCGCCCTAAAGGCTGGATTGCCGGGACGAGCCCGGCAATGAGGAGGCGATGGGATTGGCTCTCAGCCAGGTTTCATCCCCCCAGGTCCGCCAGGGGCCGGTGCCCAACTCGCAAGTCACGAGGAGCGCGCGAAGCGGCGCCCGTCAGGGCTTCTTCGCTGCCTCGATGTCGAGCCCGTCCCAGGCCTTCAGCACGATCTCGTCGGTCAGCACCGTGCCGAGGTCGATCGGGCCGGCCAGCGCCTTCTGCTCGCGCTCGCCGAGCTGCAGATAGTCCATGTAGACCTTCCAGGCCTCCGGCCGCATCGTGCCGTGCTTGGTCACGCCGGCCGGTGCGGTGTAGTAGGTCTTCACGAGCTCCCAGAACTCGGCCGCGACCGGGTTGTTGCCGAGCGAGGCGGCCGCGTACTTGGTCTTCAAGAGCGCGAAGGTCGCGTCCGAGTTGGCCATGCCCCAGGCCCAGCCCTTCAGCGTCGCGCGGACGAATTTTTTCAGCGTCTCCGGATCCTTGTCGAACGTCTCCTTGCGCACGAGCAGCGCGTCGCCCGGGAAGGCGGCGATCGCCGAGGGCGTGATCGAGCGGGTCGGGATGCCTTGCGCGGGCAGCAAGAGGAGGTCGCGCTTGGCGCCGGCATAGGCCTGGATGCGGCCCTCCTTGAACGAGCGCACGGTGGTCGGGTCGCCCTCGCCGGCGATGACGAGGCGGACGTCGCCGCCCTCCTTGAGTCCCGCCTCGACGATCGAGGCGCGGGTCATCGGCACCTCGCCGCCGGCGAGGTCGGAGACGCCGATGATCTTGCCCTTCATGTCGGCCATGGTCTTGATCGGGCTGTCGGCCGGCACGACGATGTCGAAGGTGTCGGGATAGTAGATCTGCATGATGGCTTTGAGCGGAAAGCCGCGCTGCACTGTCTGCATGGTCGCCGCCGAGGAGAAGATGCCCCAGTCGGCATTGCCGGCGGCGAGCTGCCGCGCGGCGTCCGACGATCCCTTCGAGTAGTTCAGCGTGACGTCGAGCCCTTCGGCCTTGTAAAATCCCTTCTCCATAGCGACGAAGACGGGGAACATCTGCGCCGTCGGGCCGCCCTGGGCGGTGACGCCGTTGAATTTCGTCTGCGCCGCGGCGCCGACGGTCATCGCCAGCGACAGGCCGAGGCCCGCCACCGCGCTCCTCACGAGTGTTTTCGTCGACATGCTGCGCACCTCCGTTTGATTGTCGTAAAGATCGTCCGTCGCCGCGCGGCCCGCGGCGAAAGGTCAGAGCTGCTTCCAGAAGATCACGCGGCTCTCCAGCCATTCGATCAGCTGGTAGATCACCAGCGTGAACAGCGAGAGCTGGATGATCAGCGAGAAGACGCCCGGGATATCGAGCTGGAAGTTCATCGCATAGATGAGGTAGCCGATGCCCGCCGAGGCGCCGACGAACTCGCCGACGATCACGCCGAGCACGGCGAGCGTCCAGCAGAGCTTGACGCCCGCCATCATGATCGGCAGGGCGTTCGGCAAGAGCAGGTAGCGGAACGTCTTCCAGCGGCCGGCGGTGAGCGAGCGCATCAGCTTGACGGCGTTCGGATCGACCGAGGAGAGGCCCGTCAGCGTATTGAGGAACATCGGGAAGAAGCACATCACCACGGCGATGGCGATCTTCGAGGCCTGGTCGAAGCCGAACCAGGTGATGAAGATCGGCGCCAGCACGATCTTGGGCGGCGCCTGCAGGGCGACCAGATAGGGATAGATGGTCGCGCGCACGGTGCTGAACATGGCGACGCCGACGCCGAGGATCACGCCGCTCGCGAGGCCGATGGCGAAACCCCAGAGAATCTCCTGCAGCGTCACCCAGACATTGGCCCAGTAGTAATCGGCGCTCATCACCCTCAAGGTCGCCTCGAAGGTGGCGACCGGCGAGGGGATGATCAGCGGATGCACCCAGCCGAGCGCGGTGGCGGCGTACCAGAAGAGCAGCACGAACACGCCGAAGCCGGCGGCGAGCAGCCGGTTGGTGAGCGCCTCCTGCCGCCGCTTCCTCTGCTCGCCGGCGACGAAGCGCTCGACTGCGCTCACCTCCTCCGCCGTGCCCGCAATCTGAGCGGCCTCGGCCTGTGCGACGCTCATCGGGCTTTCCTCTGGCGCATCAATGGTCGACGCCGAGCATGCGGCGGATGGTGAAGACGTGGTCGGTGAACGCCTGCTCGCGCATCGTCGCGGTGGTGCGCGGGCGCGGCAGCCCGACCTCGACGATGCCCTCGAGGCGCCCGGGCCGCGGCGTCATCACGAAGACGCGGTCGGAGAGGAACACCGCCTCGCCGATATTGTGGGTGACGAAGACCACCGTCTTGCCGGTCTTCTCCCAGATGCGCAGCAGCTCGAGGTTCATCGTCTCGCGCGTGAACTCGTCGAGCGCGCCGAACGGCTCGTCCATCAGCAGCACGCGCGGATCGTGCGCGAGGAGCCGGGCGAGGGCGACGCGCTGGCGCATGCCGCCCGACAGCTCGCCCGGATAGCGCTCGCCGAAGCCGGCGAGGCCGACCATGTTGATCAGCTCCTCGCAGCGCTCGGCCTGCTGCTTCTTGTCGAGCTTCAGGATGATGCCGGGCAGGCGGACGTTCTCGCGCACCGTGCGCCAGGGAAACAGCACCGAGGTCTGGAACATCATGCCGAGATCGGCACGCGGCGCGTCCTGATGCTTGCCGGCGAGCACCAGCGTGCCGTCCGAGGCGTCCTCGAGGCCGCCGAGGATCGACAAGAGCGTCGACTTCCCGCAGCCCGACGGGCCGACGAGCGAGATGAACTCGCCCTCGCGGATGGTGAAGGAGACATCGTCGAGGGCGACCAGCGGCCCGGTCGCGGTCGCATAGACTTTGGTGATGTGCCGCCCGTCGATCAGTCCGGTCGCCAAGGCCCGCCCCCACATTGCATGCAAGAATGAATGCAATGGGCGTGCCAGCGGGGGCGGCTATCCGGCCCCCGGGGCGATGTGTGAATGCCGTAGGCCCAGCGTGGGGGCGCTCACCCGGCCTGCTGCGCGGCGCGACCCTCACCATGGAGGAAAGAGAGGGAGCCCGGAGGCTCGACGGGCGGAGGCTCTGCTGCGCCCGGAGGGACGCTCCCGCCGTCGACGGCCGGAGAGGCGGAGACGGCGCCCAGTGCGGCGACGGCGGCCTTCGCCAGCTCGATGCTCTCCTCCATGCTGTGGCCGTTCTCGAGCACGACGAGCGGAAGCATGCTGCGCGCCGCCGCGAAGCGGCTGAACGCGCTCGGCCCGGCGACGATGAACTTCGTCGCGCTGAGGAGAAACATCTCGATCACCGCGTCGCGGATCGCCGTTGCGTCGTCGCGCACCCAGGACCGCGTCGGATATCGGAATACGCGCCCGGGATATCGCGCCTGAAAGGCAGCGATGACCGAGTGATCCTCGGTGCAGAGGAAGAGCGGCGCGTCCGCGGCGACCACGTCGAGCGCGGCGAAATAGCGGTCGAGACCGATCAGACGGATCCGCTCGCGCTCCACTCTGTGGCCGGCGAGATCGCCGCGTCGAACATGCACCCCGACCGCCGAGCGCAGATCGTGGGCCGCCGCGAACTGCCGTGCCTTCTCGGCGAGCGCAGGCGCGGGCACGATGCAGCTCGTCGCCGCCGCAAAGCCGCGGCGCAGCGCGGGCGAGAGCTCTTCGTCGCCCAAGCACTGGATATTCCCGTTGCAGCACAGGAGCACGTCGGCGCCGGCGATCGCCTCCAGGCTGACGACGCCCTTGGCCCCGTCCGAGCACAGCCGCGCGGGCCCGATCGCCGTCAGCGCCTTGAAGAAAGGCAGGACCTGCACATCGGGGCCCAACTTCCCGACATCGAACAGGTCCCCCATGTGCTCGACGCCGCCGACCCGCGTCCGCTCGTTCCAGGTCCAATAGCAGGGAACGCCGAGAATCCGCGCCATGCGAAGGCCGTTGCCGAAGGCCATCAATCGGCCTCCGAGCCCGTCATGACGATAGACCACCACGGCGCGCATCGAGCTTCTCATCCCCGTCTGCATGACGACCGAGGGGCGTGGATCCTGCCCGGTCGGCGAGCGAGCTTAGCCAGGACGAGCAGCAGCGCAATTCTCGGGTTCGCGCCGGGGCGGAGCCCGGATCGAGCGGGCCGCGACCGGGCCGCTCGCGAGGGGACGCCGGACCGGTCAGGCGGGGGTGCCGTCCTTGCGCACGAAGCGGCCGTCCGCATTGGCGCTCATCAGGTCGATGTCCGAGCAGACGGTGACGTCCGCCGGCACGCGCGAGCCGACCTCGAGATAGACGGCCGTCGCGCCCGAGCGGTTGATCATGTGATGGCCGTTGCCCGAATTTTTCGGGAACGCCGCGCAGTCCCCCGCCCTGAGCACGGTCTCGCCACCGTCCTCGACGAGGACCAGCTCGCCTTCGAGCACGAAGACGAGCTCGTCCTCGTGGCTGTGCCAGTGGCGCTGGCTCGACCAGTTGCCCGGCGGCAGGCGCATGAGATTGACGCCGAAATCCGTGAGCCCGCCGGCATCGCCGAGCCGCTGCCGGACGCGATCGGCGCAAGGCGCATCGAAGGGCGGCGGATAGCCCGCTCCTTTCCGCTGCGGCACGGCGGCGATGTCGATCTTCGGCACGGCGGTTCTCCCGATGGTGGGCGGGAGATTACGCGGGGCGGCGGGTGCGGCAAGCGGGGCCGGCGTAGCCCGGATGGAGCGCAGCGCAGTCCGGGGTCGCCTGTGGGCCGGAGGAAGTCCCGGATTTCGCTCGCGCTCATCCAGGCTGCGCGCCGGCCTTCCTCACCCCCATCGCGCCAGCGTCTGCGCGGGATGTTGATGCGCGGGCCGGGAAACCGCGGCCGCTTGAGAAAGTCCCACGCCTCGACGAGAACGAAGATCTTCGCGCTGTTACCTCTTTTTCCTATTATGCCACAGATCCGGGCAATCCAGGAATGCGATTCTGGACGCGGGTTGCTCCAGATAATTGGATCGAAAAGACACCAGATGGCACTGCGACGTACTTTACCAAGTTGAAACGCATAAACTTTGGGCTATGCGACGGAACGGTTATCACAAAGACTGGTGGCAGCGATCTTGAATTATTGATTCCTGACCAGGGCTGTCCCAACATGGAGCTACGATTCCGAAGAAATAATGGCTCCTGGATCGACCTAAGTCACATGAAGGATATAAAGTGAGCCGTTCAAGCTGCTCTCCTGCGTAGCTTCAACTCGAGATCTTGATTGGACGTTTTTCCTGACACCTCTTGAACGTCACCCCCACCGCGCCCGCATCCGTGCGGCGATGTCGATGCGGGGGCCGGCGGCGGGGGAGCGGGCCGGCTCGGCGGCGGCCCGCGGCCAGCTCGTGCGCTCGAACAGGCCGAGCAGCGTCTCGGGGATGAAGCGCGTGCGCGAGGCGTAGACGTGCCGGTCGCCCATCGCGCTCTGGCCGTGCGTGAAGAAGCGCTGCGGCACGATCAGCGACAGCTCGTCTTTCGCGCGCGTCATGGCGACGTAGAGGAGGCGCCGCTCCTCCTCGATCTCGTCGGCCTGGCCGGTGCCGAGGTCGGAGGGGATGCAGCCGTCGACGACGTTGAGCACGAACACGCTCTTCCACTCGCGCCCCTTGGCCGAGTGGATGGTGGAGAGGATCAAAAAATCCTCGTCGCGGTGCGGGGCGCCGGCCTCGTCGCTCGTCGCGTCCGGCGGGTCGAGCGTCAATTCGGTGAGGAAGCGCTCGCGCGAAGGGTAGCCGCTCGCGATCTGCTCGAGTTGCAAGAGGTCGGCGCGGCGCATCGCGGCGTCCTCGTGCAGGCGCTCCAGATGCGGCTCGTACCAGGAGCGGGCGCGGAACAGATCGGCCGGCCAGGCTCTTTCGCGCAGATCGGCCACCGCCTGGACGAACGTGCCCCAGTCCTCGCCTGCGCGGGGCGGCGCCGAAGATTCGGCGAGCGCGGCGAACGGGTCGGCAGCGTCGGCGAGCCGGTCGAGCACGCGGGCGGCCGTGCCCGGGCCGACGCCCGGCAGAAGCTGCAGCACACGAAACCCCGCCATCCTGTCGCGCGGATTTTCCACGAACCGCAGCAGCGCCAGCAGATCCTTCACATGCGCGGCTTCGAGGAACTTCAGGCCGCCGAATTTCACGAACGGGATGTTGCGGCGCACCAGCTCCACCTCCAGCGGGCCGCTATGATGGGAGGTGCGGAACAGCACCGCCTGCTGCTTCAGGAGCGCGCCGGCCTCGCGGTTCTCCAGCACCTTTTCGGCGATGTAGCGCGCCTGATCCATCTCGCTACGGACGGCGACGATCTCCGGCCGCCGTCCGGAGCGCCTGTCCGACCACAGGTTCTTCGTGAAGCGCTCTGAGGCGAGGCCGATGACGCCGTTGGCGGCCGCGAGAATCGGCGCCGTCGAGCGGTAGTTGCGGTCGAGCGTGACGATCCTGGCCGGCGGCGCGAAGTTTTCGGGAAACTCCAGGATGTTGCGGACAGTGGCGGCGCGAAAGGAATAGATCGCCTGCGCGTCGTCGCCGACGACCGTGAGGCCGCGCCCGTCCGGCTTCAGCGCCAGAAGAATCCTCGACTGCAGGCGGTTGGTGTCCTGGTACTCGTCGATCAGCACATGGTCGAAGCCGCCGCCGATCTCCGCGGCGAGGAGAGAATCCTCCATCATCTGCGCCCAGTAGAGCAACAGATCGTCGTAATCGAGAACGTTCTGGCGCTGCTTGGCCTCGACATAGCCGGAGAACAGCTGCTTCAGCTCGGCCGCCCAGGCGATGCACCAGGGAAAGGACTTCGCCAGCACCGCCTCGATCGGCGCCTCCGCGTTCACGCAGCGCGAATAGACGGCAAGGCACGTGCCCTTGGTCGGGAACCGGGTTTTCGTCTTGGAGAACCCGAGCCCGTGCCGGACGAGGTTCATCAGGTCGGCCGAATCCTCGCGGTCGTGGATGGTGAAGGCCGGATCGAGGCCGATCGCTTCGGCATGCTCGCGGACGAGGCGGGCGCCGATGCCGTGGAAGGTGCCGGCCCAGGTCAGGGCGCCGATCAGTGGCTCGGCGCGGTCGCCGAGCGCCGCGCGGGCGATGCGGCCGACGCGATGGATCATCTCCGAGGCGGCGCGGCGCGAAAAAGTCATCAGGAGGATGCGGCGCGGATCGGCGCCGCCGACGATGAGGTGGGCGACGCGGTGGGCGAGCGTGCTCGTCTTGCCGGACCCGGCTCCGGCGATGACGAGCAGCGGCGGTGCGCCGTGCTCGACGGCGCGGCGCTGGGCGAGGTTGAGCGCCTCGAGATAGGCGTGCGGCATGGCTCGAATCGGTGGACGAGAGTGCCGCCGACTGAATCACGTTTCCCGGTTTGTTCACAGGGCTACGCCCGCCGCGGTCGTCCACCTGCGGGAAAGGCCCTGCTCGTCCTCCGGCGCGAAAGCCTCCCCGCTCGTCATCCTGCGCGAAAGCGCAGGATCCATCTTTTCCCGCACGCGGAAAGTTGGGTCCTGCGGTCGAGCCGCAGGACGACGAGCGGAGAGGCCGTCACGGTCGGAGGAACGCCGGGAAGCCCTCCCGGCACGCAACCTGCTTGTCCCGGCCGCAGGCGGGCAGCACGGGGTGGCCGCCGTCACGGGAGGAAGCGAATGCGAAAGAGTCTGATCATCGCGGCGGCGTTCTGTGCGATCGCCGGCAGCGCCGTCGCCGAGACGCCGATGCGCTGGCTCAGCCAGTCGGCGCCGGTCTCCTCGCAATATCCGATCGAGACGGCGGCGATGAAGCGGCTCGACGGCGACGGCGTCGGCCTGAAGGTCGACCGCCAGGAATACATGACGCTCGGCCTCAATCTCGCCGACGCGCTGCGCCTCGTCCGCGGCGGCTCCTACGATATCGTCTCCGCCCAGGTCGGCCTCGCCTCGCGCGACGACCCGTTCCTCGAGGGCATCGACCTCATCGGCGTCTCCACCGACATGGACGAGCTGGAGGCGGCCGTGAAGGCGTACAGGCCGCTGTTCGACAAGCGGATCGAGGAGCGCTTCGGCGCAAAAGTGCTCGCCGTGTGGCCGTTCGGCACGCAGGTATTTTTCTGCAACCAGCCGATCAAGACGCTCGCCGATCTGAAGGGTCTGCGCGTGCGCTCGTTCACGCCGTCGATGTCCAAGCTGATGGAGCAGCTCGGCGCGACGCCGGTGTCGATCGCCTTCCCCGAAGTCTATCCGTCGCTGCAGCGCGGCGTCGCCAATTGCGGCGTCACCTCGCCGACCTCGGCCAATACCGGCCGCTGGCCCGAGGTGACGACGCACATGCTGCCGCTGTCGGTCTCCGGCTCGGTGCAGGCGCATCTCGTCAACAAGGCCTGGTTCGACAAGCTGACGCCGGCGCAGCAGGAGGCGCTCGTCAAGGAGGCGAAGCAGATGGAGAACGAGCTCTGGGCGCTGGCGCGCAACACCAACATCGACGCCACCAACTGCACGGTCGGCAAGACGCCGTGCGCCGACAAGCCGCACGGAAAATACAAGCTCACGCTCGTCGAGGTGGCGCCGGCCGACCTCGCGAAGCTGCGCAAGATCTCCGAAGAGGCCGTGCTCACCGAATGGGCAACCCGCTGCGAGCGCGCCTATCCGGACTGCAAGGCGGCCTGGAACGGCAGCATCGGCGCGGTCCGTGGGATGAAGATCCCGTGAGGGTTTTCGAAGCGGCGCTGCTGGGCGCGCCCTTCCCCTCTCCCAGGGGGAGAGGGTGCCGCCGAAGGCGGCGGGTGAGGGGTGTGGAGCTTCAGGACGAGCGCCCTACCCCCTCATCCGGCCGCTTCGCGGCCACCTTCTCCCCCTGGGAGAAGGAAGGAAGAGCGCCCCATGTATGACGACGAAAACCCCCTCGCGCGCGTGATCGGGCCGCCGGTGCGCTGGCTGCAGATTCTTTGCGGCTGGGCGCTGATGGCGATCTGCCTCGCCACCCTCTACGACATCGTCGCCCGGCGCCTGTTCGGCCATTCGGTGCAGGGCGTGAACGAGCTCGGCGCCTATCTCCTGGCGACCGTCAGCGCCTTCGGCTTCTCCTCGGCGCTCTTGCAGAAGGCGCACTCGCGCGTCGATTTCCTGTTCCCCTATCTGCCGCGGCTGCTCGTCTCGATGCTTAATCTTCTCGCGGCGATCCTGCTCGCTTTCCTCGCCGCCTTCTCGGTCTGGCACGCCTGGCACGTGCTCGACGAGAGCCTCTTGTTCGACGCCCGCGCGTCCACCCCGCTGCAGACGCCGCTGTGGATCCCGCAAGGCCTGTGGCTCGCCGGCCTCGCCGTCTTCGCCGGCGTGTCGGGGGCCTGCGCGGTGCACGCGCTGATCCTCTTCCTCACCGACAGGAAGCGGCTCGACCGGCTCTACGGCCCGCTCAATGTCGAGGGCCAGATCGAGGTCGAGACGCAGGGCACGCTGCCGGCGGGCGCGGTCGGAGATTTTCGATGATCGGCCTGCCGGCCGTGGCCATCGGCTTCTGCGGCATGCTCGGCCTGCTCTTCCTCGGGCTGCACGTCGCCACCGTGCTGTTCATCACCGCGCTGACGGCGGTCGTGCTCTATCTGAACGGGGCGCTGATCCCGGTCTACGGCACCCAACTGTGGAGCGCGATGGAGGACTACATCCTCCTCTCCGTGCCGCTCTACATCCTGCTCGGCGAGATTCTGGTCCGCAGCGGCGCCACCGACCGCATGTACGGCGCCATCGCGCTCTGGCTCGGGCGCCTGCCGGGCGGCCTCCTGCACACCAATGTCGGCGCCTCCGCCCTGTTCTCGGCGGTCTCCGGCTCGTCGGTGTCGACGGCGGCGACGATCGCGACCGTGGCGCTGCCGGCCTTTCGGCGGCGGCGCTACGACGACCGCCTGGTGCTCGGCTCGATCGCCGCCGGCGCCTCGCTCGGCAATCTGATCCCGCCCGGCATCGCCTTCATCGTCTACGCCTCGCTGACCAACACCTCGGTCGGCCAGCTCTACGCCGCCGCGATCGTGCCGAGCATCCTGCTCACCGGCATGTTCATGGTGACGATCGCCGTCATCGCCCTGCTGCGCCCCGATCTCGCCGGCGCGCGCGAGCCGCCGAGACCGCTGCTCGAGCGGATCATCGCGCTGAAGGATCTCACCGGGCCAGTGGCGGTGTTCGTCATCATCATGGGCTCGATCTACACCGGTTGGGCGACGGTGACGGAATCGGCGGCGCTCTCGGTGCTGGCCGCCTGCGTGATCGCCGCCGCCAACGGCACGCTCAGGGTCCGCATGCTGCACGAGGCGTTCGTGGCGACCGCGAACCTCACCGCCATCACCATGCTGATCCTCGGCGTCGCCTTCTACCTCAACTTCGCGCTCGGCAGCCTGCAGATCACGCAGACGCTCGGCCAGTTCGTCGCCGGGCTCGGCAGCTCGGCGACGCAGCTGATGTGGATTCTCGCCGTCTTCTACGTCATCCTCGGCATCTTCTTCGAGACGCTGCCGATGATGGTCGGGACGGTGCCGATCGTCTTCCCGATTGTACTCGCGATGGGCGTCGACCCGATCTGGTTCGGCGTCTTCATGGTGGTGATGTGCGAGCTGTCGCTGCTCACCCCGCCGGTCGGCATGACCCTCTACGTCATCCAGGCCGTCCGCCGGCAGGGCAACATCAACGACGTCTTCGCCGGCACCTGGCCCTTCGTCGCCACGATGGTGCTGGTGACCGCGGTCCTCATCCAGTGGCCGGACATCGTGCTCTTCGTCCCCCGGGCGATGTTCCCGGGCGGCTGAGCGCGCGGCGAGGCTCAGGGCAGGTCGCCGCCGTCGATGCCGATCACCTGGCCGCTGACATAGGAGCTGGCGTCGCTGGCGAGGAACAGGACGAGCGCGGCGACCTCTTCCTGCGTGCCGGCCCGGCGCATCGGATAGGGTGCGACGAGCTGCTCGTTCGTCACCTTCCAGTCGCGCCGTACCCGCTCCAGCATCGGCGATTCGATCGGCCCCGGCGCGATGGCGTTGATGCGCACGTCGCGGCCGTACTCCTGCGCGGCGGCGCGCGTCATGTGGACGACGGCGGCCTTCGACGCGCCATAGGCGACGATGTTCGGAAAGGCATGGCGGGCGCCGATCGAGGCCATGTTGACGATCGCCCCCTTCGAGCGGACGAGATGCGGCAGCTCGTACTTCATCGACAGGAACACACCGCGCAGATTGGTGGCGATCTGGTCGTCGAAGCCGGCGATGTCGGTGTCGGCGATCGGCGCCGGCGGCAGGTCGATGCCGGCATTGTTGAAGGCGATGTCGAGCCGGCCCCAGCGCTCGACGGTGTCGCCGACGAAGCGCTCCATCTGGCGGGCATCGCGCACGTCGGATTTCAGGTAGACGACGTCGCCGCCCGCGTCGCGGACGCCCGCCTCCACCGCCTTGCCGAGCGCCTCGCGGCGGCCATTGAAGGCGACCTTCGCGCCCGCTCGGGCGAGCGCGCCGACGGTGGTGGCACCGATCCCGGAGGTGGCGCCGGTGACGATCGCCACCTTTCCCGCGAGCGCTCCGGCCG
>JAEZCD010000160.1 GCA_023430145.1 Pseudomonadota bacterium
TGGGCCGGTAACTTCATCACCGCTCGCGCCGTGCGCGGGGTGCTCGACCCGTTGGCGTTGAACTTCTGGCGCTGGGCGCTCGCGCTCGTGGTTCTGCTACCGATGGCCTTGCCCCGCTTCGATCGGCGGCAAGCCCGCCTCGCGGCGACGCACTGAAAGCTGCTGATCGGGCTCGGAGCGAGCGGTGTCGCCGGCTTCAAAGCCCTCGTCTACTTGGCCCTGCTCTACACGCCGGCGATCAATGCCCTGCTCGTCGCGGCACGGCGCCGTCCGCGATCGCCCTGTTGGCCTGGGCCTTGCTCGGCGAACGACTTTCGATGGCGCACTCGATCGGCATCGCCATCTCGCTGCTCGGAGCCGTCGTGCTGATCGGCCGAGGCGATCTCGGCGACCTTCTTGCTTTGGCGATGAACCGCGGCGATGGCCGCCCACAGGCTAGCCACGGACGCGCCATTGGGTTCAACGTGGTGGCGCTCTAGGAGATTGCGAACGAGCGGCAGGGCCTCCTCGAAGTGTGTTTCAAGGAGCCGATGCCCAGCGCCTGCGATCAGGTGCAGCTCGGCGTCAGGCAGGTCGCGGTGGTAGGCGCGGGCGGCTTCCCACGGAAGCCATCTGCCGGTCCCCAGACGATAAGCGGGGGCGGATACATCGGCTAAATCGCCGTGAGCCTTTACCGTTCCGCGGGCGCTATCCGAGCAACCTGCTCGGATGTCCAGGCGAAAAGGCTGTCAGCACACCCGTCCGCCTTGGTACTGGCATCCTACTCGCTGTCCAAGCAGGCGACCCCCCAAGCTCGTCCGCCGTACAGTTGGACCGCCCCCTATGCCGGCGCCGCCACTTTCGCTGCCGCATAGCCCCGTCGCGTGAGTGCAGCCTCGCCGGACGCGGCGGCGACTGCGGCGACGATCGCCTCGTGCCGTGGCGACAGCTCGCACACCGGGTCGGCGTTACGGGCGTCGCCGGTCAGTGCGAAGGCCTGGCAGCGGCAGCCGCCGAAATCGATCTCCTGCCGCGGACAGGTGCGGCAGGGCTCGCGCATCCACTCGGTGCCGCGGAAGGAGCCGAAGGCAGGCGAGGCCTCCCAGATCTCGCGCAGCGACCGGTCGCGAACGCTCCAGAATTCGAGTCCGGGAATGGACTCCGCGGCGTGGCAGGGCAGAACCCGGCCGCGCGGCGTGACGTTCAGCGAGCGGCGGCCCCAGCCATTCATGCAAGGCTTCGGGAAGCGGGCGAAATAATCGGGCGTAACGTAGTCGATGACGACGCTGCCCGCCGTGCGCGCCCGGACGCTCTCGACTTGACGGCGGACGGATTTCGCCTGCTCGAGTGACGGCAGCAGCGCCGCCCGGTTGGCGAGCGCCCAACCCTGGTACTGCGCATGCGCCACCTCGAGCCGCGTCGCGCCCATCGCCACCGCCTGCATCGCGGACGCCTCGACGCAGTGCGCGTTGCCGCGATGCACGACGAGATTGATGGTCAGCGGCAGGCCGAGGCGAACCACCTCGGCGGCGATCTTGCGCTTCTCCCGCTGCGCGCCCGGATAGCCGGCGATGCGGTCGGCCTCGTCCTCCTCGACGCCCTGGATCGAGAGCTGGACATGGTCGAGGCCGGCGGCCTTGAGGGATTCCAGGCGCCTCGCATCGAGGCCGATGCCGGAGGTGATGAGGTTGGTGTAGAGGCCGGCCTTGGCGGCGCCGGCGACCAGCTCGACGAGATCGCGCCGCGCGGTCGGTTCCCCGCCCGACAGGTGCAGATGCAGCACGCCGAGCGCCGCCGCCTCCTCGAAGACGCGCAGCCAGTCGGCGGTGCCGAGCTCGTCGGATCGGCGGTCGAGCTCGACCGGATTGGAGCAATAGGCGCAGCCGAGCGGGCAGCGATGCGTCAGCTCGGCGAGGACGCCCAGCGGAGGTGCGAGCGTCATAGCCGCACCATCTGCTTAGCCGCGAGATCGTGCAGCAGTGCCGAGACGTCCCGCGAGATCCGCTCCCGGTCGCCGCCGAATTTTTCGGCCAGCGCATCGACGATGGCGGCCAAGGGGGTCGCGCCGTCGCAGAGGCGCAGCACTTCGACTGCCGTCGCGTTGGTGGTCAGCACCCGCTCCGGCGCGAGCAGCACCCAGCCGCCACGGGAAGGATCCTCGCGCAGTCGGACGCCGGGCGCGAGCCGCGGGACGGCATCGGGCTGCGGAGCGGTCATCATGCCGACACCCCCGGTGCGAAGCCGGCCGGGAGGCGTCCCGGCGCCACATAGGCGTGCTCGAGCGCATCGAGCATTGCCCACAGCACGTCGCACTTGAACTCGAGCGCCTCGATCACCGCGCGCTGGTCCTGCGGCGTGCGCGCGTTCGCCTTGACGTAGCCGAGCGCCACTTCGACGTCGCGCCGGGCCTGCTCGGGCCGCGCGGTGAAGTAAGCTAGGGCGGTTCGATCGACGAAGTCGTAGTGCGTCAGCATACCGGCGACCCGGTCGCGGATGATGCCGGGTGAGAACAGCTCGGTCAGCGAGGAGGCGACGGCTTCGAGCGTCGGCCGCGTGCCAACGAAGTTCACATAGGCGGCGACGGCGAAGCGCGTCGCCGGCAGGACGCCGCGGAAGGCGGCGACGTCAGCGCGGTCGAGGCCGAGCGCATCGGTGAGGATCAGCCAGCGGGCGATGCCGCCGTCGCCCTCCTGGCCGCCGTCGTGATCGACGAGCCGCTGACGCCAGGCGCGGCGCAGCGTCTGGTCCGTGAGGCGCGACATCAGTGTCGCATCTTTGATCGGGATATTCGCTTGATAATAGAAACGGTTGAGCGCCCAGGCTCGGACTTCCTCGCGGCTGCAGCGGCCGCTGTGCAGCCGCACATGGAACGGGTGCTTATCGTGGTAGCGGCAGGCGCCGACGTCGCGCAGCCGCGCCTCCAGCTCGCCCGGCGAAAGCAGCTCGGTCACAGCACGATCTCCATGCCGTCGAAGGCGATCTCGACCCCGGCTCGCTCGACCGCCAGCCGCTCCGGCGAGCCCTCGATCAGGACCGGGTTCGTGTTGTTGATGTGGATGTAGATCTTTCGCCCCGGCAGCGCCGCGAGCGCGGCGAGCGAACCGATCTCGCCGGCGATCGGCAGGTGGCCCATGCGGCCGCCGGTCTTGGTGCCGAGGCCGGCGGCGATCATCTCGTCGTCGCTGTAGAGCGTCCCGTCGAAGAGGACGACGTCGGCCTCGCCCAGCCTTTCGAGCAGAGGCGCCGTGAGGTGCGCGCAGCCGGGGACATAGACGAGGCTGCGGCCGTCTGCCATCGCCTTCAGCCCAGCCGTTTCGCCGGTCTCGCCGCCGATCTCGGGCATTTGGTCGTCCTCGAGAAACAGGGGCACCTTGCCCGGCACGGGAAACAGCTCGATCGATAGGCTTGGCACGATGTCCATCGGCGCGGCAGGAGCCGCCGCGACGCGCGGCACCATGTCGGCGCCGAGCACGTCGAAGATTCGGCTCTCGAGGAGCGCGGCGTGCACCGGAGGCAGCGCGACAAGCGAAAACGGCTGCCGCTCGCGCAGCGTCAGGAGCCCGGCAGTGTGGTCGACCTCGCCGCTGGTCAGCACCACGGCAGCAATCGGCGAGTGTCGCAAACCCTGAGCTGGCCAGAGCCGCGGGGTCGCGCGGATCTGCTCGCCGACATCGGGGGTCGCATTGACGAGCACGACCGGTGCGTCGCCGAGCGAGACGGCAATGCTCGACTGGGTACGCCGCTTGACCCGGGGATCACCGGCCCAAGCGAGTGCGCACACCGGACATCGGCAGTTCCACTGCGGATAGCCGCCCCCTGCCGCTGAGCCGAGGACGGTAACCCGCAGCGGCCGTTCAGATTTCGTCGCCGTCCTCTTCGGCCGGCGCGTAGCCGGTGACTTCGAGGCTGACCGTGACTTCTACGACGATTGGCGTTTCCCAGGTCATTCCGGCTCTCCATGGCGCGGTGAGACGAAGTGACGCTAATACGATCCATCGGGCGCCACAAGCGGGGCACTTACCATCTATCGACGCAGGTCCGATCGAGCCCTTCGAACGACGTTGGTGGTGGGCTCGAATGCGGCATACCGGGGTCGTCCGCGAGCTGGGCGCCACGCCGATCGACTACCAGCGCGAAGACTTCACACGCGTCCTGCCAAGCGTTCGACGTCGCTTTCGACGGCATTGGCAAGGATGGCTATCGCCGCTCGTTCGCCGCGCTCCGTCGCGGCGGTCTACTCTGCGCCTGCGGCTACACGGCCGGCGTGCAGGCGCGGCGTCGCATCCTGACCGTCTCGATACGAATGGTGCGCTTGCAAGGCGGCAATCCCGGCCAGTCTGCCGGCCGCAACCGGTGCCGTGAAGCAACAGTCAACGTTGTGGCTTCCTGTTTCTGTTGACAGATTGTCGCAGGAGGCGTGAACTGCAAACGCTTGGGTTGGGCGCGCCCGGCCAAAAAAAGACCGGGCTCACAGACAGCCGCAGGCGGGTCTTCCGAGGGAGGAGACGGATGACGACGCAGACCTGGAAGCGGGCGGGCGTTGCAGTGGCAGCGACGGTCATCGGCGCTGCAACGGCGGGCGCCCAGGAAGTCAAGACCGCCACCAAATGGGGCGATATGGCCACGGCGACGCAGGATCTGCTCAACCGTGCTGCCGGCGACGGCAACAACTTCCTGCACACCAACGGTAATTATCATCAGACCCGCTACTATCCGAACCGGCAAATCAACACCACGAACGTGCAGAAGTTGCGCCCAGCCTGGATGTTCCAGACCGAGGTGAAGGACAGCTTCGAGACCTCGCCGATTGTCGTCAACGGCATCATGTATTTCACGACGGCTTTCAATCATGTGTACGCGGTCGACGCGCGTACCGGCGAGCAGCTCTGGCACTTCAAGCACAAGATGGGGCCGGTAACGGTCTATTGCTGCGGGCCCAACAACCGCGGCGTCGCGGTCGCTGGCGACCGGGTGTTCATGGGCACGCTCGACGCCAAGCTCTTGGCGCTGGATGCCAAGACGGGCAAGCTGCTCTGGGAGGTCGAGATCGCCGATCCCGAACTCGGCTATTCCGAGACCATGGCGCCGACGGTGGTCGACAATAAGGTGCTGATCGGCACGAACGGCGGCGAATACGGCATCCGCGGCTTCGTCAAGGCGTTCGACGCCAAGGACGGCAAGCTCATCTGGACCTTCCACACCACCGCCGAGAACTCGGTCGGCGTCTGGGCGACGCACGATGCGACAGGGCGCGACATGAAGCGCGACATCGCCAAGGAGAAGGCCGACCTCGCCCGCCTCGGCGACCCCTACAAGACGCTCGGCGGTGGCGTCTGGCAGAACCCGTCGGTCGACCTGGAGACGCGGCGCGTCTACTTCGTGGTCGGCAATCCCTCCCCCGACCTCGACGGCTCGCTGCGTCCCGGCGACAACCTCTACACTAATAGCATGGTGGCGGTGAATCTGGATACCGGGCAGTACATCTGCCACTACCAGTACATCGCCCACGACGTGTGGGACCTCGACGCGGTGTCGCCGACGATCATCGCCAATGTCGCGAACAAGGACGGCCGCACGGTCAAGGGCATCCTGCACGCCGGCAAGACCGGCCATGTCTACGTGCACGACGCCAACGACTGCAGCCTGCTGCGCTTCTCCGAAGCCATGGTGCCGCAGGAGGACATGTGGGTGCTGCCCACCAAGGAGGGCACGCGCATGCTGCCGGGCGCCAATGGCGGCGTCGAATGGTCGCCGATGGCGCTCGATCCCACCAAGAACCTCGCCTTCGCCATCAACCTGCACCAGCCGATGACCTACCATGTCGAGTCGACGCCCTATCCGAAGGGTAAGCTGTGGCTCGGCGGCGCCTTCAAGGTGATTCCCGAGGAGGAGCAGTGGGGCAACGTCACTGCGGTCGACTACAACACCGGAAAGATCCGCTGGCAGGTGAAAACGCAGCAGCCGATGATCGGCGGCATCCTGGCGACCGCCGGCGGGCTGGTCTTCACGGGCGAGGGCAATGGCCTGTTCAAGGCCTACGATTCCGACACCGGCGCGATGCTCTGGAAATTCCAGGCGGGCGCCGGGGTCAACGCCCCGCCATCCTCCTACAGCGTCGAGGGTAAGCAGTACGTCGTGGTCGCCGCCGGCGGCAACACGCAACTCGACTACAAGCGCGGCAACACGCTGATCGCGTTCACCCTGGCGGATTGAGCCCGATCGCATGGCCGGTTAGAGAAGCGGGGCGGCACGGCCGTGCCGCCCTTCGCGTGCCGGGCCGTCGGAGCCGCGGCCCGTCCGCGAGACCATCATGGTGCGCCCCGTCCACTCCCTCGCTCTCGGCATGATTCTCCCCGTCCTCGCGCCGGCGTCCGCGATGGCGCAGGCGCCACTTTCCCCTCGGGTCCAGGAGCTCACCGAGATGTGCGCCGCCTGCCATGGCGAGAGCGGCGTGCCGCAGGAGCCGACGACGCCCATCATCTGGGGCCAGCGCGAGGGCTACATCTACCTGCAGCTTCGCGACTACAAACGCGGCGACCGCAAGAACGAGAAGATGGACGCGGTGGTCGAGCAGCTCGAACGCGCCGACATGCTCGCGCTGGCCGCCTATTTCGACGCCAAGCCCTGGCCGCGCAACGAGCAGCCGGAGGCCAGGGAGGACGTGGCGCTCAGGGCCGCTAGAGCGAATGTCGCGGTCAATTGCACCGGGTGCCATCAGGCCCAGTACCAGGGCGAAGGAACCCAGGCGCGGCTGGCCGGGCAGAGCCGGGAATACCTGTTCACCACAATGATCGAGACGCGCAATGGCGTGCGCGGCAACAATCCCGGCATGACGACGCTGATGAGATCCATCACCGAAGCCGACATCGCGGCGCTCGCCGATTATCTGGCGGGCTTGCAGATCCGGTGACCGAAGGCAGGTTCGGTGGTCTCGACTGCCGCGCCACCATGGCCGGCCAACGTTCTGACGCGCTCGAGGCGATCGGAACCGGGAGCGGCTTGTCCCAACGGGCGGATTAAGGGATCGAAGCGCCGGGGATGGGCGCCGCAGCGTTCCAGGTCGGGCGTTCGGCCGCTTCATCCGCTGCTGCACTTCTTGGGCGGGTTGTTGCCGGTCGGAGGAGATTCGAGCAACGCACGCACCGATGGATTGGCGATGTCGAACGCAGTCTTGCCGTCGCCGTCACGGTGGCCGGGATCGGCGCCGCAAGCGAGCAGCAGCGTGACGATTGCGCCGTGCCCCAGTTCGGCAGCGATCATCAGCGCCGTGCGGCCGCGATTGTCCGTGTCATCGAGCCGCGCGCCGCGGCCGAGCAGCAGCTCAACGGTGCGCAGGCCGTCGACTTCCGGAACGTCGTTGGCGTGGCCGGCCGCCCACATCAGGACCGTCAGCGCGTTGCCGTAGCGGCGGTGGACGTCGACGCCGGCGCCCAGCAGCCGCTCGACGATGCGGGTGAAGCCGCGCGCGGCGGCATAGGCGATCGCCGTCTTCCCCGTGCTGTCCTCGGCGCTCGGATCCGCGCCGCGGCCGAGCAGCAGGTCGACGACGCGCTCATTGCCGGTGAATGCCGCCGCCGCCAGAGGGGAGACCGCCGAGCGGCCGGGCGCGTTGGGGTCGGCGCCGCGGTCGAGCAGCATGGCCACTAGGCGCGGCCGGTTGGTTTCGACCGCCAGCATCAGCGGAGTGGCTCCGGCGAGCGTGCGCAGCTCGATGTCGGCGCCCCGGTCTATGAAAAGCGCCGCCACGGCAGGGTCAGCGAGCTTCACCGCGACATGCAGCACCGTCTCCCCCCCGCGGCGGCGGGCGTGTACCGAGGCGCCGTCGCCGATCAGTGCTGCAGCGAGATCGAGGCAGCCCTTCTGCGCCGCCTGTGCCAGCAGCGTATTCACTTGCCGTTCGACCAGCGCCTGCCTGTTCGCGGCGTAGTGGACGGCGAGTTCGCGGCACTCGAGCGGGCTGGCGGCGGCCGGCGCCGCCGTCGCGGCCGCGACGGCGCAAGCGCCTCCGAAGATCCAAATCCGACGATTGCGCCGCATGGGAAGGTCCCTCACAATGCCCGCATTCGGTTCTTCGGCCATACCGCGCTCGGATGCAACCGGGGTTGGGGGTGCAGCATGCATCAGCCGCCTGCCTCTCGTCAGGCTCGCCACCACCTGCGGCAGCCGTTCGCGCCGTGTCTCGGGGCGGCTCTCGCCGCAGCGATCCTTCTCGCGGCCGGTGCGTCGGCGGCCAAGAACACCGGCAAAGTAATCGTCTCTAACGAGAAGAGCAGCACGCTCACGGTCCTCGATCGCGACGGCAAGGTGCTGCAGTCGATCGACACCTGTGCCCGGCCGCGCGGCATGGTCTTCAACCGCGAGCGCACCGGGTTCTATGTCGGCTGCGCCGACGACGACACCATCGCATTCTATGACATCGCGACGCTGAAACTCGCCCGCCGCTACCGCAACATCGCTGAACCGGAGACCTTCGATCTGCATCCGGACGGGCGCCACCTCTACATCTCCAACGAGGACGATTCCGAGGCCACGGTGCTGGACGTCGAAACTGGGGACATTGTCGCCCAGTTCCCGACCGGTCCGGAGCCCGAAGGCGTGCACGTCACCCGCGACGGCAAGAAGGTCTTCGTTGCCTCCGAGATCGCCAACCTCGTGCACGTCATAGACGTCGAGCAGAAGAAGATCGTCAAGGAGATCCCAGTCGGCACCCGGCCGCGGCGCTTTGCCCTCTCGCCGGACGAGAAGGAACTCTGGGTCTCGGCCGAGCTTGCCGGGCAGGTCGATATCATCGATGTCGAAACACTCGAGACCAAGGGGCGCGTCGAGTTCCAACTTCGCGCGATGCGCCGCGAGATGATCACCCCCGTCGACCTTCTGATCACCCGCGACGGGACGAGAGCATATGTGGCGCTGGGCCGGGCTAATCACGTCGCCGTGGTCGACGTGAAGAGCCGCCAGGTGCTCGACTACATCCTGGTCGGGAAGCGGCCCTGGGGCCTGCGATTCAATGCCGACGAGAGCCGGCTCTGGGTTGCCAACGGCCTCTCCGACGACGTTTCGATCATCGACACCCGCACCGGAAAGGTGCTGGTGTCGGTGCCGGTCGGCGAGGTGCCCTACGGGATCCTCATCGATGACCAGTAGAGCACGGGTTGCGCTGCTGGCCGGCGCGCTTGCGCTTCTGTCCGGCGCTCCCGTCGCGGCGCAGACGCCGGCACCGCGCGCCGTCACGATTGCCTATGTCGATCGCGAGGGCGACCCTGCATACAGGGGCAGTACCGGCTATGCCGGGCTCTTCCGGCGGGTCGCGGCATCGCCCTTCCCGGCCGCCGAACTCGCCGTAGCCGACAGTGCCGCGGCAGCGCGGGTGGCTGGGCTGAGGATCACCCTGATGCACAAGACCCTCGCGGAGGGCGAAATCGCCGCGGCAACGGTCGCGGCGCTCGGCCGCGACGAGGGCGCCGTGGCGGCGGTGCTCGACCTGCCGCCGCAGGAGATGCGCGCCGCGGCTCTAGCGCTCGTCGCTGAGCCGATCGTGCTGTTCAATGCCCGCGACCGCGATGACGAGTTGCGCCGCACGACCTGCCGAACGCGACTGTTCCACACCATGCCGAGCCGGTCGATGCTCTACGACGGTTTGGCGCAAGGCCTAGTGGCACTGGGCTGGTCGCGCGTGCTGTTGCTTCGCGGTCCGCTGGACGAGGACCAGGCGGTCGCCGCCGCGTTTGCCGCCTCGGCCAAAAAATTCGGCCTGCGCATTGCCGAGACGCGGCCGATGCTGCCCGGCAACGACCCGCGCAAGCGCGACCAGATCAACACCCGCCTGCTCACCGCCAATGTCGACTACGACGTGGTGTTCGTCTCCGACAGCGTGGGCGAGATGGGCCGCAGCGTCGCCTTCGGTCAGACGCGGCCGCGCCCGGTCGTTGGCACGCACGGGCTCCAACCGTCGGCTTGGCACGCCTTCTGGGAGCGTCACGGCGCGCCGCAGTTGAACCGCCGATTCCACCGTGCCACCGGCCGGCCGATGGCCGATGCCGACTGGGCGACCTGGGTCGCAGTCCGGGCCGTCATCGCTGCCCTGATCGCGCATCGCGACGTTGTGCCGGGCGATCTTGGCACCGCGCTGCTCGACCCGGCTTCGCGGCTCGAGCTCTACAAGGCGCTGCCGGGGTCCTTCCGCCCGTGGAGCCGGCAGCTCCGTCAGGCCATCCTGCTCGGAACGCACGACGTGGTGCAGACGTTTGCGCCGGTCGATGGCGTGCTGCACGAGAAGAACCAGCTCGACACGCTCGGACCGGACGAGCCGGAGTTCGTTTGCTCCCAATGAAGCTCTGGGCCGTTGCTGGCAGTCCCCCGAACTGCCCCGCGGGGATTGGCCGGGCGCTGGCGAGCCCCCTCGCATGGCGGTTTTCTGTTTCCGAGCATCGAGCGTGACGACCAGTCTGGCTTGTCGGGTCATCACGGCGGCGTGCGCAGCAGGAGGTTTCGCCAGCCGCAGCAAAAGTCTCCGCACGCCGCGAGAGCGGCGACGGCCGCACTGCTTCAGGTGTCAGTCAGTGCCGCCCGGGCGCGAGCGCAAGCCGAGAGCCGGATCATAGGCCCAGATCGCCAAGCCGAGCAGCAAGGCGAGCCACAGTAGCACGGCGCCGAGCGCCAAGAGGTTTAGCTGAAGGTAGAGCGAAAAACGGACGAGTTCGACGATAGAGGTGAATGGATTAAACCGACAGACCTCGAAGAGCAGGTCGCTGGATTCTCGGATCTTCCAAAGCGGGTAGAGCGCGGAGGAAGCGAAAAACATCGGGAATACGACGAAGTTCATCACGCCGGCGAAGTTCTCAAACTGTCGGAACAGCGAAGAGAGCGCCATGCCGAGCGCGCCGAGGGTGAGGCCTCCGAGGACGAGCGCCGGGGCGGCGGCAAGATAGCCGAGCGGGGGCATTTGGATGCCATATAGCCAGGCGATCAGGAGGAAGGCATAGGCCTGCAGGAGCGAGACGCCCACGCCCGCCAAGAGCCGCGAGATCAGCAGAAACCAGCGCGGCACCGGCGCCGTCATCAGCACTCGCATGCCGCCCATCTCACGGTCGTAGACCATGGAAAGCGAGCTCTGCATGCCGTTGAACAGCATGACCATGGCCGCAAGACCCGGCACGAGGTAAACGTCATAGGTCACGTACGTGTCGTAGGGCGGGGTGATCGACACGCCAAGCACGGAGCGGAAGCCGGTGGCGAACACGAAAAGCCACAGGAGCGGGCGCAACAGCGCGGCGACGAAGCGCTCGCGCTGGTGGAGGAAGCGCAGCACCTCCCGCTCGCCGATCCCGAGGAAGGCGCGCGCAGCATGGCCGGTGGTCACGGGCCCTGCCCCCGACCGGTCAGCCGCTCGTAGGCCTCGCCGAGATCGGCCGCATGGACCTGGTCGCGGATGGCCGCGGCGGTTGCGTTCGCCACCACACGGCCCCGGTGCAGGACGATCAGATGGTCGCGTTCTTCAATCTCGTCGATGAGATGGGTCGCCCAAAGGAGCGCGACGGCCTGTTCGCGGGCCACGGCGTGAGCATGTGCCAAAAGGGTGCGGCGGGTCGGGATGTCGAGGCCGACGGTCGGCTCGTCGAGCAGCAGCAGCCGCGGCGCGTGCAGGAGGGCGCGGGCGATCTCGACGCGGCGTCGCTGACCGCCGCTCAGTCGCCGCACTCTCACGCCCAGGCTGCCTGCCATGTCGAGGGCCGCCAGCGTCGCGTCCGCTCGCGCCCGGGCCTCGGCGCGGCCGATGCCGTGCAGAGCGGCGAAGTAAGCGAGATTCTGGCCGACCGTGAGATCGAGGTCGAGCGTCGGCTGCTGGAAAACGATGCCGAGCGAGGCCAAGGCGGCCGCGCCGTCACGCACCACGTCGAGGCCCCGGATGGCGACCTCGCCGGGCCGCGGCTCCAGCAGGCGCGAGACGAGCAGGAAGAGCGTAGTCTTGCCGGCCCCGTTCGGGCCGACGAGCGCCGTAAACTGCCCGGGCGCGATCTTGAACGACACGTCGTCAAGCACCGCTCGCTCGCCGTAGCTGAAGGACAGATTGCAAACGGACAGCGCCGAACTGGGCGGATCTGCCGGCGCCGCGCCAGCACGGGCCTCGGCCACGGCGCTCACGGCCGCCCCTTTGCGCGGCGACGCTCGTCCGCTTTCCTCGACGGCCCCATCGCCCCGGGTTCACTCTCACGCTGCCCGTCTCGGCAATCGGCGCCGACGGCAGCGGCAAGGATACCATGGGCAAGGAGTGGCCCAAACCGGAGATCCAGGAGGAAGAGGTCGGCCTCGAGGTGATAAGCTGTCAATCGGCCGAGATCGACGAAACCGCCTGATCCCGCGGCGGGGCTGGGCCTTGCCACCACGTTGGCGTTGCGGCTAACCGGGTGGGCTGTCGATCTATGGGTTCGCGCTCCTTGTTGATCGGGGCAGCTTCCGCTCCGCTCGAAGCAGCTCGTCAGCTTCGATAGGCACCCGAAGCACACGATTCACGTCAGCGTGCCGCCTATAAAAGGCTCTACGATGAGCTGGCTCGCAGCAGCACGTTTCGAACAGTCGAGGCATGCCAGCTCTTCCCACGAGCCGTCCGCACGCCTCGACCATTCAGGCCATCCGCGATTTCAGCGAGGGTGCGGCAGCCGGCGGCCCGCAGCGTCTTGATGATCGGCAGGATGCCTTCGGCCATGGCGGCGGCCTGCAGCCGTTGTGTCGCGCGGCCTGCTGCGGCAGCCTCAGCGGCGTTTGTCCGGTTGCCCAGCGTGAGGCCCCTCG
>JAEZCD010000184.1 GCA_023430145.1 Pseudomonadota bacterium
AGAAAGCTGGATCCTCCGCCTGCGCGGAGGATGACGAGCCGGAGATTCGCGGAGGGTGACGAGCCGGAGATTCGCGGAGGATGACGAGCCGAGGCTTGGTCGTCTGTCCCCGGGGCTTCTGCCGTCACACGAAGTCGGCGCGCATCGGCATGAACACGTCGACGATGGCGGAGGGGCCGATGGCGACGACGCCGTGCGGCACGTCGGGCGGCACGAGGTAGGAGTCGCCCTGCACCAGCCGCTCGGTGCGGCCCGCGATGGTGACGTCGAAGCTGCCGGCCTCGATGAAGCTGCACTGCGCATGCGGGTGGCTGTGCTCCGCCCCCACGGCCCCCGGCTCGAAGACGAAGTGCACCATCATCACCGCATCGTCCCAGCACAGCACCTTTCTCTTGATGCCGGGCGCGGAATCCGCCCAGGCGATGTTTTGCGCATGCGCGAACGGGTCGCCTTTGCTCATGGTCGAAAACTCCGAAGGAGGGGTTCAGCGGCCGAGCCAGCCGCCGTCGACCGGCAGCACGGCGCCGTGCACATAGTCGGCCGCGGCCGAGGCGAGGAACACGGCGGCGCCGCCGATGTCCCGCATCGGATCGCCCCAGCGTGCGGCCGGAATGCGGGCCAGAATGTCGCGCGAGCGGCCCTCGTCGGCGCGCAGCGCGGCGGTGTTGTTGGTGACGAAGTAGCCCGGCGCGATGGCGTTGACGTTGATGCCGCGCGCCGCCCATTCGTTGGCGAGGAGACGCGTCAGCCCGGCGAGGCCGCTCTTGCTCGCGGTATAGGCGGCGATGCGGATGCCGCCCTGGAAGGACAGCAGCGAGGCGATGTTGACGATCTTGCCGCCGCGCCCGTCGGCGAGCATGCGCCTCGCCGCGGCCTGCGCCATGAAGAACGCCGCTTTGAGGTTCACGTCCATCACCGCGTCCCAGTCCGCCTCGGCATAGTCGACCGCGTCGGCCCGGCGGATGATGCCCGCATTGTTGACGAGGATGTCGACCTTTCCCGCCTCGGCGAAGATCTCCTCCACCGGCTCGAGCGTGGAAAGATCGGCGCGGATCTCGCGAAATGCCCGCCCCGAAGGCGCGACGAGCGCCCGCGTCTCCTCCATCGGCGAGCGGCCGACGGCGACGATGTCCGCGCCGGCCTCGGCCAGCGCGACCGCGATCCCCTGGCCGATGCCCGTATTGGCGCCGGTAACGAGCGCCGTGCGCCCGGAAAGATCGAACATGCTCATCTCAGCCCGTCCATCGGCACCATGTCCATGTCGGTATAGTCGATATTGTCGCCGCCCATGCCCCAGATGAAGCTGTAGGCCCGCGTACCGACGCCGGAATGAATCGACCAGGGCGGCGAGATCACCGCCTGTCCGTCAGCGACGACGATGTGCCGCGTCTGCGCAGGCTCGCCCATCAGGTGGAGGATGCGGGCGGAGGGTTCTACGTCGAAGTAGAGATAGACCTCCGAGCGCCGGTCGTGCACGTGGCAGGGCATGGTGTTCCAGATATTGCCGGGCGCGAGCTCGGTGAGGCCCATGACGAGCTGGCAGGTCGCGCACACGTCGGGATGGATCATCTGGTAGATGACGCGCTGGTTCGCCGTCTCCTGGGCGCCGAGCGCGAGCTTCTTGGCGTCGGCGATGCGGACGAGGCGCGTCTGGGTGCGCGCATGCGCGGGCGTGCTGAGGAGATAGAAGCGCGCCGGGTGGGCGGGATCGTCCGAGGCGAAGGCTACGCGCTCGGTGCCCTTGGCGACGTAAAGCGCATCGCGCGGACCGACCGCGTGCCGCGCCCCGTCCGTCTCGACCGTGCCCGGGCCGCCGACATTGAAGATGCCGAGCTCGCGGCGGTCCAGGAAGTTCGGCGAGCCGATGGTCGCCTTGTCGCTGCCGAGCGCGAGCGGCGCGCTCGTCGGGGCCGCGCCGCCGACCACGAACCGCTCGATGTGGCTATAGGTCAGCCGCACCTCTCCGGGAACGAACAGGTCCTCGACCAGGAAATGCCGTCGCAAGGCATCGGTATCGAAGCTTTTGACCGCCTCCGGGTGCGCGACCTGACGGACGTCGATATGCATGATCCACACTCCCCGGGCCGGCGCTTCGGGCGCCTCTGCGCTCCGGCATCCGGCTAGCTTGTCGACGTTCGTATGGTAGTATCCGCCCATGCTCGAGACAATGGCCGAATGAACGTTGCCCTCTTCGACCCGGCCGCCCGTGCCGGCGTCTCGGCCGCCCAGCGGGTCGAGGCGGAGCTGCGGCGCGCCATCGTCGCGCTCGAGCTGCCGCCGGGCACGCGCCTGTCCGAGCAGGAGATCGCGCAAAAGCTCGGCGTGTCGCGGCAGCCGGTGCGCGAGGCGCTGATCGGCCTCGCTCGCATGCGGCTGATCGAGGTGGTGCCGCAGCGCGGCACGGTGGTGGTGAGGATATCCGCGCGGAAGATGATGGCGGCGCGCTTCGTGCGCGAGGCGATCGAGAGCGCCGTCGCCCGCAGAGCCGCCGAGAGCTTCGACCGCAGAACCCGCGAGCACGTCGAGGACCTGCTGCTGGTGCAGGCGCAGGTCGCCGAGCGCGGCGATCACGACGGCTTTCGCAGCTATGACGAGCAGTTCCACGGTGCCCTCGCCGAGGGGGCCGGCCTGCCGCTCGCCTTCGAGGCGGTGCGCGATCTGAAGGCGCACATGGACCGCGTCTGCCAGCTGACGCTCGGCACCCCGCGATCGATGCTGGACCTCGTCGACCAGCACCGGGCGATCGTGGCGGCGATCGACGCCGGCGACGCCGGCGCCGCCGAGGCGGCCATGCGGCACCACCTCACCGAGATCCTGCGCGCGCTGCCGCGCGTCGAGGCCGAGAACCCCGACCTGTTCGCAGAGTGAGGGGCGCCGGCGGTTGCTCTTCTCTTTCCTCCTCCCTCGTGGGTGCCACGAGGAGCCCCAAGAGGGGAGGGAAAGAGGAGAGGCGCACTTATCCCCTCTCTCCCGACCGCCCCCATAATCCCTGCAACCCCGCTCGCGGCGAGGGGCGTCTTCCGGAGGCGTTCGACAAGGCGGAGCGGGGGTGCGGCGTCTGCACGAGGGCTCGCAACCCGAATGCGGCGGCCCAAGCCGCGATGGTCCCGGCCCGCCTCTTTCCGCGGGTCACAAGGGCCACAGCGACGGGCGGTTCCCTGCGTGCGAGGTCGTGCGCTTTCCTGGGGCCGTTCAGGGCTTCTCAGCGGTGGATAGAAGGTAGGAGTCCACCGGGGGCGTCGCGGAGCAAGCCGAAGAGCGCCGCGCGCGGGATGCCGGCGTTTCTCCGGCCGCCTGTCGGTAACTGTCGCCTGTGTGCTTCCAATCATTCGCACACAGGGCCGTGGGCGTTTGGGCGCTCCGGCATCCCGCGCGCCCCTCGGCGGGGCGGAGCTTTTCGGCGCATGCCTCGGGTGCGGAAGCGCCGCGGGAACGGAGAGGCGTACCTTCCTTCTCCCAGGGGGAGAAGGTGGC
>JAEZCD010000204.1 GCA_023430145.1 Pseudomonadota bacterium
CGTCGGCCGCGTCAGATGTGTAAACGACACAGGCCAGAAGCGGCCGCCGCGCGATCGCCGCAGCGGCCCGCGCCCGGCCTATCCGAAGCCGGCTCCCGAGGGCGATGCCCCACCGCGCCGCCGCCGCGATGAAGGCGCGGGGCGGGGGAGAGACCGCGACGCCCCGCGGAGCGCGCGCCCGGCCCGAATCTTCGACGGCACCACCGGCGAGCGCATGGAGGACCGGCGGCCGCCGGAACGCGGCGCGGATCGTAAGCCCGGCTTCCGCAAGGACTTCGGCGAGTCCGGAGCGGGTCGCGCCGACGGCGACAGGAAGCGAGCGTTCGGCGGGCCGCGTCGCGCCGAGGGCGATCGGGAGCGCAAGCCGTTCGGCGCCAAGCGCAGTTTCGGCGACAAGCCGTTCCGCGCGTCGGGCGACCGGCCGGATCGGGACGACCGGCCGTTCCGACCGAAGGGGGACCGTCCGGAGCGTTCGGACGGCGATCGGCCGCGCTCGGACCGGCCGTTCCGGCCGAAGGGCGACCGGCCGCAAGGTGCGGGCGAGAAGCGGCCGTACCGGCCTGCGGGAGATCGTCCCTACCGGTCCGGCGCGGATGCAAAGCGGGCCGATCGGCCCGCTGGAGACAGGCCCTTCCGGCCGAAGGGCGAGCGCACGGAGCGTCCCGCCGGCGACAGGCCGCAGCGGCCGGCCGGGGAACGGCCGTTCCGCGTGCGCCCGGATCGGCTGGAAGGCGAGCGGCCGAGGAGCGATCGGCCGTTCAGGCAGTCCTCGTCGTCCGGCGAGCCGCGGCGCGAGCGTGGCGAGCGGGCAGGGGAGGGGACCGAGCGCCCCTTCCGGCCGCGGCCGCCGGGTGATCGACCCGCCGGCAAGCCGCGCTTCGGCAAGGGTGCCGAAGGCGAGCGCTCGGGAGGTTTTTCGCGGGGTGGCGGTGGCGGCAAGCCCTCGGGCGGAAAATCCTTCGGCAAGCCGCGCACGGGCGGCGGCGGAAAGCCGGGGGGCGGCAGGCCTTCGGGCGGCAAGCCGCGCGGGGGCGGCGGTGCGGATCGTCGCCGGTAGGTTCCGCGGCCGCTCGCTGAAAGGGCCTTCCGGCCAGGCTATCCGGCCGACCTCGGACCGGCTGCGCGAAACCCTGTTCAACGTGCTGGCGCACGCCTATGGCGATCCGGTGACGGATGCGCGGGTGCTCGACCTGTTCGCCGGCACCGGCGCGCTCGGCCTGGAAGCGCTCTCGCGCGGCGGCCGATTCTGCCTGTTCGTCGAGGAAGGGGTGGAGGCGCGCAGCCTGTTGCGGACGAACATCGAGGCGCTCGGCGTCGAGGGCGCGACGCGGATCTTTCGGCGCGACGCGACAAGGCTCGGGCCGGCGAAGCCGCAGGAGCCGTTCGATCTCGCCCTGCTCGACCCGCCCTACGGCAAGGGGCTCGCGGAGAAGGCGCTCGACTCCGCCCGCGCCGGCGGCTGGCTGCGCACCGATGCGCTGTGCGTGGTCGAGGAGGCGGGCGGGGCCGAGGTCGGTACACCGGAGGGGTTCGAGACGCTCGAGGCGCGCCAGTACGGCGAGGCGCAGCTGGTGTTCCTGCGCTATGCGGGCGGGTAGCTCACCGAACCGCCTGGTCGTCTGACCTCTCCGCTCGTCGTCCTGCGCTCGACCTCTCCGCTCGTCGTCTTGCGGCTTGACCGCAGGACCCATCTTCTCCGCCGAGTCGCGGTGACCGCCTCGCAGAAAGATGGATGCTGCGGTCGAGCCGCAGCATGACGAGGGAAAGGGCGCCGGCGCAGGGGCTCGTCCGCCCTCAAAAGATTGGCCGCGGAGCCTCCACCCGTCGGCCCGCGGACCGACCTCTCCGCTCGTCGTCCTGCGGCTTGACCGCAGGACCCATTCTCGCAAGTCTCAAGGTCGAGCGATTTCGTCGAAGAGATCACGCCACTCGGGGTTGGATGCCTCGATCAGGTCGATCTTCCACTGCCGCTGCCAGAACTTCAGGCGCTTCTCGCGGCGGATCGCGGCCTCCGCGGTCGACTGAACCTCGAACCAGACGAGCATGTGCACGCCATGTTGCCGGGTGAACCCGGCGACGACGTCGTTGCGATGTTCCCACACGCGGCGCACGAGATTGTTGGTCACGCCGATGTAGAGAGTACCATAACGCTGGCTGGCGAGGATGTAGACGAAGAATTGTCTCTCGGAGGGCATGTCGAGAGTGAAGAGAAGATGGGTCCTGCGGTCGAGCCGCAGGACGACGAGCGGATAGGCTGTCGCAGGACGACCAGCGGATAGACCACGTCGCAGGACGACGAACGGATAGGCTCGAGCAGCGGCAGAGCACGGGCTCCGGCCTTGACCCCGCCGCGAGAGAGGGCCTACAGCCGGCGGTCTCAACAGGGACCAAGCCATGCCCGAGTCGCAGCCGTCGGCCCGCGATGACGGGACCGACGAGCCCGGCCATCTCGCGCTCGGCATCGAGCGCGTCGGCCTCGTGCCGCTCGCCTTCCCCTGGCTCTCGGCGATCGTCTTCGTCCTCTTGAGCATCGCCGCCGTGCTCGGCGTCGGCCGCATCCAGGTCGACGACTCGCTCAGCCAGCTGTTTCGCTCAGACACCGAGGAATTCCGCCAGTACGAGGCGCTGACGAAACGCTTCCCCTCGAGCGAGTACGACGTGCTCGCCGTCGTCGAGGGAGGAAACCTGCTGGAGCGCTCGGCCCTCGAGCAGCTGCGCACCTTCGTCATGGACGTGCAGCTGATCGACGGTGTGAAGGGGGTGATCTCGCTCTTCTCCGCCCGCCAGCCGCCCGAGAATGGCGGCCTGCCGGCGCCGCTGTTCCCCGCCGAGCTGCCGGAAGGCGAGGACTATGCGGCGCTGATCGAGCGGGTGCGCGCGAACGAGATCATCCGCGGCAAGCTCTTGTCGGACGACGGCGAGCTCGCCCTCGTCGTCGTCTCGCTCGACCAGGCGGTGGTCGACAGTTCCGGCCTCAGGCAGGTGGTCGGCGAGATCCGCGCGAGCCTCGACGGGGCACTCGAGGGCTCCGGCCTGATCGGCGAGCTTTCCGGCGCGCCGGTGATGCAGCTCGAGATCCGCAACGCGGTCGAGCGCGACCGGCTGATCTACAACGCCATCGGCTTCATCGCCGGCTGCGGCATCGCGGTCATCTTCTTCCGCCGCGTCTCCTTCATGCTGATGGCGGCGGCGCCGCCGCTGGTCGCCATCCTCTGGTCGCTCGGCCTGCTCGGCTGGCTCGACTTCCGCCTCAACATGTTCCTCAACGTGATGACGCCGCTCATCATGGTGATGGGCTTCTCGGACAGCATGCAGATCGTCTTCGCCGCCCGCGACCGGCTGCTCGCCGGCGAGACCAAGGTTCAGGCGCTGCGCAACGCGACCCTCGTCGTCGGCCCGGCGGTGGTGGTCACCGACGCGACCGCCGGCCTCTCCTTCGTCGCGCTCCTGTTCTCGGACTCCCACCTCATCCGCACCTTCGGCGCCGCCGGCGCCATCTCCTGCGTCGTCGCCTTCCTGTCGGTGGTCTCGCTGGTGCCGCTGTTCGGCATGCTGTTCCTGCGCAACGAGAGCGCTTTCGCGGCCAAGGTGAAGGGCTCGGATGCGGCCGTCGACGCGCTGCGCGCCTTCTGCGGCTGGATCGCCGACCACATGATCCGCCGGCCTGCGCTCTACAGCCTCGCGAGCCTCGGCGTGGTCGCGGCGCTGGCGATCGTCGCCGGCGACCTCGAGCCGCGCTACCGCCTCGCCGACCAGGTGCCGGACCGCGAGCAGGCCGTCCAGGCGGGTGGCCGGCTCGACCAGAAACTCGCCGGCGCCAACCCGATCCACGTCCTCGTCGAGTTCCCGCAAGGGGAGACGCTCTACTCGCCGGAGGCGATGTCGGCGATCGCAGACGTGCATGCGGCGATCGAGCGCCAGGCCGGCGTCGGCAACGTGCTGTCAACCGAGACTTTGCGCCGCTGGCTGGCGGAGAAGACCGGCAGCGACGACGTCGAGCTCGTCCGGCAGTACGTGGAGATGATGCCGGAGCACCTGACGCGGCGCTTCATCTCCACGGAGGAGGATGCCGTCGTCGTTACCGGCCGCATTCCGGACGTCGACATCAACCAGCTCCTGCCGATCGTCGAGACGCTAGACCAGACCCTGCAGGAGGTGCGGGCGCGGCATCCGGGCTATGGCATCTACGTCACCGGCCTCTCCGCCATCGCCGCCCGCAACAGCGCGGCGATGATCGGCCAGCTCGCCGACGGGCTGACGGTGGAGATGATCTTCGTCGCTGCGCTGATCGGGGTCGCCTTCCGCTCGCTGTTCGTGATGGTGATCGCCATCCTGCCCGGCCTGTTCCCGATCGTCGTCGCCGGCACGGTGCTCTGGGTGCTCGACGACGGGCTGCAGTTCGCGAGCGTCGTCGCGCTGACCGTCGCCTTCGGCCTCGGCCTCGACGCGACCATCCACTATCTCAACCGCCTCAGGCTCGAGGATCGGCCGGGCGAGGATCCGGCCATCGGCGTCCATCGCGCGACCGTGCTGGTCGGCCCGGCGCTGATTCTCACCTCGCTCGTGCTCGCCTGCGGCCTCGCGGTGACGATTTTTTCCGACCTGCCGTCGCTGCGCCTGTTCGGCTGGCTCAGCGCCTTCACGCTGGTGGCGGCGCTCATCGGCGACCTGCTGATCCTGCCGGCGACGGTGATGTTCCTGCGCCGCTTGAGGCCGCGCCGCGGTGCGGCCGAGGCGACCGGCCCGGCCGAGTGATTCGGCTTTGCGGGTGCGGCGAGCTGTGGCCGTGGCCGCCGTCCCTTCGGGCGATGGCGGGCACGCCCCGCCGGCGGCATCGGCATGCAGTCCGCGCATGCCTCGCATTCTACCTCAGCACTGGTATATCAGTAGCGATCTCTTACATCTGTCATGTCAGCAAGGGGCTGACGACGCAGATCGGGCGGCCGTCGAGGCCGCCGAGGAAGAGGAAAATGTCCGTTACGACCCTCACGCCGGAAGCACGCTTCAGCTTCGGGGGATTCTGGGCCGAGGTTTTGGCGTTCCTGGAGATCTTCGGCGCCGCGCGCCGGGTCACCGCCGCCACGCGCTCGGGCCGCCGGCCTGCCGACGCCGATCTCGAGATGCTCGGCATCGTGCCTGCGAACTTCCCGCGGATCGTCTGAATCCCGCCTACACCGCCTTCGGGCAATGCAAAAAGGGCCGCCCCGAGGGCGGCCCTTTTGAGTCTCGGCGGTCACGCAGTCAGTTCTTGCGCAGCGCGATCTGGATCTCGCGGATGTCGGTCGACGGCGACTTGATCGTCACCCGCTGCTGATTGCCCCGCGTGGCCACATTCAGGATGGCGATGAAGCCGGGCGTCTCGACGGTCGCCTGGATCATCTCGTCCGTCGCCTTGCCCTTCAGCTTGCCGCTCGTGTTGCGGGTCCTCTCCGTCCAGAAGCCGGTGACCGCGCCGTTCTTGTACTCGACATCGGCCTTCAGCTCGAACTTGTAGCTGTCGCTGGCGCAGGTGAGGTTTTGCGTGAGGCTGCCGCCGCTGCTGCCCTCGAGGGCGTATTTGACGCGGCATCGAATCGGCTCGCTGGAGCCGTCGCCCATGGTGATGGTGCCGGTGCCTGCCCAGTTGCCGTCGAGCTTCGCGAACGGACCCTTGTCCTGGGCGAGCGCTGGCCCTGCGAGAGCGGCGGCGCCGACGAGCCCGGCGAGAAAGATTTTCGAACGGAGCGACATGAGATGGGTGCCCTGCGATCCTGAGCCAAGGACGGCGGCCCGTCCGTGACGGCACGAAACGACGCCCCGCCGGTGCGGTGGCCGCCCGGCGTGACCTCGTTGTACAGGGCGCTCCGGCGGGCGGGAAGGGGCTCGGTCCTCACGAAGTCAATAGCGGGCCGACCGTAACCCGATTGCACCGCTTTCGGACCTTCGCTTTTCAGCCCGTCGGCATCACCGGTACATCACCAGCGTCACCAGAACGAACAGAGGTACCAGCACGGCGCCCGACCAGGCCATGTAGCCGAAGAAGCTCGGCATAGGCACGCCGCGATTGACGGCGATCGAGCGCACCATGAAGTTCGGCGCGTTGCCGATATAGGTGTTGGCCCCCATGAACACGGCGCCCGCCGAGATCGCCTCGAGCGTCAGCGTTCTGACGTGCATCAGCTCCTGCGGGTCGCCGCCGGCGAGATTGAAGAAGATCAGGTAGGTCGGGGCGTTGTCGAGGAAGCTCGACAGGCCGCCGGTCAGCCAGAAGTACCAGATCTCCACGGGCTCGCCGGACGAGCCGGTGACGAGGTTGATGAGCGGCGCGGCAGCGCCCTCGGTGCCCGCCTTCAGGATCGCGATCGCCGGCACGATGGTGATGAAGATCGCCGCGAACAGCTTGGCGACCTCGCGGATCGGCTCCCAGTCGAAGCCGTTGCGCTCGCGCAGCTCCGCCGGGGTGATCAGCAGCGAGACGAGCACGCAGGCGAGCATGATCGCGTCGCGAACGAGGGATTGGAGCGGGATGTCGATGCCGAGAATCGGCACCTCGACGCCCGGCTGCCAGGTGGCGCTCATCAGGATGGCGCCGATGATGATCGCCAGCAGCGGCAGGTTCTGCAGGCCCTTGACGCCGAGGCGGGTGTCCGGCGTCGGGTCGGGCCGCGGCGGCAAGTCCTTCTCGCGCCGATAGAAATACCGGTCCAGCAGGTAGAACAGCGGCAGCAGGATGCCGGCGAGCAGCAGCACGTCGTCGATCAGGTGGATCGTCGGCCAGAAGAAGTCGACGCCGCGCAGGAAGCCGAGGAACAGCGGCGGGTCGCCGAGCGGCGACAGGCTGCCGCCGATGTTGGAGACGAGGAAGATGAAGAAGATCACCGTGTGCGTGCGGAACCGGCGCTCGTCATTGGCGCGCAGCAGCGGCCGGATGAGCACCATCGAGGCGCCTGTCGTGCCGACGAAGCTCGCGAGCACGGTGCCGATGGCGAGCATGCCGGTATTCGTCGCCGGGCTGCCGTGCAGGTTGCCGGTGACGAGGATGCCGCCGGAGATGGTGAACAGCGCGAACAACAGGATGATGAAGGGCACGTAGTCGGCGACGATGATGTGCGCGAGCTCGTAGCTCGCGATCTCCGCCCCGTAGGTGAGCGCGAACGGGACGAGGAACAGGATCGCCCACAGGGCCGCGATGGTGCCGTAGCGCCGATGCCAAAGGTGCGGCGCGACGAGCGGTAGGATGGCGATCGACAGCAGCATGCCGACGAAAGGCAGGCCCCAGGCGAGGCCAAGCACGGCGCCGTCGATGCCGTGGCCGCCCGCCGCGGGCACCGCGCCGGCCGTGGCGGGCCAGAAGATGGCAGCGATGATCGCCGCCGCTGCAGCGAGCGGGGCGCCGGCGAGATTGGGCCGCGACATTAGGGTCTCCGGGAGTGGGGCAGTCGCGGCGAGCGCCGGCGGCGCAACAGGAGAGGCTCGGATGTCAGCGCGGACGCCGGAAGACGATCACCTTGAAGCTCGTGCGCCGCTGCTTGCTCGAGAAGAAGCCCTGCGGCTCGAGGATCGCGAGCTCGTCGATGCCGACATATTCCCACCCCTCGCGGGCCTCGCGGTTCAGCGTCTCCTCGAGCGCCTCGACGCTCCGCAGCCGGTCCTTGGAGCGCTTGACGGTGACAACGGCCGGCGCGGCGACGCAGCGGTACTCGTAGCGGGTGGGAGAATAGCCGTCCGCGGCGGCATGATCGGGGTAGCTGAATCGATCGTCCATTCGTCGCCTCGCTCGGAAGCCGAAGCCATGGCCGAATGTCGGGGGTGCGGTCAACCTCTCGCCGGAATTGCCGGGCCCACGCGGCGGGTCCGGCGCTTCACGCGAAGGGCCGGGCCCGCCGGCCCGGCCCTTGCTGGAGCGTGCAGGCCGACGGGCCTGCTCAGCGCCGTCCGCCCTCCGCCGCGTCGCGGACCGAGTCCTTCAATCCGCCGACGGCGTTGCGAACCTTGCCTTCCGCCTTGTCGGCCTTTCCCTCGGCTTGCATCTTGCTATCGCCGAGCGCCTTGCCGGCGACATCCTTCATCTCGCCCTTCGCCTGCTGGGCAGCGCCTTTGATCCGTTCCTTGTCCATCGATGTCCTCGCTCTGCGCCGGATGGCGTCTGGAGTCCCAATGCAACGGCGGGGACTTTTGTTGCGCGCGGTCGTGTGCGGCCGGCTCACGGTCGCGCGACTCAGCCGGGTGTTTTGACCCGCACCTTGGCCGCCGTCGGCCCGGTGTCGCCCAGCTCCTCGACGTAATAGACCTCGGTGCCGCGCGTCAGGGCGTCGAAATCGCCCGACAGCATGCTGTTCCTGTGGAAGTACAGCAGGCCGCCCTCCTTGGTGACGAGGAAGCCGTGGTCGGCCCCAGGATGCAGTTCGGCCACCTGGCCGAGCGACTGATTCGGCCCGTCATGGTGCGGCGTCTTGGTTCGGCCCTGCATCTTCTGCTTCATCTCGATGAGCTGCCGCTCGGCGAGATGGAAGGATTCGGCGATCGCGTGGTTGAGATCCGGGTTCTGGAACTTCGCCATGAGGTGATCGGGCTCGTGGCTGACGATGATGTCGCGGTTGCCCGGAATGCTGATCTCGATCCGCACGACCGGGGGCGTCGCGCCGCGGCCGGCGTTCGCCCGCTGATCGACCCGCACCCGGCAGGCGACCATGCGGCCGAACAGCTTCTCGAGCTTGCCCACGCGGGCGCGAATCTCCTTCTCCGCCCACGGCTGGCTGTCGAGATTGTGGAACGCGATCTCGAGCGGAACCTGCATCGACACCTCCTGTGCTTTCCGACGAGACACCAACGCCGCGTCGGCGGCGAAGGTTCTCGCTTTCAGGAGATATGGGATGCCGGCGCGGGCATTGCGGCACGTCAAGCGCGGGAGAGTGCCGCGCAGACACCGGCGAGCGCAAGGACGCACGCGTCTCCGCTCATGCCCGCGCATGCGGACATCCAGTTCTTCCGACCCGAGGCGGTCTGGGTCCCCGCTGTCGCGGGGACGAGCGGAGTCGGAGGTTTATTGCAGCCGCTGCTTCAGCTCGCCGATGCCGCGCTCGATCAGCGCCTCGGCGGCGCGGCCCTTGGTCTTCAGCGCGATCACCTTGGCGGCCGCGTCGGCGGCGGCGTCGGCGGCCGCGGCGCGCACGTCGGCGACGGCCTGGGCCTCGGCCTGGGCGATCTTCTGCTCGGCCATCTTGGTGCGCCGGGCAACGAAGTCCTCGGCCTTGCTCTTGGCCTCGACGGCGAGCCGCTCCGCCTCGTCGCGCGCGGCGGCGATGATAGAGGCGGCCTCCTGTTCGGCGGCGCTCCGCTTCTGCTGATATTCCCCGAGCACCCGCTGCGCCTCCTCGCGCAGGGAGCGCGCCTCGTCGAGCTCGGCGCGGATCATGGTCGCCCGCTTGTCGACCGAGCCGACGATGGTGGTGTGCACCCGCATCCTGACGAGGATCAGGCCGAAGATGACGAAGGCCGCGAGGACCCAAAACTCCGCCGTGTAGAAGACGCCGACTTCGTCCATCTCAGCTCCTCGCCGACAGCGTCGAATCGACCGCCTGCTCGACCTCGGCCGGTGTCGGTGGCGAGCCGGTCAGCCGCTCGACGATGGCATGCGCGGCGTCCACCGCGATGCCGCGGACATTGCCGAGCGCGGCGGTCTTGGTCGAGGCGATCTGCGCCTCGGCGGCGGCGAGTTTCTGGGCGAGCTCGGCCTCCAGCGTCTTGCGGCGCTCGTCGGTCTCGCGGGCGACCGCGTCGCGCGTCTCGCCGGCGATGGTCTGGGCGCGGCTGCGCGCCTCGGCCAGCGCCTTCTCGTAGGCGGCGATGGCCGCTTCGCTCTCGTCCTTCAGCCGCTGCGCCTCGGCGAGATCGGCGGCGATGCGCCCCTGGCGCACCTCCAGGATCTCGGCGATGCGCGGCAGCGCCACCCGCGAGAGGATCCAATAGAGCGCGCCGAAGGTGATCGCGAGCCACAGGAGCTGCGCGGCGAAGTGCTCCGGCGCGAAGGGCGGGAAGGCACCGTGGCCGTCCCCGTGCCCGCCCGCTGCCTCGGTGCCCGCATGCGTGTCGGCCGCATGCGGATCGGCAGCCCCCGCCGCCGGCGGCGAGGCGTGGTCGGCCTGGGCGAGGACGAAGCCGCCATCGCCGCTGCGGACAAGGCTCATGGGCTGCACCTTCGGCAAGGCTCGCTCGTCAGACGGCGAACAGGAGCAGCAGCGCGACGAGCAGCGAGAAGATGCCGAGCGCTTCCGTCACCGCGAAGCCGAAGATGAGCCGTGCGAACTGGCCGTCGGCGGCCGAGGGATTGCGCAGCGCGCCGGCGAGGTAGTTGGCGAAGATCTGGCCGACGCCGATGCCGGCGCCGCCCATGCCGAGGCAGGCGAGGCCCGCGCCGATGTACTTTCCCATCTCTTCCATTTCGAAAGGCTCCTTGGCTTGGCAGTGTCGGCCGCGTCAGTGGCCGGGGTGGAGTGCGTCGTTGAGGTAGATGCAGGTCAGAATGGTGAAGACGTAGGCCTGCAGGAAGGCGACCAGGAACTCGAGCGCGGTCAGCGCCACCGTCATGCCGAGCGGCAGGATGGCGGCGAACCAGCCGGCGACGCCGAGGCTGCCGAGCGTCGCGACGAAGCTCGCGAACACCTTCAGCGTGATGTGCCCGGCCAGCATGTTGGCGAACAGGCGCACCGACAGGCTGATCGGCCGCGACAGGAAGGAGATGACCTCGATGCCGACGACGAGCGGCAGCAGCACCCTCGGGATGCCCGAGGGCACGAACAGGCGCAGGAAATGCCAGCCGTGCTTGTAGACGCCGTAGCCGACGACGACGCCCATGACCAGCATCGCCAGCGCGAAGGTGACGATGATGTGGCTCGTCACGGTGAACGAGTAGGGGATCATCCCGAACATGTTCGCGAACAGCACGAACATGAACAGCGAGAAGACCAGCGGGAAGAACTTCATCCCCTCGGTGCCGGTGGTCTGCTTCACGGTCGAGGCGACGAACTCGTAGGACATCTCGGCCAGCGACTGCCAGCGGCCGGGAACGATGGCGCGGGCGCCGGTCGGTACAAGCAGGAACGCGGCGACGATCACCACCGTCGCCACCATGAAGGCGGCCGAGTTGGTGAACGCGATCTCCTGGCCGCCGATGGTGAACAGCGGGATGATCGGGTTGAGCTGGAACTGGTGGATCGGATCCATCGAAACCGGCTGCCGCCTTCCTATGACGTGCCTTCGCCCGGCCCGCCTTGCGGCGGCGGTCCTGCCGAGAGTCCCGCGGCGCGCATCACGTTGAGCACGCCGGCGGCGAAGCCGAGCAGGAAGAAGGCGATGAACCCCCACGGGGAGGTGCCGAACGCGCGATCCAGGAACCAGCCGAGCCCGCCGCCCACGAGAATGCCCGCGACGAACTCCGACGACATTCGGAGCGCGCGGGACATGCCCTGGGTGTCGGACCGGGACGCGGAGTTTTGGGCCGCCTCCCGTTCGTCCGATCGCCGCACCTTCGACAGTGCGGCGTCGAGACGCCGGAGCCTCTCGGAAAGCTGCCGATCGTCGCCGGTCCGGGTAGGTTGCGGGCCGGGTTTCCTCGGGTCGTCCGTCATGGCGAACACCTCGGAGCACCGGATCGCCGAGCCTGCCCGACGGCCTCGAAAGGCGCCGGCAACCTAGTGTGCGGCCCAAACCGTGTCAAGAACGCGGCCGACGCACGCAAGCCATTGCTGTACTTCATGAAATTGCCTTCGGGCAGCCCCCGGGACAAGCGGTCGCGGCTGGCGAGGCCCCTCGCCGTTGCGAGGAGCGTCAGCGACGAAGCGATCCAGCTTCTCTGCGCTGAAGGGAGAAGCTGGATTGCTTCGCTGCGCTCGCAATGACGACGCATGGGGATCAACGACACCAAAGTGGCCCTGACTCACCCCGCCTCGCGCAGCCGCTCGGCCTCCTCGAGCGCGACGGAGACGAGCTGGCTCACCCCCTGCTCGGCCATCGTGACGCCGAGCAGCCGGTTCATGCGGCTCATGGTGATCGGGTTGTGCGTGACGACGAGGAAGCGCGTGTCGGTGGTGCGCGTCATCGCCTCGAGCAGCGTGCAGAAGCGCTCGACATTGGCGTCGTCGAGCGGCGCGTCGACCTCGTCGAGCACGCAGATCGGCGCCGGGTTGGTGAGGAACACGGCGAAGACGAGCGACAGCGCCGTCAGCGCCTGCTCGCCGCCCGACAGCAGCGAGAGCGTGTGCGGGCGCTTGCCGGGCGGCTTTGCGTGCACCTCGAGGCCGGAGGCGAGCGGGTCCTCGGCCTGCGTGAGCTCGAGCCGCGCCTCGCCGCCCTCGAACAGCGTCGAGAACAGCTGCCGGAAATTGCGGTCGACGACCTCGAACGAGGCGATGAGGCGCGCGCGGCCTTCGTCGTTGAGCGTGTGGATCGCCCGTCGCAGCTGACGGATCGCGGCGACGATGTCGTCGCGCTCGGCGACCAGCGTGCCGCGGCTGCCCTCGACCTCGGCGAGCTCCGATTCGGCGCGCAGGTTCACCGGCCCGAGTCGGTCGCGGTCGCGTGTCAGCCGCGCGAGCTCGCTCTCGACCTCGGCGACGTCGAGCTTCGAGACGTCGATCTTGGCGGCGAGCGCGTCCGGCGGCATGCCGTGCTCGTCGACGATTCGCTCCACCCATTCGGCGAGCCGGGCCTTGGCGGCGATGAAGCGCTCGTCGGCGCGCACCTGCGCCTCGCGGCTGCCGGCGAGCTGCTCCAGCGCCGCGCGGGCCACCCGCGCGGGCTCTTATACACATCTGACGCTGCCGACGA
>JAEZCD010000229.1 GCA_023430145.1 Pseudomonadota bacterium
GGCTCGTCGACCGCACGCAGCCGCTCGCGCCGCAGCGCGCCGCCGAAGTCCGGCCGCTGCTCGACGAGCATCACCTTCGCCCCTGCCCGCCCGGCGGTGAGCGCCGCCGCGAGGCCCGCCGGGCCGCTGCCGACGACGAGCACGTCGCAATGCTCGCGGACAGTCTCGTAGCGCGCGGGATCCGGCCCCGAGGGCGCCGTGCCCATGCCGGCGGCGCGGCGGATGAAGCGCTCGTAGAACAGCCAGCCGGACGCCGGCCACATGAAGGTCTTGTAGTAGAAGCCCGCCGGCAGGAAGCGCGACAGCCGGTCGTTGACAGCGAGAAGGTCGAAGCGAAGCGATGGCCAGCGGTTCTGGCTCGAGGCGACGAGGTTTTGATGCAGGCGCGTCAGCGTCACGACGGCGTTCGGCACGCTCTCCGCGCCCTCGCCGAGCTTCACGAGCGCGCCGGATTCCTCGAGCCCGGCGGAGACGATGCCGCGCGGCCGGTGATACTTGAAGCTCCGGCCGACGAAGCGGACGCCGTTGGCGAGCAGCGCCGAAGCCAGCGTGTCGCCGCGATAGCCCTCAAAGCTGCGCCCGTCGAAGCGGAAGGCGAGCGGCTGCGTGCGGTCGACGAGCCCGCCGGCAGCGAGGCGAAAGGGCTGCGCCGACATCAGCTGCCGACGCTCTGCGGGGCCGGGGTCGGCTGCACGTCGCGGGCGAAGCCGACGGAGGCGATCTCGTGGGTGAGCGTGTCGCGCTCGACGACGAGCCACATGCGGCAGCCGGCGCGATGCTGCCAGAGCTCGTGGTGCATCCCGCGGACATTGTCGCGCAGATAGACGAAGTCGTACCAGCCGTCCTCGAAGGCCGCGGCGGGATCGGGGCGCCGCAGCGAGGCGTCGCCACCGAACTGGAACTCGGTGCGGTCGCGCGGGCCGCAATGCGGGCAGGTGATCAGCAGCATCTCAATGGGCCGTCGTGCTGGGGCCGGAGCCCTTCTCGTCGAGAAGGTGGCCGGTCCGGAAACGGTCGAGCGTGAAGGGCGCGTTCAGCGGATGCGGGGCGTCGTGGGCGATGGTGTGCGCGAAGACGAAGCCCGAGGCCGGCGTCGCCTTGAAGCCGCCGGTGCCCCAGCCGCCGTTGAGATAGAGGCCGGTGACCGGCGTCTTCGAGATGATCTGCGTGCCGTCCATCGGCATGTCCATCAAGCCCGCCCAATGGCGCAGCAGCTTCACGCGGCTGAAGGCTGGGAACAGCGTCACCATGGCGGCGGCGAGGCCCTGGATGACGTCCAGATTGCCGCGCTGGGCGTAGCTGTTGTAGCCGTCGATGTTGCCGCCGAAGACGAGCCCGCCCTTGTCGGACTGGCTGATGTAGAAATGCCCGGCGCCGAACGAGATGACGGTGTCGAGCACGGGCTTCAGCGGCTCGCTGACGCAGGCTTGCAGCAGGTGCGTCTCGATCGGCAGCTTCAGCCCGGCGAGGGCCGCGACGCGGCCGCTGTTGCCGGCGACCGCGATGCCGACCTTGTCCGCGCCGATGTAGCCGCGGCTTGTCTCGACGCCGCGCACGCGGCTCCCGTCGAGGCGGATGCCGGTGACCTCGCAGTTCTGGATGATGTCGACCTTCAGCCGGTCGGCGGCGCGCGCATAGCCCCAGGCGACGGCATCGTGCCGCGCGGTGCCGCCGCGCCGCTGCAACAGGCCACCATAGACCGGGAAGCGGGCGCGCGGCGAGCAGTCCATCCCCGGCACGAAGGCCTGCACCGCGTCGCGGTCGAGCAGCTCCGCATCGATGCCGTTCAGTCGCATGGCGTTGCCGCGCAGCGCCGCGGCGCTCATCTGACCGTCGGAGTGGGCGAGGTTGAGCACGCCGCGCTGGCTGAACATGACGTTGTAGTTGAGGTCCTGGCTGAGGCCTTCCCACATCTTCAGCGAATGCTCGTAGAACTGCGCATTCGCCGGCAACAGGTAGTTCGAGCGGACGATGGTCGTGTTGCGGCCGGTATTGCCGCCGCCGAGCCAGCCCTTCTCGAGCACGGCGACGTCGGTGATGCCGTGGTTGCGGGCGAGATAGTAGGCGGTCGCGAGCCCATGCCCGCCGCCGCCGATGATGACGACGTCATAAGCCTTGCGCGGCGCCGGATCCCGCCAGGCGCGCGGCCAGGCGGGCTTTGCGCGCAGCCCGTTGGCGAGCAGCGAGAGGCCCGAGTATCGCATCGCCGACGCCGCCAACTCAGCCGCCCGCCGCGCCGCCGGCCGGCGCGATCTTGCCGTCGAGGATGTCGTCGGCGATCGCCTGCGGATCGCGCAAGGCAGGATCGCCGAATCCGCCGCCGCCCGGCGTCTCGACGCGGACGATGCCGCCCTTCGGCACGCGGAACGTGATCTTGGAGGGAAGCTCGCGCACCTCCTCGCCGTCGATGAACTGGAACCGCGCCGTCCGCCCGGCCTCGCCGCCCATCAGCCCCCAGGGGCCGAATTTTCTGCCGTCGGCGAGCAGCGAAAAGCTCGTGTCGGCGTAGGGGAACTGGAAGTCCCGCCGGATGCCGAGTCCGCCGCGATAGCGCCCGCGGCCGCCGCTGTCACAGATCAGCTCGTAGCGCCGGATCAGCACCGGATAGCCGATCTCGACCTCCTCGATCGGCGCGTTCTCGGTGTCCTGCAGCTCCGACTGCACTGCGTCCCAGCCGTCGCGGATAGGCCTTGCCCCGTCGCCGCCCGCGACCGTCTCCATGTAGCAGTAGTATTCGGAGGAGCGCGGGTCGGTGCCGGCGAAGCCGAGGCACATCACGAGCGACTTGCTGCAGGCGGGGATGCGGTCCGGCAGCGCCGGGTGCATCGCCTTCAGGAGCGTCGAGTAGAGCTGGAACGTCGTCTCGAACGCGCCGACGACCGCCGCCGGCGACTGCGCCGTGACCACGGTGCCCGGCGGGCCGATCACGCTGGTGCGCGCGAGAAAGCCGGAATTGTTCGGGATGCGCGGATCGCCGAGGCAGCGGATGAGATGCATGATCGTCACCTGTGCCATGGTGCGGGTGGCGTTCATGGGGCCGGCGACCTGCGGCGAGGAGCCGGTGATGTCGAGGATGGCGCGACCGTCCGCGAAGGTGATCGCGGCGCAGAGCTTCACCGGCGTGTCGGTGATGCCGTCGTCGTCGCGGAAGGATTCGGCCCGGAAGGTGCCCTGCGGCAGTTTGCGGATCTCCTTCTCGACCCAGCGGTCGGTATAGGCGATCAGCTCGTCGTAGAAGGTCTGCAGGCCGGCCGGCGAATGCTCGGCGGCGAGCTGCTCGACGCGCCGGATGGCGACCGCGTTCGAGGACATCTGCGCCCTGAGATCGCCGAACACTTCGCGCTTCGGCCTGAAGTTCGCGAGGATCAGGCCCATCACGTCCTTGACGATCTCGCCGCCGCTGACGATCCGGGTCGGCGCCAGGATCAGCCCCTCCTGGTAGATCTCGGTGCTGACGCCGAGACTGGCCGGCGTCGCGCCGCCGACGTCGACGTGGTGCGCCATGTTGGCGACGATCGCGACGAGCTCGCCGTCCACGAAGACCGGCGCGAACACGGTGAGATCGTTGAGGTGGTTCGAGCCGCGATAGGGATCGTTGACGATGAACATGTCGCCGGGGCGCATGGTCTCGAAGCCGATCTCTTTGATCGACTGCGGCACCGCGGTGGCGATGCTGACGAGGTGGCCCGGCATGCCCGACTGGGCGACGACGCGCATCTTCTGGTCGATGACGCAGGTGCTGAAATCGCCGCGCGTCTTGATGTTGGTCGAATAGGCAGTGCGCCGCAGCGTGACCGCCATCTCCTCGGTGATCGTGGTGAAGGCGTTGCGCAGCACCTCGAAGGCGATGAGGTCCATGTCGGGCATCGCGTCGGCGACGGCTTCCGTCGGTGCGTCCTCGACGAGGAGATCCATGGCAGCGCTCACAGGTCCATCACCAGGACGCCCGAGCGCTCCGTCCGGGCGCGTACACCCGGCGGCACGAGGGTCGTCGTGTCCATCTGTTCGAGGATCGCCGGGCCGGCGACGACATTGCCGGCGAGCAGCTTCGAGCGCTCGTAGATCGGGCAGTCCACAAGGCCGCCGGCCTCGCGGAAGTAGACTTGCCGCACGCCCTTCAGCGCCTGATCGGCGCTCTCCGTCCCCTCGGCCAGGCTCGCCATCACCGGCCGGTCGACCACACCCGACGCGCTGAGGCGCACATTGGCGATCATCGTCGGCTCGGTGTCGTTGGCGAAGCCGTAGGCAGCCCGGTGCGCCTCGTGGAAGCGCCGGTGCAGGTCGGCGAGCGCGTCGGCGTCGATCTCGGCCGGCAGCGGCAGGCCGAGATGGAACGACTGGCCGACATAGCGTACGTCGGCGAGCGCGCGGAAGCGCATGCGCTCGTCCGCCACGCTCTCCTCGCGCAGCACGGCGACGGCTTTGTCCCGCATCTCGGCGATCGCGGCGGCGAGCGCGCCGGGATCGACATCGGCGGTCGGCTTCATCACCGAGGTGGCGAAATCGTGCTTGAGGTCGGTGGCGAGGAGGCCGAGCGCCGAGGTGAGGCCCGGCGAGGGCGGGATGACGATGCGGGCGATGCCGACGCGGGCGGCGATCGCGGCGGCGTGCAGCGGCCCGCCGCCGCCGCAGGCGACGAGGGCGTAGCGGCGCGGATCGATGCCGCGGCGGATCGTGGCAAGGCCCATCGCGGCCGCCATCTTGGTGGTGCCGATCTCGACGATGGCGTGCGAGGCCTCGAGCAGGGACAGGCCGAGCGGGCCGGCGACGTCGCGCCGGATGACGGCCTCGGCGCGGCCGACGTCGAGCTGCTTGGCGCCGCCGAGGAAGTAGTTCGGGTCGAGCCGGCCGAGCACGAGATTGGCGTCGGTGATCGTCGCCCGGTCGCCGCCACGGCCGTAGCAGGCCGGGCCCGGATCGGCGCCCATGCTCTCCGGCCCGACCGTGAGCGCGCCGCCGGGATCGAGGCCGGCGACGCTGCCGCCGCCGGCGCTCACCTCGACCATCTCGACCACCGGGGTGCGCACCGGATAGCCGAGGCCGCGCCGCGCCGAGTCGCTCGCGACCGCCATCGGCCCGACCTCGAACTGCTCGGCGATGCGCGGCACGCCTCCGGTCACGGGCGCGACCTTCGCGGTGGTGCCGCCCATGTCGAAGACGATGATGTCACTCATGCCGGCCGAGGCGGCGACGTAGTTGGCGCCGATCACGGTCGCCGCCGGACCGGACTCGACGAGCTGCACCGGCTGGCGGCCGGCGATCTCGGCGGCGATCACGCCGCCGGCCGAGGTCATCAGATGCAGCCCGGCGCCGGCGCCGCGCGTCCGCAGCCGCTCCTCGAGCCGGGCGATGTACTTGCCGACGATCGGCAGCAGCACCGCGTTGACGACGGCGGTGCTGGTGCGCGGGTATTCGCGCGATTCCGGGCAGATGTCGGAAGAGATGACTACCGCGACGTCGGGACACGCCTGCGCGATCGCATCCCGCGCGGCGATCTCGTGCTGTGGGAACCTGTAGGAATGCAGGAAGGCGACGACGATCACCTCGGCGCCGGCCGCAGCCAGCTGGCGCGCGACGTCGCGGACCGCGTCGAGGTCGAGCGGGGTGATGATGCGCCCGTCCGGGCCAGTCCGCTCCGGTACGCCGATCGCCCGGCGGCGCGGGACGAGCGGCTTCGGCTTCTCGTAGAACAGGTCGTAGAGGTTGGTGCGCGTCTGGTAGGCGATCTCGAGGACGTCGCTGAAGCCTTCGGAGGTGATGAGCCCGACCTTCGCCCCCTTGCCCTCGATGATGGTGTTGGTCGCCACCGTCGTGCCGTGGGCGATGAACTCGAGCCCGCCGAGATCGATTCCGTGCCGGTCGAGCGCGCTGTCGAGCGCGTCGAGGAAGCCGACGGAGGGGTCGGACGGCACGGTCGGCACCTTCATGGTGCGGATCTCCCCGGACTCGCGATCGATGATGACGCAGTCCGTGAAGGTGCCGCCGATGTCGATGCCGATGCGGAAGCGATGGTCGTCGGTCGACATTTCCGCGATCGTCATGGGATGGCGAAGTCCCGGATCTTGAGATCGGTGACGAGCATGTGCGCCTTGCTGTGGGTGATGGCGATGGGCAGGCGGGCCCGCTCCATCGCGAACTGGGCAACGGCGCCGCAGGCCCAGAAGACCGGGATCTCGCCCGGCTTTGCGACCTTGAGGCCGTGCCCGCCATAGGACTGGCTCTGGTCGATGCCGATCATCGCCGGATCGCCGATATGCACCGGCGCGCCGTGGAAGGCCGGGTAGCGGCCAGACACCTGGATGGCGCGGATCGCGTCGGCGGGCTGGAAGAAGCGCATCGAGACCGCAAGCTCGCTCGAGAAGGGGCCGCACGGCACCGTCTCGATCGCGGTGCGGTACATCGGCGAGACGTTGCCCTCCTCGATGTGGCGCAGCGGGATGCCGGCCTCCATCAGCGCGAACTCGAACGAGAACGAGCAGCCGATGACGAAGGTGACGAAGTCGTCCCGCCAGAGATGGCTGATGTCGTCGATCACCTCGACGATCTCGCCGTCGCGATAGATCTGGTAGGCGCCGACATCGGTGCGGACGTCGAGGTCCTTTGCGACCTCGGGAATGTGCGGGCTGCCGACATCCGAGACCGCCAGCAGCGGCATAGGCTTGGGGTTGCGCTGGCAGAACAGCGTGAAGTCGCCCGCATATTCTTTGGGGATGATCACCGGGCTCGCCTGCACGTAGCCGGCCGCGAGCCCGTTGGTGTAGCCGGTATAGGCCCCGGTCCGGATCGCGCGCCGCAGGGCGACGGGATCGGCGGTGTCGAAGCCCGGGTCCTCGCGGCCCTCGGCCCGGGGAGCGGTCAGCATGTCAGCCTCCTGTCCGGCGCTGCGGCATCGATCGGACGCTAGCGCCATGTTGCGCAGTGCGCAACCGAGTTGATAATCGGAGCGCCGCTGCGGCGCATGTCTTTTGTCGCAGCCGCGCAGCTGGATTGCTTCGCGGCGCTCGCGACGACGGAGATGCCGTCGAGGCGTGGGACTCGCCGTCATTGCGAGGAGCGAAGCGACGAAGCAATCCAGCTTTTGGGCGTCGAAAGAGAAGCTGGATTGCTTCGCTGCGCTCGCAATGACGCGGAGATGCCGTCACGGGCACGGCCTCGCCGTCCTTGCGCGCGAGCTCGAACCCGATCCCGCGGCTCGCGCCGACCACCATCACGGTTGGCATGCGAGGCCTCGCGCACTACGAGGCAGCGAAGCCGCCCAGCCCGAAGGCCTTCTTGCATGATCCAGATCGCCGCCGAACGGATTCTCGCCCGGCCCGGACACGAGCCCGCGGTCGCCGACGCGACGATCGTCATCGACGGGGACGTCGCTGCGGCGATCGCCGCCTCGGCCACGGCCGCCGCAGGCCGCGGGCTGCTCGCCATGCCGGCGCTGGCCAATGCGCACGATCACGGGCGGGGCATGTCGACGCTTCTGATCGGCGCCGCCGACGAGGCGCTGGAGCTTTGGCTGCCGGGACTCGCCGGCCATCCGTCGGTCGCTCCCTACGTCGTCAACGGGCTCGCCTTCGCCCGCATGGCGCGCAGCGGCTGCTCGTCGATCCTGCACTGCCACGTGCCGCAGGCGTATGGCCGGCTGCCAGAGGAGGCGGCGGAGGTGGCGCGCGCCGCCGCCGACATCGGCGTCCGCGTCGGCTTCGTCGTGCCGATGCGCGACCGCAACCGGCTCGTCATCGGCGACAACGACGCGTTCCTCGCAAGGCTCGACGCGCCGCTGCGCGAGGCGATCGCCAGAACCTGGCTCGGGCCGCTGCCGGACGCGCGCGGCCAGCTCGATCTCGCGGATTCCATCGCAGGGCAGCTGCAGGGGCCGCGCTTCGACGTGCAGTACGGCCCGGTGGCGCCGCACTGGTGCTCGGACACGCTGCTCGCCGGCGTCGCCGAGGCCTCGGCGCGGACCGGCCGGCGCGTCCACATGCACCTGCTCGAGACACGCTATCAGCGCGAGTGGGCCGATACCGCCTACGAGGGCGGCCTCGTCGCCCATCTCGACCGGCTCGGCATCCTGTCGCCGCGGCTGACGGTGGCGCATTGCGTGTGGCTGCGACCGGCGGAGATGGAGCTGTTCGCCGAGCGCGGAGTGACGATCGCCGTCAACACGAGCTCCAACCTGCGCCTGCGCTCCGGCATCGCGCCGCTCGCGGGCTTCCACGGCGCCGGGCTCGCGGTCGCGTTCGGCATGGACGGCATGGCGCTCGACGACGACACCGACATGTTTCGGGAGCTTCGGCTGACGCGCCTCCTGCACGCCGGCAGCGGCCTCGAGGAGGGCGTCTCCCCTGCCCGCCTGCTCGACGGCGCGCTCGGCACCGGTCACGCGGTCGCGGGAGGCATCGCGACGTTCGGCGCGATCGCTCCAGGCGCCGCCGCCGACATCGCCGTGCTCGACCTCGCCGGCCTCACCTATGGCGGCGTGCCGGGAGCGCTCGACGAGACCGAGATCGTGCTCGGCCGGGCGACGCAAAGCCATGTCCGGCACCTCGTCGTCGCCGGGCGCGACGTGGTGGTCGACGGCCGCGTCGTCGGCGTCGACGAGGCGGCGATGGCGGCCGAGATCGACGCGGCCGCAAGGCGCCACGCGGAGCAGTGGAGCGCCTTCGCCCCGATCTGCGCCCGCTTCCGGTCGGCGATCCGCGGGCACTACCGGCAGGGCCGGCACAAGGGCCCGTTCGCCACCGGCTGAGGCGCTCATTGCTGGAGCACCACGCCGGAGGAGAGCGGCCAGCTCACCGCGACCGGCATGCCGGGCTCGATGTCGTCGGCGCCGTCGCGGACCTCGGCGATCCACTCGGACGCGTCGTCGAAGGCGATGAGAAAATTCCACTGATTGCCGACGAAGACCTTCGCCTTCAGCGTCCCGGCGCGAATGTTCCAGGCCGGATCGGCGACGGTTCGCGGCGTCGCTCTGAGATCTTCGGGCCGTATGCCGATGCAGACGGCCTCATGCGGCGCCACCGCGAGATCGGTGCGGACACGAAAAGTTTCCTTGCCCGCCGTGACGACCAGATCCGCGCCGCCATTGCCGGCCGAGATGCCGCGCAAAAAATTGATCCTGCCGAGGAAATCGGCGACGAACTGCGTCGACGGCCGGCGGTAGATTTCCCGCGCGGCACCCTGCTGCTCGATGCGGCCCTTGTTCATCACGACGATGCGATCCGACATCGTCATCGCCTCGGTCTGGTCGTGCGTGACGTAGACGGTGGTGATCCTCAGCGCCTGCTGGATGCGCCGCAGCTCGATCTGCATGACCTCGCGCAGCTTGAGGTCGAGCGCGCCGAGCGGCTCGTCCATCAAGAGGACCTTCGGCGGGTGGGCGACGGCGCGCGCGACCGCGATGCGCTGCTGCTGGCCGCCGCTGATCTCGGAGGGGAAGCGGTTCTCGACGCCCGGCAGCCGGATCAGCTCGAGCAGCTCGCGCACCCGCGCATCGATGTCGCGCCGCTTCACCCGCCGCTCGACGAGGCCGAAGGCGATGTTCTCGCCGATCGTCAAATGCGGGAACAGCGCGTAGTCCTGGAACACCATGCCGATCTCGCGCTTCTGCGGCGCGAGGCCGGTGACGTCCTGGGCGCCGATCAGAACCCTGCCGTCGGAGGGCGCGATGAAGCCGGCGATCAGCCGCAGCGTCGTCGTCTTGCCGCAGCCAGAGGGCCCGAGCAGCGTGAGGAACTCGCCGTCCTCGATGGTGAGGTTGAGGGGCTCGAGGACGACCGTGTCGCCATAGCGCTTCGAGACCGATTGCAGTCGAACGTCGGCCATCCGGGATACTCTTCACCCTGTGGGCTGGCTCGTCAGCGCGCGGCGGACGGCAGTGCATGCGGGGAGGCGTTGCGCCGAGTGGCGGCGCAACGCTCGCGTCGGCTTTAGCGCGAGATCGCCCGGTTCCACTTCTCGGCGAAGGAGTCGACGTCGATCTTCGACCAGTCGATCGGCATCATGTTGGCGAACGCGTCCTTGTCGAGGATGAAGAACTCCTTCAGCACCGGATCGGCCGCGAGGCGGGCGCGCGCCGTGGCGTTCGCCGGGATGACGCCGCGCCGGTCGGCGAGGATGTACTGTGCCTCGTCGGCGAGGTAGGCGTTGATGAACCATTCGGCGGCGCGCTTGTTAGGCGTGCCCTTGGCGATGCCGACATAGTTCACCTTGTTGAAGCCGCGATACTTGCCGGCCGGCGGATGCACGAAGGCGACCGGCACGCCGCTGCGCTTGCCCTGGGCGGCGAAGCCGGCGCTGGTGGTGACGGCGTAGACCTCGCCGACCTTTAGGTTCAGCAGGCCCTCGGAGCCGACCTTGTAGTATTTCAGCGCCCGCAGCTTCTTCAGGAAGTCGAAGCCGGCGTCGAGATTGGTCTCGTCGCCGCCCGCCGCCTTGGACACGGCGACGATCATGTGGATCGAGCCGGGCGTGGTGAGGTCGATCGACATCACCCGGTCCTTGAGCTTGGGGTCGAGCAGGTCGAGATAGCCGGTCGGCGCCGGGATGCCGAGCTCCTTGAATTTATCGGTGTTGTACATGATGCCGTCCTGCGACACCCAGCCGGCGATCGCCTTCTTGCTGTACTGGCTCGGCAGCAGCTCCTTCAGATTCGGGATCTTGTCGAGGTCGATCTCCTCGAGGAAGTCGCCCTCGACGGTGTCGGTGAGCGTGCTGTCGGCGACGTCGAAGACGTCGAAGGGCGGCGCGCTGCCACGGGCGGCGATCAGCTTGGCGAGGTGGTTGGTCGGCGAGCCCTGGACGATCTCGATCTTGCCGCCGAGCGCCTCGAACTGCTTCTCGGTGCCCTCGAGAACGGCCTTGTCGAAGCCGCCGCCATAGGTCGCGACGCGCAGCGTCACGCCGTCGAAGCGCTCCTGCGCCGCCGCGGAGAGAACGCCGAGGATCAAGCCCACGCCCGCCAGGGCGGACGCCAGTGCACGCTTCTTTATTGCTGTCATCGGCCTATTCCTGTTGCCAGAGAGAAATCATTTGCCGCCGCTCGAGCGCAGCAGCGTGTCCATCCCGACGAGCTTCTGAAACACGACCATGATCACCACCGAGCCGACGACGATCATCGAGGAGGTGGCCAGCACCGAAGGATCGAAGTCGAACTGCATCGCCTGGAAGACCTCGACCGGGAACGTCGCGAGGCCGTTGGCGGCGAGGAACAGCGACACCGGCACGTCGCCGAACGAGACGAGGAAGGCGTAGACGCAGCCGGTGTAGATGCCGGGCATGATGATCGGCAGCGTCACCCGCCGGAACGTCGACAGGCGCGAGGCGCCGAGGCTGAGGGCCGCCTCCTCGAGCCGCATGTTGAAGCGCTGCAGGACGGCGGTGACGGCGCCGACAATATAGGGAAGCACCATGAACAGATGCGCGAAGAACAGGCCCGCCATGGTGCCGACGGCGTAGACGCCGGTCGCGCTGCCGACCATGTAGTACATCTTCAGGAACGACACGCCGATCACGACGGCCGGGATCTGCAGGGGCGAGCGCAGCACCGCCGCGACCAGCGCCTTGCCGCGGAAGTCGGCCCGAACGAGGCCGATCGCCGCCGGCACGCCGAGCACGACGGCAGCGAGCGCGGTCGAGACGCCGAGGACGAGGCTGACGCCGAGCGCCCGCAGCTGCGACGGATCCATGCGGCCGTACCACTGCAGCGACAGGTCCTTCGGCGGGAAGTCGATGAAGCTCCCCTGCCCGCCGTTCAGCGAGGCGCCGACGACGACGATCAGCGGTGCCAGGAGAAACAGGTAGACGAGCGCCATGAAGGCGATCTTCGCGGCGCCGCCGAGGAGTGCGCGCGCCCTCACGTGCGCACCGAATAGCTGGCCCGCAGGCGGGCGATCAGCGCCACCGAGAGGAGGTTGATCAGGAGCGTCGCGACGAGCAGCACAGTCGATATCGCCGCGCCGAGCGCGTACTTGGTCTCGAGGATGACGGTCTGCTGGATGAGGATCGGCAGCGTGAAGATGTTGCCGCCGCCGAGCAGCGCGGTCGAGGTGAAGGCGCCCATGCAGAGGTTGAAGACGACGAGCCCGGCCGAGACGGCGCCGGGCGCGGCGAGCGGGATCACCACCCGCTGGAACACGCGCAGGCGGCTGCTGCCGTGGATCTGCGCCGCCTCCTCGAGCGAGCGCGGGATGGTGCGGACGACGCTGTAGAGCAGCATCACCGCAAACCCCATGGTGAAGTGGAGGAGGCCGATGATCACCCCGCTCGGCCGGCCGATGACGGTGATCGGCGCATCGACGATGCCGAGCGCCAGCAGCGTCCGGTTCAGCTGCCCGTTGGCGCTGAAGATGATGATGATGCCGAGCACCTTGATGACGATCGTGATGAAGGAGGTGGTGACGATCGTCGCCAAGAGGACGAGCGACCACCAGGACGTCATGCGGGCGAGGATGTAGGCGACCGGAAAGCCGATCAGCAGCGTCAGCGTGGCGACGATCGCCGAAAGCTGCACCGTGGTGATGGCGGCGTCGACATAGAAGGGATCGAGCGCCAGCGTGACATAGTTGACGATGGTGAGCTCGGTGCCGACGCGGCCGAGACGCAGGTCCTTGTAGAAGCTCGACTGGATGAAGGGCGCCTGCGAGGCGATCAGGAAGAACAGCACGAAGGCGAGCGGTGGCAGGAGGTAGAGCCCCCAGCGCGGCGAGGACATGCGCGCCCGGGGCGGTGCCGGCGCTGCCGCTCCGGCGGCCAGGACCGAGCTCCCGGTGGTATCGACTGCTTGCATGTCCATCTTCGCCACATCCGACGAGCGAGGCTCTGCAAGCCTCGGACCATTTCGCTGCCGACCGCGTTGCGCATTGCGCACCAGTCGCCTGGAGCGCCGACCAACGCTCTGACTACGCTGGCTTATCTTCCTTCGCTCGGGCGCAGCGGGCCGCGGCGCCGTCGGCTCATCTTAGCTCTTGTCGCGCCCTGCGCAACCTGGTTGATTTATGTGCGCCGCTGCCCACGATCGAGGCATCGGCCGCGGCCGCGAATGGGCGCCGCCGCCTTGCGGAGGGCCGGTGCATCTGCGAGAAGTCGCACAACCCGAAATCGAGCGGAGAGTGACGTTGGAGCGGCCCGCCGGCAGTGAAGCAACACCGATGAAGAGTATCTCCCACGCTCTCGAACTGCTGCTTCTGTTCACGAACGCCCGCCGGCCACTGAGCGCGACCGAGATCGCCAAGGAACTGCAGCTCCACAAGAGCTCGGCGTCGCGGATCCTGGCGACCCTGGCTGCCGCACGCTTCGTCGATCGCGATCCGGAGACCGGCCGCTATACGCTCGGGCTCGGGATTCTCTCGCTCGCCGGCCACGTGCTGTCGCGCTACCAGCTGCCCTCCGCCGCGCGACGCCATCTCGAGCTGCTCGCCGACCGGGTCGGCGAGACGATCACCATCAGCGCCTGGAATGGCCGCGAGGCGGTGAACCTCGACCAGATCATCGGCGGCCGCTCGGTGCTGAACATGTCGCCGCCCGGGCGCATCAACCCGCCCCACTGCACGGCGACCGGCAAGGTGTTTCTCGCCTATCTGCCCGACGATCGCGATGCGGTGCTCGAGCAGCCGCTCACCCGGTTCACGCCGAAGACCATCACCACCAAGCGGCGCCTGTTGTCGGAGATCGGCAAGGTCGCCGCGGCGGGCTACGCGGTGAACGAGCAGGAGTTCGACATCGACATCAGCTCGATCGCCGCGCCCGTCTTCAACGCCAAGGGCGTTCCGGCCTATGCGGTCGCCGTCACCGTCCCGCATTTCCGCTACGACGCCGCGACCAAGGCCCGGCTGATCGCCGAGATCGTCGACACGGCGCGCTACCTGTCCGGGCTGCTCGGCTATGCGCCGCAGCAATCCGGCGCGCCGCGGCGC
>JAEZCD010000288.1 GCA_023430145.1 Pseudomonadota bacterium
CGCCTCCCCGGCGCGCTCAACGACGCCCGCTTCCTCGACGCCTGGATCCGCGTCGACGCCACCGGGGCGGTGACCGTCTTCACCGGCAAGGCCGAGCTCGGCCAGGGCATCAGGACGGCGCTGCTGCAGGTCGCGGCCGAGGAGCTCGAGATCGAGCCGGGCACGATCACGCTCGTCACCGCCGATACCGAGCGCACGCCGAACGAGGGCTATACGGCCGGCAGCCAGTCGATGCAGAACAGCGCGACGGCGATCCGCAACGCCGCCGCCCAGGTGCGCGAGATCCTGATCGCCGAGGCGGCGACCCGGCTCGGCGTGCCGGCCGAAAACCTCCGCGCCGAAGGCGGCGCGGTGCTCGGCCCGGACGGCAAGCGGCTCGGCTATGGCGAGATCGTCTCCGACACGCTGCTGCATGTCGAGGCGCAGCCGAAATCCAAGCTGAAGGACCCGAAGTCCTTCAAGGTCATCGGCAAGAGCCTTCCCCGTGTCGACATACCGGGGAAAGTCACTGGCGGCGCCGCCTTCGTGCAGGACATGCGCCTGCCCGGCATGCTGCACGCCCGCGTCATCCGTCCGCCGAGCCCGGGCGGCCGGCTCGCCTCGGTCGACACCTCGGCGGTGGAGAAGATGCCGGGCGTCGTGCAGGTCGTGCGCGACGGCAGCTTCCTCGCTGTCGTCGCCGAGCGCGAATGGCAGGCCATCAAGGCGATGCGGGCGCTCGCCCGCGCCGCGCGCTGGGACGAGCGACCGACCATGCCGGACCCGGCGAAGCTCTACCCCACGATGGAGGGCGCGGTCACCGAGACCGGCACGGTCAAGCAGGAGGGCTCCGGCGAGGTCGCCGGCGCCAAAGTGCTCGAGGCGACCTTCACCCGGCCCTATCACATGCACGGCTCGATCGGTCCCTCCTGCGCTGTGGCGCAGCTCGACGGCGGGACGATGCGCATCTGGACGCACACGCAAGGGGTCTATCCGGACCGCAAGGCGATCTCGGAAATGCTCGGCATGCCGGCGGAGGGGGTGCACTGCATTCAGGTCGAAGGCTCGGGCTGCTACGGCCACAACGGCGCCGACGACGCCGCGGCCGACGCTGCCCTGGTCGCCCGCGCCGTGCCCGGGCGGCCGGTGCGCGTGCAGTACATGCGCGAGCAGGAGCATGCCTGGGAGCCGTATGGCCCGGCGATGATCGGCAAGGTGCGCGCCGCCCTCGACGAGGCCGGCACGATCTCGGGCTGGAACTACGAGCTGTGGAGCAACACGCATTCGACGCGGCCGGGGCCGGCCGGGGCGCTGATCGCCGCGCGGCATCTCGCAACGCCGTTCCCGGAGGCGGTGCCGCGGCTGTCGATCAACCCGGCCGGCAATGGCGACCGCAACGCCATCCCGCTCTATCGGCTGCCGAACAAGAGCATCGCCTGGCACTTCATCCGCGACATGCCGCTGCGCGTCTCGGCCCTGCGCGGGCTCGGCGCCTATCTCAACGTCTTCGCCATCGAGAGTTTTATGGACGAGCTCGCGGCGGCGGCGGGGGCCGACCCGGTCGACTTCCGGCAGAAGCACCTCGACGATCCGCGTGCGAAAGACGTCGTCGCGCTGACGGCGGAAAAATTCGGCTGGGGGAAGAAGCCGGAGGCGAACCGCGGCCACGGCTTCGCCTTCGCCAAATACAAGAATCTCGCCGCCTACTGCGCGGTGGCCTGCGAGGTGGAGGTCGAGCCCGAGACCGGGCGTACCCGCATGCTGCGCGCGGTTTCGGCCACCGATGCCGGCGAGATCGTCAACCCGGACGGCATCCGCAACCAGATCGAGGGCGGCATCCTGCAGGCGCTGAGCTGGACGCTCTACGAGCAGGTGGCGTTCGACGAGACGCGGATCAGAAGCGTCGACTGGTCGAGCTATCCGATCCTGCGCTTCAGCGCGGTGCCGGAGAGCGTCGAGGTGCACCTCGTGCCGCGGCCCGGCGCCCCGTTCCTCGGCGCCGGCGAGGCCTCGCAGGGCCCCGCCGGTGCGGCTGTGGCCAACGCCATCGCGTCGGCGACCGGCAAGCGGCTGCGCGACCTGCCGCTGACGCGGGAGCGGGTGAAAGCGGCGATCGGGGCTTGAGGGCGCGCGGGCTCCGAAGGGCGACAAAAGCGTAGGCGGCCAGAATTTTCGCTCGTCCCCGCGAAAGCGGGGACCCAGACTTTTCTGGATCCCCGCTTTCGCGGGGATGAGCGGAGGAGGATGCCCGCTAATCGCTCGCTGGGACCAACAGAAAATCCACCGCTCCGCCGGCGTTATACTTGCTGATTATTTGCGGCTCGTCATTCTCCGCGCAGGCGGAGGATCCAGTCTTCTTGCTGATCGCAGCAAAGGCGGGGTCCTCCGCCTTCGCGGAGGACGACGAGGGAACAGCGGCGTCGCGGGGATGGTGGACGAGGGGCGGCCTCGCGCATGAAAGCGAGGCGGAGAACGCCCGCACCCAGAAATTGGGTTTCCCAGGATACCTTATTGACAACGCCCGCCGCCCACAGCAAACCTCGGCGCGGGCCGCGATGCCGGCTCCAAGGACCGATTGGGGAGGAACGATCAGTGGCAATCCACGTCTCTCGCCGGGCGACCGTGCTCGGCGCAATCGCTCTCGCAGCTCTGGCCGGCCCCGCATTCGCGCAGGACGCCCGGGCGCCGAAGGGACCGATCGAGATCGTCGTGCCCGCCAGCGCCGGCTCGACGCCGGACGTGCTGATGCGGCGCATGGCGAAAATCTTCGCCGACGAGAAGATCATCGACATTCCGATGGTGATCGTGAACCGGCCGGGCGGCGCCTGGTCGGTTGGCATGCGCTGGCTGCTGGACCGGCCCGGCGACGAGAACACGGTGCTGTCGCTCGCCGAGCCCGTCTTCTCGACGCCGATCGTGCAGGGCGGCCCGACCGCCTACGACCAGTTCACGCCGCTCGCCGTCTTCATGCAGACGCAGCTGATGGTCGTCGCGCAGCCGAACCACGAGGCGAAGACGCTCAAAGACCTCGTCGAGATCGCCCGCGCCAAGCCGCGCCAGGTGAAGATGGCCGGCTCGAGCCCGGGCTCGACCGACGCGCAGGTGGCGGGCCTCATCGAGAAGGCCGGCGACGTCAAGCTCACCTTCATCCCGCACGACGGCGGCGGGGCCGCGCAGGCAACCTTCCTCGGCGGCAATACCGACATCATCACGCTGACGCTCGACGAGGCGCTGCCGCTGATCAAGGCCGGCAAGGCCAAGCCGCTCGCGGTGCTCACCAACGCCCGCCGTCCGGAAGCGGATCTGAAGGACATCTCGACCGCCAAGGAGCAGGGCGTCGAGGTGGTCTGGGGGCAGATCTTCGGCCTCGTCGGCGCGCCCAAGCTCGACCCGGCGGTGGCGAAATGGTGGGACGAGAAGATCACCCAGCTCGTCGCCACCAAGGCCTGGCAGGACGCGCTCGCCGCCGGCTTCCTCGGCAGCGACTTCATCCACGGCGCCGAGCTGAAGGCCTATCTCGACAACGTGCACAAGAGCCGACTCGAGATCCTGCGCCAGCTCGGCCTCGCCAAGAGCTGACGGGTCGATGACGCCCGCGCCATGAAGCGCCTCGACTTCGTCACGGCCGCCGCCATGCTGCTGCTCGCAGCGGCCGTGATCTACGAGACCGGCGGCCTCGCCTATTGGGACGACATCACGCCCGGCTCGCGCTTCATGCCGCTCTGGATCTCGGCGGGCACGATCGTCCTCTCGGGACTCCTCGTCGTCGAGGCGGTCCGCAAGGACACCGACCAGCCGGTCGACTGGCCGGACACGGCCGGGGGACTCCGGGTCGCGCTGACGATGCTCGCCATCTTCGGCTTCGTCGCGCTAGCGCCGGTGCTCGGCTTCGTGGCCGGCGCGGCGCTCTTCGTGCTCGTCATGCTGATCGGCGTGCTGCGGCGGCCGATCCTGCCGAGCGCGCTCACCGCCGTGGTGGCGGCCGGGATCATCCAGGCCGTCTTCGTCCAGTGGCTGAGCGTCGCCCTGCCCAAGGGCATTGTCGGGCTCTGAGAAAGCGGGATCGGCGTTGGATATTCTCGCACTCCTCGGCCAGGGCTTTGCGGCGGCGCTGACACCGTCCGGCATCTTCGCCATCGTGCTCGGCGTGATGATCGGCCAGATGATCGGCGTGCTGCCGGGTATAGGTCCGGCCGCAGGCATGGCCCTGCTGCTGCCCGTCACGTTCGGCATGGAGCCGGCGGCGGCGATCATGATGCTGAGCGGCATCCTCTACGGCAGCATGTATGGCGGCACGCTGACCTCGGTGCTGATCAATGTCCCGGGCGAGGCGGCGAGCGTGATGACGGCGGTCGACGGCCACCAGATGGCCCGCAAGGGCCGCGCCGGCGCCGCCCTGTCGGTGTCGGCGATCGGCTCGTTCATCGCCGGCATCACCGGAACGATGGCGCTCGCTTTCGCGGCCGTCGCGCTGTCGAGCGTCGCGCTCCGCTTCAATGCGCCGGAGTTCTTCCTGCTGACCGTGCTCGGCGTCACCGCCGCCGCCAATCTCGGCGCGCACTCGCCCGTCAAGGGGCTGCTCGTCGCCGCTTTCGGCCTCCTCATCGCGCTCGTGGGGAGCGATCCGATGATGGGCACCGAGCGCCTGACCTTCGGCAACCATCACCTGATCGAGGGCTTCGACTTCCTGCCGGTGGCGATCGGCATCTTCGGCATCGCCGAGGTGCTCGTCTCGCTCGAGCGGATGCACGAGCAGCACCCGATCCGGACCCGTCTCGCCGACATGTGGCTCACCGCGCAGGAATGGGCCGAGAGCCGGATGGCGATCGTCCGCGGCACCGTCATCGGCTTCATCATCGGCCTCATGCCGGGCGCCGGCGCCACCGTCGCGGCTGTCATGGCCTATGTGGTCGAGAAGCGCTTCAGCAAGCATCCCGAGCGCTTCGGCTCGGGCGCCATCGACGGGGTCGCGGCTTCGGAATCGGCCAACAATTCCTGCGTCGCCGGTGCGCTGGCGCCGATGCTGGCGCTCGGCATCCCGGCCTCGACCGGCACCGCGGTGCTGCTCGCGGCGCTGATCCTGCAGGGCATCCGCCCCGGGCCGATGCTCATGCAGCAGGAGCCGGTGCTGGTCTGGAGCCTCATCGCCAGCATGTTCATCGGCAACGTGATCCTGTTGATCCTCAACCTGCCGCTGGCGCCGGTGTTCGCCTCGCTGCTGCGCATCCCCTACGCCTATCTGGCGCCCGTCATCCTCGCGCTGTCGCTCGTCGGCGCCTTCGCCTCGACGCTGACCTTCTATACGCTGATCGTCGCCATCGTCTTCGGCATCGTCGGCTACTTCATGATCAAGGCCGACCTGCCGCGCGCGCCGCTCGTGCTGGCGCTCGTGCTGGCGCCGATGATGGAGAGCTCGCTGCGCCAGGCGCTGCTCTTGTCGGTCGGCGATCCGATGATCTTCGTCGACCGGCCGATCTCGGCCTTCCTGCTCGTCCTCCTCGTGCTGTCGCTCGTCTGGCCCATCGTGCGCTTCTTCCTCGCAAGGCGCAGCGACCGCCGCCGGCGCCTCGCGGGCGCACAGAGCCTCGGTTCCCTTCAGGAGTAATCCCACGTGACGACGCCTCCCATCCGCGGCTTCTGGATCGACCAGTTCCCCGGCAACTTCCTGTGGTCGAACGCCACCCTCATCATGAAGGGCATGGCCCCCTACGGGGTCGTCGCCGTCGAGGAGCTCGACCGCGCCTGCGAGCAACTGAAGGACCGGCAGGGCGACGACGCCGCCTGGTGGGAGGTCTGGAGCGCCATCGCCGAAGACGTGGAGCGGCGCGGCGAGGAGGCCGAGGCCTCCGGCCACAAGATGACCGCCGGCAACTATTTCCTGCGCGCCGGCCACTACTACTACAATGGCGAGCGCTTCATCCCGCCGGGCCCGGACAAGCGGGCGATGGCGGAAAAAGCCTACAAGAACTGGCACGCCGGCATCCGCCGCCGTTTCCCGAAGATCGAGTTCGTCGAGCTGCCCTACGAGGGCACGACGCTGCCGGCGCTGTTCCTGCCGGCCGAGGGCGTCAGCGGCCCGGCGCCGACCGTCGTCATCTTCAACGGCATGGACAATGCCAAGGAGATGAGCATCGTCTTCGCCGGCCTCGAGTTCTCCAGGCGCGGCTTCAACACGCTCGCCGTCGACGGCCCCGGCCAGGGCGAGAATCTGCGCCTGCGCGACCTCTTCAGCCGCTACGACTACGAGGTGCCGGGGACGGCGGCCTACGAGTACCTCCAGACCCGCAAGGAGTCCGATCCGGCGCGCGTCGCCGTGATGGGCTACAGCTTCGGCGGCTACTATTCCTCGCGCATCGCCTCCTTCGAGCACCGCTACGCCGCCTGCGTGGCGCTGAGCGCCCTGCACTGGGATCTGGCCGGCTGGCAGCAGAACATTCTCGACAAGCTGCGCAGCTCGCCGAAGGCGATCGGCCAGTCGAACTTCCAGTTCCAGTGGGTGGTCGGCGCCAAGACTCCGGAAGAGGCCATCGAGACGGCGAAGAAATTCTCGCTCGACGGCGTCGTGCAGAAGATGCGCTGCCCCTTCCTCGTCACGCATGGCGGCAACGACCGCATCGTGCCGCTGCCGAGCGCGCCGAAGCTCTACGAGGCCTGCGGCTCGGCCGACAAGACGATAAAAATCTTCACCACCGAGGAGGGCGGGGCCGAGCACGCCCATGTCGACAACCGGCAGGTCGGCATCGATTTCGCCGCCGACTGGCTGGCCGACCGCTTCGCCCGCGTGAAGACCGGATGACGCGCGTCCCGCCCGACGAGATTCACATATCTGCCGGCACTCCGTCGCGGCAGCCGGGCAAGACTTCCTTCCTCCCCCTGCAAGGGGGAGGCGGACTCGCGCAGCGAGCCGGTGGGGGTCCTCTCGCCGCCGCGTCTCAGAAAGAGGACCCCCACCCGGACGGCTTCGCCGTCTCGGCCTCCCCCTTTCAGGGGGAGGAAAGCGCGGGGCGAGCCGTCCGTTCGGAGCGTGAATGCCGTAGCGTCCGGCCGGCCGCCGCAGCCTCGGGAGCCGCCGCTGTTTGCGGTGGCTCCCGGCGAAGCGCCGTGCCATGAAGCCGGACATGACGGCCGACACCTTCACGCCCGTCCGCAGCCTCAGGCTGTCGGAAGAGATCATCCGCCAGATCGCCCGCCTCATCGAGGAGGGCTCGCTGCAGATCAACGACCGCTTCCCGACCGAGCGCGACCTGCAGGAGCGCTGGCAGGTGAGCCGGCCGGTGCTGCGCGAGGCCTTTCGCGTGCTCGAGATGCAGGGCGTCGTCGAGAGCCGCCCCGGTGCCGGGCGCTATCTGCGCTCGGGCCACATCCCCGACATCGACCGTCAGCGGCGGCAGCGCCTGCAGGCCAACACCGCGCCGCTGATGGAGGTCTGGGACGCGCGCGAGGCGGTCGAGTGCAAGGCGGCCGAGCTCGCCGCCCGCCGCGCCACCGAGGCACAGATCGGCGAGATCCGGCGGACGCTCGAGGTTCTCGACCGCGCCTCGTTCGAGGATCTGCGGCACTACGACATGAACCGCGAGTTCCACATGAGCGTCGCCAAGGCCTCCGGCAATCTCTTGATCGAGCAGATGATCGACGGCCTGATCGCGCGCTCCAATGCGATCGGCTTCAAGGAGGCGCTCCGCGAGACCGACCACGAGGATCTGAAGGGCCGCCACCGGCCGATCTACGAGGCGATCCGCGGCCGCGATCCGGAAGCCGCCCGGCGGGCGGTGGTGAGCCATTTCGACGGCATGCGGCGCAACGTCGGCCGATGAGCGTGGCGGCGACCGGGACGGGGACGGCGCCCGTCCCGGAAAGTCCCGCCGATCCCGAAGCCGATCCCGACCGCGCGCGCCGGCGGCGGCGGCTCGTGCCCCTCGTCGTCGCCTCGGCGCTGTTCATGGAGAATCTCGACGCGACGATCATCGCCACGGCGCTGCCGGCGATGGCCGCCTCGTTCGACACGACACCGACCGCGCTCAGCCTCGGCATCACCGTCTACATGCTGGCGCTCGGCGTCTTCATCCCGGTCAGCGGCTGGGCCGCCGACCGCTGGGGCACGCGCACCGTCTTCGCCTGGGCGATCGCCGGCTTCGTCGCCGCCTCGGTGCTTTGCGGCATCAGCCAGGACCTCTGGTTCTTCATCTTCGCCCGCATCCTGCAGGGCGCCGCCGCGGCGATGATGTCGCCGGTCGGCCGGCTCGTCGTGCTGCGCGGCACGCCGAAATCGGAGCTGTTCAACGCCATCACCTGGATCACCTGGCCGAGCCTCGTCGCGCCGGTCGTCGGGCCGGCGCTCGGCGGCTTCTTCGTCGGCCATCTGTCCTGGCACTGGATCTTCTTCGTCAACGTGCCGATCGGCCTCGCCGGCATCGTGCTCGTGCTCCGCTTCGTGCCGAACATCCGCGGCGGCGACCGGATCTTCGACTGGGTCGGCCTCGTCCTCACGGCGGCGACGCTCGCCTGCCTCCTGTTCGCGCTCGACGTGCTCGGCCATGGCGGCGCGAGCTGGAGCCTCGCCGCGGCACTGCTCGCCGTCGGCGCGGTGCTCGGCCATTTCGCCATCCGGCATGCGGCACGCAGTCCGCATCCGCTCGTCGGCCTCGGGCCGTTCCTGATCGCGAGCTTCCGCATCGCCACGCTGACCGGCGGCGGTTTCTTCCGTCTCACGGCCGGGGCGATGCCGTTCGTGCTGCCGCTGTTCTTCCAGCTCGGCTTCGGCATGACGGCGCTCGACGCCGGCCTCTTGGTGCTCGCCTATGCGGCCGGCAATCTCGGCATGAAGTCGATCACCCGGCCGACCATCCGCCGCTTCGGCTTCCGGCCGACGATCCTCCTCAACGGCGTCGTGGTGGGAGCGACGATCCTCGCCTGCGCCTTCCTCGAGCCCGGGACGCCGACGGCGGCGACCATCCTCGTGCTGTTCGTCGCCGGCTGCCTGCGCTCGCTGCAGCTCACCGGCCTGCAGACCCTGACCTATGTCGACGTGCCGCCGCCGCTGCAGAGCGCGGCGACCACCATCGCCAGCATGCTGCAGCCGATTCTCGGCAGCGTCGGCGTCGCCGTATGCGCCGTCACGCTCAGCCTCAGCGCCGACCTGCGCGGCGCCGAGACGCTCGGCATGGCCGATTTCCGGCTCGTGCTCGTCGGCCTCGCGGTGACGGCGGCGGTCTCGGTGCTGCCCTTCCTGCGGCTGCCGGCCGATGTCGGCGACGAGGTCGCCGGCCACCGGCCGCGCGCCTGAGCCGTCAGGCGACCGCCTTCACCCGGTTGCGCAGCACGCCGACGCCGACCACCTCCGCCTCGACGACGTCGCCGTCCTTCAGGAGCGCCGGCGGCTGCATCGCATAGCCGACGCCGGACGGCGTGCCCGTGCAGATGATGTCGCCGGGCTCCAGCGTCAGGCCGGCCGACAGGCTCTCGATGATCGTCGGGCAGTCGAACAACAGGTCGGCGGTGGTGGAATCCTGCCGCGTCTGCCCGTTCACCCGCAGCGTGATGCGCACGTCGCCGGGCGGGCCGAACTCGTCCTTGGTGACGATCCACGGGCCGATCGGGCAGGAGGTATCGAGCGACTTGCCCTTGAACCACTGGCCGTGCGCCCGCTGCAAGTCGCGCGCGCTGATGTCGTTCAGCACCGTGTAGCCGAAGACGACGTCGAGCGCGTCGGCCGCCTTCACGTCGCGGCAGCGCTCGCCGATGACGATGGCGAACTCGACCTCGTAGTCGAGCGCCTTGGTGAGCCGCGTGTCGAGCCGGATCTCGGCCTCCGGGCCGATCACCGCGGTCGGCGGCTTGCTAAAGAACTCCGGTACCGGCGGGAATTTCACCGGGATGTTCTGCTGGCGGGCGCCTTCCTCGATGTGCAGCTTGTAGTTCCGGCCGACGCAGAAGACGTTCTTCGACGGCCGAGGGATCGGCGCGAGCAGCGTCGTGCCGGCGAGCGGCCTCCACAGCCCGGCCTCTGCGGCCGCCTTGGCGACGACATCTGCGGCAGCCTTCAGCACCGGCTCACCGCCGGCGATGAAATCGAGCACCGAGGCCGGCGGCGACCCGCTGCCGAATCTCTCCCAGGCGCCGGCGAGGTCGAGAATCCGGTCCTGGGAGACGATGCCGACCTTCGGCGAGCCGTCGTCGTAAGTGGCGATGCGCATCGGTGTTTCCTGATGTTGCCGGGGGATCCCGGTCGCGGGCAGTGCTTCTTATCCTTCCGCTCGGGTAGCCCGAAAGGGGGGAAAAGCCCGGCCCTTCGGCCCGGTGGCGCATTCTTGCCATCGCGACTCGGTTAGAGTGCGCGCGTCGAAACTCCTGCTGCGCGATCGCGAGGCCATGACGATTCGATTCCTGTCCGCCGCTGTTCTCTCCACGGGCCTGCTCGCCCTCCTCGGCGGTCCCGCGCTCGCCCAGCACCGGTTCGCGGCCTCGCCGCAGATCGATCTCAACCGCGTCTACAGGGTCGACATCTTCACCGGCGAGGTCGGCGCCTGCCAGTATGCGGTGCAGGACGGCAATATCGGCGTCACGCTCTGCTTTCCGGCCGGCGAGGGTGCCGGGCCGCAGGAGCCGGGCGACTACGATCTCGTCGCCTCCAACCACACCAAGGAGGGCGGCGTGTTCCGCGTCGAGCGGCGCAGCGGGCGGATGAGCGTTTGCTATGTTCGCGAGGAGCGGGTGGTCTGCACGACGACCTCGCGCTAAGCTCCGAGGGGTCAACCCCTCCGGACTTGCCCCGATGCGCCTCGGCTCGCGGCTTCTCTGCCTCGCCGTCCTCGCCCTCGCCGCCGCGACGCCGGCCGGCGCGGCGCGGCTCGGCCTCGTCATCGGCAATGACGCCTACGACTCGATCGACCGGCTGCAGAAGGCCCGCAACGACGCCGAGGCCGTCGGCCGCACGTTGAAGGAGCTCGGCTTCGACCGGGTCGACGTCGTCAAGGACGCCGGCTTCGACGCCATCGCCACCGCGCTCGCCGAGCTCGAGCAGCGGGTCGAGCCGGGCGACACGGTCTTCCTCTTCTATGCCGGCCACGGGGTCGAGATCGACAACCGCAACTATCTCCTGCCGGTCGACGTGCCGGCGCCGCGCGAGGGACAGGAAGGCCTCGTCCGCCGCAAGGGCTTCGCCGCCGACGAGATCATCGAGGAGATCCGCTCCCGCGGCGCCGCGACCGTGATCGCCGTGCTCGACGCCTGCCGCGACAATCCCTTCGCCAAGGGCGGCAAGCGCTCGATCGGCGGCAGCCGCGGCCTCGCCCAGATGACGCCGGATCCGGGCGTCTTCATCATCTTCTCGGCCGGCGCCCGGCAGGAGGCGCTCGACCGCCTCGGCGACGGCGATCCGAACCCGAACTCGGTGTTCACCCGCGTCTTCATCGAGGAGCTGCGCACACCCGGCGCCGACCTCGCCGCCGTCGCTGTGGAGACGCGCGGCAAAGTGATCGACCTCGCCAAGAGCGTCGGCCACACGCAGACGCCGGCCTATTACGACCAGCTGACCCGCCGCGTCAGCCTCGCCCCGGGCGGCCAGCAAAAGCCGGCGCCGCGGCCGCCCACCCCGGCGCCGCAGGCACTCGTCCAGCCGAGCCCGCCGGCGCCAACCCGCACGACGGGCATCGCCGAAAAGGAGGCCTTCGAGCTCGCCAACTCGATCGGCACCGTCGAGGCGTTCGACGCCTTCCTGTCGCAGTTCCCGGCCGGCAGCTACGCAGCTTTCGCGCGCGCGGCCCAGGCGAAGATCCGGCAGGCGGCGCTGCCGCCGCCAGCCCCGGAGCCGCTGCCGCCTCCGCCGGCGCCGCCGGTGCAGCAGCGCAGCCTCGGCTTCCTGTTCCCCGATTCGGACCGCCGCTATCTCTCGCCGGCTGAGCTGACGGGCCTTTCGGCCGCGCAGCTGCGCGTCGCCCGCAACGAGATCTTCGCCCGCCGCGGCCGGTTCTTCCAGTCGGCCGATCTCGACCGCTATTTCCGGCAGTTCTCCTGGTACCGGCCGAGCGCCTGGGACGTGCGCCTCAACGCCTACGAGGAGCGCAACGTCCGCCTGCTCGAGCAGGCCGAGCGCGGCCGATGAGGCTTTTGCTGCTCGCCGCCCTCGCCCTCGGCCTCCCCGCGGTCGCCGGCGCCGCCGAGCCGCGCTACGGCGCCCCGCCGAAGGACATCGCCCGCCACCTCGACCGGCTCGTCGCCGCCTATCCGGGCTTCATCGCCTCGCACGACGGCACCGACCTCGTGCTGAAGGACGGCACCCGCATGCCGATCTCTGACGGGCGCTCGAACAAGACCTTCCGCGAGCTGCTCGAGGAGCCGGACATCGACGACATGTTCGCCTTCCGCTACCCGCCCGGGAGAAGCTTTCCGGTGCCGGGGCTGAACGACGATCCCGGCCGCGTCCGCTACGAGCCGCTGTTCCAGAAGATGTATGGCGACTGCCGCAAGGGTGAGGTCGAGGGGCGGATGCGCGAGATCGTCTGGCTGCCCACGACCGTCAAGGCGCGCGTTTCCGTGACCACGGTGAACGGCGTCGACAAGGCGCTCGAGGCCGTCTCGCGGGAGCTCGAGGCGCTGCCGAAGGAGCTGCACAAATACCTGGCGCCGATCGCCGGCGTCTATGCCTGCCGGCCGATCGCCGGCACCAAGCAGATGTCGGCGCACGGCTACGGCGCGGCGATCGACATCAACACCGCCTTCTCGGACTACTGGCGCTGGGCCGGCAAGGCGGCGCGCTGGCGAAACCGCATCCCGGGCGAGATCGCCGAGGTGTTCGAGCGGCACGGTTTCATCTGGGGCGCGAAGTGGCACCACTTCGACACGATGCACTTCGAGTACCGGCCGGAGCTGCTGGGGGGATAGGGGGCGGTGCCGTCATTGCGAGGAGCGTAGCGACGAAGCAATCCAGCTTTCGGGCGCTGGAAGAGAAGCTGGATTGCTTCGCTTCGCTCGCAATGACGAGGAGAATCAATCTCGACCAGTCCCGCCTGGCTCGCAATGACGAAGGGCCTCCGCGTTGGAACCCGTGTCCCGCCCGTGCTAGGACGGCGCTGCTCCCGAAAAACCGGTGTGTGCCATGAACGTTGCCGATCGCTCCTTGCACAGCAATCCCGCCCCGCTCCCGCTCGCGGACGCCTCGCTCCTGAAGACGCAGTGCTTCATCGACGGCGCCTGGGTCGGCGAGGGCAAGGATCCCGTTCACGATCCGGCGACCGGCGATGAGGTTTCCCGCGTGCCGCGGCTCGGCGCCGCCGAGGCCGAGCGGGCCGTGCTCGCCGCCGAGAAGGCGCTGCCGGCCTGGGCCAAGAAGACCGCCAAGGAGCGCGCGGCGATCCTGCGCCGCTGGAACGACCTGATTCTCGCCAATCGCGAGGATCTCGCCCTGATCATGACCCGCGAGCAGGGCAAGCCGCTCGCCGAGGCGAAGGGCGAGATCGACTATTCCGCCGCCTTCGTCGAGTTCTATGCCGAGGAGGCCAAGCGCATCTACGGCGAGATCCTGCCGAGCCACCGCGCCGACGCGCGCATCCTCGTCCTGCGCCAGCCGGCCGGCGTCGTCGCCGCCATCACGCCCTGGAACTTCCCCGCCGCGATGATCACGCGAAAGGCCGCGCCCGCGCTCGCTGCCGGCTGCACCTTCGTCGTCAAGCCGGCGAGCGCGACGCCGCTCACCGCGCTCGCGCTGGCCGCCCTCGCCGAGAAGGCCGGCATCCCGGCCGGCGTCTTCAACGTCCTCACCGGCTCCTCCTCGGCGATCGGCGAGGTGTTCACCACCCACCCGGCGGTGCGCGTCATCAGCTTCACCGGCTCGACCGAGATCGGCAAGATGCTGATGGCGAAAGCCGCCTCGACGGTGAAGAAGGTCGGGCTCGAGCTCGGCGGCAACGCGCCCTTCATCGTCTTCGACGACGCCGATCTCGACGCCGCGGTCGAGGGCGCCATGGTCTCGAAGTTCCGCAACATGGGCCAGACCTGCGTCTGCGCGAACCGCATCTACGCCCAGGCCGGCATCTACGACGCCTTCGTCGAGAAGCTCACCGCGGCAGTGGAGAAGCTCAAGGTCGGCCCGGGCACCGAGGCCGGCGTCACGCAGGGGCCGCTGATCAACGAGGAGGCGGTCGCCAAGGTCGAGGAGCACCTCGCCGACGCCGTCGGCCAGGGGGCGCGCATCGTCCTCGGCGGCAAGCGACACGCGCTCGGCGGCAGCTTCTTCGAGCCGACGGTGATCGCCGACGTGCCGGCCGCGGCGAAGATCTCCAAGGAGGAGACCTTCGGCCCGGTGGCGCCCGTCTTCCGCTTCGAGACCGAGGAGGAGGCGGTGCGGCTCGCCAACGACACCGAGTTCGGCCTCGCCTCCTATTTCTTCGCGCGCGACCTCGGCCGCATCTTCCGCGTCGCCGAGGGCCTCGAATACGGCATGGTCGGCATCAATTCCGGGCTGATCTCGACCGAGCTGGCGCCGTTCGGCGGGGTCAAGGAATCCGGCCTCGGCCGCGAGGGCTCCCGGCACGGGGTCGAGGAGTTCACCGAGATCAAGTACATGCTGATGGCGGGCCTCGACCGGTAGCGGCCGGCCGGCCCGCTCGGCCATGCTTTCGTCAAGGAGCGGGCCCATCTCGGGCGCCGCGGAGCGCGCCGTCACGCAGCCGGCGCGGTGGAGGAACGAACCCATGCTTCACGATTGGATCGCCGGCGCCGCCAAGGCGGTGGTGTTGGCGGCGGTGCTGTTCGCGATCCCGGCGCAGGCGCAGACCCCCGACAAGCAGCACATCGCGGCCGCGCGCGCGATGATGGACAAGTCCGGCGCCTCGCGCGGCTTCGACGACGTGGTGCCGAGCTTCCTCGAAGAGAGCAAGCGGATGTTCCTGCAGACGCGGCCGGAGATCGCCGGCGAGCTCGACCAGGTGTCGCTCGCCATCGCTGCCGACTTCCTGAAGCGGAAGGAAGAGCTCCTGAACTCGATCGCCGCGCTCTATGCGCAGCGCTTCAGCGTGCAGGAGCTGCGGCAGATCGAGGCCTTCTACAACACCCCGGTCGGACAGAAATTCGTCGACCTGCTGCCCGGCATCCTCGGCCAGGCGCGCGAGGTTTCCGCCGACTGGAGCGCCCAGCTCAGCGAGGACATCGTCACCCGAATGCGCGCCGAGATGAAGAAGCGCGGCATCGATCTCTGACCGACGGCGCCCGCTGCCGATGATCGTCCGTATCCTGCCGGCCCTCGCGCTGGTGCTCGCCGCCGGCGCGGCCGCCGCGCAGACGAAGATCGCCAACCCGGTGGCGGTCTTCTCCGGCCTCGACAAGATCACCGGCCGCATCATCACCTTCGACGTCGCGGTGGGCGAGACGGTCCAGTTCGGCGCGCTGCAGGTGACCCCGCGCGCCTGCAACACGCGGCCGCCGACCGAGGCACCGAACACCACCGCGTTCCTCGAGGTGGACGAGATCACGCTGACCAAGGAGGTGCGGCGGATCTTCACCGGCTGGATGTTCGCCGCGAGCCCCGGCCTGCATGCCGTCGAGCACCCGATCTACGACGTCTGGCTCGTCGACTGCAAAGGCGGCGCGCGCCCGGTGGCTCCGGAGGGACCGCGGCTCGGGGAGTGACGTCGAGACGCCACCGGTGAAGCCGGTGAGTGCGGGGCCGCATGCTCCTTCGTCGTCCTCCGCGCAGGCGGAGGACCCACCCTTACACTACGGCGCCCGACGAAGAGAGGACAGGATCCTCCGCCTTCGCGGAGGATGACGAGCGGAGAGGCTTGCGCGGACGTCCTCACGTCCCGAGAGCGGCCGGCTCAGGCGCCGGTCAGCGCCTCCAG
>JAEZCD010000292.1 GCA_023430145.1 Pseudomonadota bacterium
CCGGGGGTTTGGCGGGCGGGTTTGAACCCCCCCCCCCCCAAAAAAAAACCCGCCGCCGGCCACTCGGGTCGACGGCGTGACCACCCCCTGTCCCGGCCTTCTTCAGTGAAGCGACCGGTTGTCCCGCAGACGCACGATCTCGTCCTTGACCTGCAGCTTGCGCCGTTTGAGCTCCGTCAGCCGAAGCGTGTCGCCCGTGGGATGCGCGAGCTCCGTCTCGATCTCCCGTTCCAGCTGCTTATGCTTCTGCTCGAGCTCTGCAAGATGCGGTTCCATGGCCATAGAAAGCATCTCCGTGTCGTTTCAAACGGACCAAGTCTGCCATGTAGGGCGTGGCAAGTCGATGGCCAGATATCGGCGGTTCCTCGGCGGTGGAAAAGCCCCCGCTTGCCGAGCGGTCGGGCGGCGCGCGATACTCGGCGCCGGCCGTGAGCGGGGGCCAGCCGTGAGCGGGGGCGAGTGCGGTGCAGGCGGGTAGCGAGGACGAAAATGCCTTCCGCGAGGAGCTGGCGCGCCTCAAGGAGGAGCACCGCGACCTCGACTCGGCGATCGAGGCGCTGGCGCGGGTACCGGCCGGCGACCGGCTGCAACTTCAGCGATTGAAGAAGCGCAAGCTCGCGCTGAAGGACCGGATCACGTTTTTGGAAGACCAGCTGACGCCCGACATCATCGCCTGAGGCTCAGCGCTCCTGCCGGACATAGGTGACGTGGCCCATCTTGCGGCCCGGCCGCGGCTCGCGCTTGCCGTAGAGGTGCAGCCTGGCGCCCGGATCGGCGAGCGCCGCCCGCCAGCTTCCTGCCTCCTCGCCGAGCAAATTGGTCATCTCGATGCGGCCGAGGCGCTCGGTCGAGCCGAGCGGCCAGCCGCAGATCGCCCGCAGGTGCTGCTCGAACTGGCTCGTGGCGGCGCCGTCGATGGTCCAGTGGCCGGAATTGTGGACGCGCGGGGCGATTTCGTTGACGAGGATTTTTTCGCCCGCCTCGCCGGGGACGACGAACATCTCCACCCCGAGCACTCCGACATAGCCGAAGCCTTCCGCGATGCGGGCGGCGAGCGCGATCGCCTCGGCGGCGAGCTCGGGCGAGATCGAGGCCGGCACCTGCGAGGAGCGGAGGATGTGGTTGGCGTGCCGGTTCTCGGTCACGTCGAAGGCCGCGAAGGCGCCGTCGCGGCCGCGGGCGCCGATCACCGACACCTCGCACCGGAACGGCACGAAGGCCTCCAGCACCGCCTGCGGGTCCTTGCCGAAAAGGGCGAGCGCCGCGTCGAGCCCGAGGCCCTCGCGCACCACCACCTGTCCCTTGCCGTCATAGCCGAAGCGCCGCGTCTTCAGCACCGCCGGGCGGCCGACGGCGCCGATGCCGGCGGCGAGGCTGGCGCGATCGGTCACCGGCGCGAAGGCGGCGATCGGCACGCCGAGCCGCCGCAGCGCCTGCTTCTCCAAGAGCCGGTCCTGCGTCGTCTCGAGCACGGCGGCGTCCGGGAACAGCGGCCGATGCTCGGCGACGAAGCGCGCCGAGGCGACGGGGACGTTCTCGAACTCGTAGGTGACGACGTCGACGCTGTCGGCGAACAGGGCGAGCGCCGCCTCGTCGTCGAACGGCGCGACGGTCGAATGGCGGACGAAATCGAGCGCCGGCTCGTCCTGCGACTCGCAATAGATGTGCGCCTCGAGGCCGAGCCGCGCCGCCGCCAGCGCCAGCATGCGGCCGAGCTGGCCGCCGCCGAGGATGCCGACCGTGGCGCCGGGCGCGATCTGTGCCGTCATTGGCCGTTCGCCTCGTCCGGTACCTCGTCGACGCCGGAGGTCTGCGCGCTGCGCCAGGCATCGAGCCGCGTCGCGCAGCCCTCGTCGCCGAGCGCCAGCACGGCTGCGGCGAGCAGCGCGGCGTTGACGGCGCCGGCGCGGCCGATGGCGAGCGTGCCGACCGGAATGCCGGCCGGCATCTGGACGATCGACAACAGGCTGTCGAGGCCGGCGAGGGCGCGCGATTCGACCGGCACGCCCAACACCGGCAGCGGCGTCAGCGCCGCCACCATCCCCGGGAGGTGGGCGGCGCCGCCGGCACCGGCGATGATCACCTTGTAGCCGGCACTACGGGCGGCGCGCGCGAAGGCGTAGAGCCGCTCGGGCGTGCGGTGCGCCGAGACGATGCGGCTGGCGTAGGCGATGTCGAGCGCATCGAGGGTCGCGGCGGCGTGCCGCAGCGTCTCCCAGTCCGACTTGCTGCCCATGATGATGGCGACCGGCGGAACGCCTTCGCTCATGCCGCGCCCCCCTGCCGACGAGCCGCGAACCTATACAGCCGTGGGAGGGGCGTGCAAGCCGCAGCCGCCGCTTCCGCCTCCGCGGATCCATGGACTTCGCGGCGCCCCTCTGCTAGAGAGTCGCACAAATCGGCGGCGCCCGGACGGCGCGCGCCCGCTTTTGTCATTCACGATCCGGTTCGACCAAAGGGACACACGTGCAGGTTCTCGTTCGCGACAACAATGTCGATCAGGCGCTGAAGGCGCTCAAGAAGAAGATGCAGCGCGAGGGCATCTTCCGGGAGATGAAGCTGCGCGGCCATTACGAGAAGCCGTCCGAGAAGCGGGCGCGGGAGAAGGCCGAGGCCGTCCGCCGCTCGCGCAAGCTGGCCCGCAAGCGCGCGCAGCGCGAGGGCCTGCTGCCGATGAAGAAGAAGTAGGCCCGGCAGCTCCTCCGGCACGGTCTTACGGCCATGCCTCCTCATTGGCGCCGCATTCGAAACCGGAAGTGCCGGGGCGGGCGTGGCGCGAGTCGATCCCATGGTTGAACTGCTTCTGCGGGCAGTATCGAAGCCGAAGGCGGTCGCCGCGGCGTTCCTGCTCGCGCTCGCCGGCTGCGAGACCGCGGGCGTGGCGACGCCGGACGTCGACCCGGAGGTTTTCGCCGCCCGGCAGACCGATCTCGCCTCGCTGTCCGCGGTCGTCGAGCGCAACCCGCGCGACGCCGAGGCGTGGAACATGCGCGGCGCCGCCTATGCGCGGCTCGGCCGCTACGACGAGGCGATCGCCGACTTCAACCAGGCGCTGGCGATCAATGCCGGCCTCGCCAAGGCCTATTCCAACCGCGCGCTCGCCTTCCGCAACCTCGGCAAGCTCGACCGCGCGCTCACCGATTACAATCTCGCCCTGCAGGCCGACCCGCGATACGCGCCGGCCTATGTCGGCCGCGGCAACATCTACCGCCAGCAGCGACACTACGCGCAGGCGCTGTCGGATTTCGAGCAGGCGATCGCCGTGGAGCCGCAGAACGCCCAGGCGCACCACAATCGCGGCCTCGTCTACCAGGCGCAGGGCCAGCACCAGCAGGCCATCGACGAGTTCACGATCGCCATCTCGATCGACGTCACCGCGGCGCCGCCCTATGTCGCGCGCGGCCAGAGCTACCTCGCCCTCGGCGACGTGGAGACCGCCCTCGACGACTACGACAACGCGGTGACGCTCAACAAGGACTACGCGGAGGCCTGGATCGGCCGCGCCGTCGCCTTCGAGAAGAAGGGCGAGCTCGAGAAGGCGCGCGGCTCCTATGCCCAGGCGCTGGTGCTGGCGCCGAAGTCGGAGACCGCCGAGGAAGGCTTCAAGCGCGTCGGCGGCCAGAAGGGCCAGAGCTACAGCGTCGCCCGCTGAGCGGCGCGACCGCGCGGTGCCGATCGCGCTCGCCCTCTCGTCGACGGACGACAGCGGCCTTCCCGTACAGCGTCTCTGGGAGATCGTCGGCCCACTCGAGGACGTGGCCTCGATGGCCACACTGGACTACCGCCCGCACATCACGCTCGCCGTCTACGACAAGCTCGACGCCGGCCGGGCGGATCGCGTCATCGACGCGGTGTCGTCCCGTCTCCGAGAGCCGCCGAGGGTGCGCTTCGCAGGCATCCGCCATTTCGATGGCGAGCCGCTCGTCCTGTGGGCCGCGCCGGATCCGCATCCGGCCCTCGACGACGCCCACGGCCTCGTTCACGCGATGATCGATCCCTCCTCGTGCCGACCGCACTACCGGCCCGGAGCATGGGTTCCGCACTGCACCCTCGCCATGCGGATCCCCCATCAGCGCCGCGCCGGTGCGCTCGCATTCGCAGGCCGGCCGATCGAGCCCTTCACGGTTGCTTTCGACCGGCTCGACTGCCTGCGCTTCCCGCCGGTGACCATCCTGCGAACCGTGTCGCTGCGGCATCCCCTTCCCTGCTCACCGAGCCGCGAGTAGCGGCGACAGCGCAAAAGCCGTATGTCGAAGGACATGCGGCAGCTCCTGACCGATTGGGGACTCGACGACTGGAGCCTGTGGCTCGCCATCGCCGTGGCGGTCGTCATCCTCTACATCGCCCGGCCGGCCGCGCACCGCTTCCTTCGCGCCGGCTTCCGCTTCCTCGCCGACCTGTTCCTGATCGGCGGCCACGCCGTCGCCGGCTGGAGCGCGTTCCTGGCGCAGCGCTGCCGCGAGCAGCTGATCGAGCACCGCGCCGAGGAGATCGAATCGACGATCGAGCGCGAGCGGCGCCAGCTCGGCACCCGGCTCGGCGCCGAGCTCGCCGGCTATCCGGAGCTGCACCGCCGCCTCGTCGAGGAGCTCGTCGCGCTCGAGGACGATTTCCGCGCCTCGGCGATGCAGCCCGCCGGCACGGCGCTGATCGGCCCGAACGGCGAGAGCCTGCCGCAGCAGCCGCTCGACTGGCGCACCCGGCGCCTCGCCCGCGACCGCGTGGCCCGGCTGTCGCGCATCGTCCGCCGCCTCGGGCCGATCCAGACGCTGCTCGAGCGGCTGCAGAACATCGACAGCCGAGCCCAGAACGCGGCGCGGCGGATCGAGACCGCGATCGGCGAGTATCACGCCCTGCTGCTCAGCCCCGAGCGGCGCGCCGCCGGCGTCGGCATCTCGAGCCTGCAGCGCTTCCTCGTCGGCCTCCTGTTCGGCTTCGTCGCCATCGGCGGCGCGTTCCTGAACTTCTTCCTGATCGAGCGGCCGATGGCCGAGATGGTCGGCGAGAACTACGAGGTCGCCGGCCTGCCGCTGCCGCAGGCGGCCGCCCTCGTCATGATCATGCTGGAGGCCACCGCCGGCATCGCGCTGATGGAGTTCTGGGGCGTCACGCGGCTCGTGCCCTTCGTCGACCGTCTGGAGCCGCACAAGCGGACCATCCTCACCATCGCCTCGCTCGTCTTCCTGTTCGCGCTCGCCTCGATCGAGGCCGGCCTCGCCCTCGTCCGCGAGGACATCATCCGCGCCACCGCGGAGACGGTGCAGCAGATCCAGGGCGGCCCGGCGCCGCCGCCGCCCTCGCTGCTGCCGCAGATCGTGCAGGCGACGCTCGGCTTCGTCATCCCGTTCCTGCTGGCCCTGATCGCGGTGCCGCTCGAGCTCCTGCTCACCTATGGCACGGTGCTCGGCGGCATTCTCGTATCGGCCGCGCTCGGCCTCGTCGCCGTCGCCCTGCGGCTGATCCACCGCGTGCTGCGCGGCCTCGAGGCGGTGCTGATCGCCCTCTACGACCTCGTCATCTTTCTGCCGCTCGGCATCGAGCATCTTCTGGCCCGCCGGCGCCGCCCGGCCCTCGGAGCGGCGGAATGAGCCTGCGTCCCGTGTCCTCGTCGTCTTTCGCATTCTCCTCGTCGTCCTCCGCGCAGGCGGAGGACCCAGCCTTCCACTACGGCGCCCGACGAAGAGAGGACAGGATCCTCCGCCTTCGCGGAGGATGACGAGCGGAGAGGCTTGCGCGGACGTCCTCACGTCCCGAGAGCGGCCGGCTCAGGCGCCGGTCAGCGCCTCCAG
>JAEZCD010000309.1 GCA_023430145.1 Pseudomonadota bacterium
GCGCAACCCCGACGCCGCCCGCCAGGTGAAAGCCCTCGGGAATGTCGTCTTCGTCGAGAGACCCTTTCATCCGACCACGCTCGTCAGCGTCGTGAGCACCGCCCTGCGAGGCCGGCTGCGGCAATACGCCGAGCGAGCGCGGCTCGAGGCTTTGCAGATGAGCGAAGCGCACGCCCGCGCCGCCGAAGCCGACGTGCGCCGATTGAACGAGACGCTCGAGGCGCGGGTTCAGGAGCGTACGGCCGAACTCGCCGCGACCAACCAGCAACTGCTCACTCAGGTCGAGGAGCGCGAGAAGGTCGAAGCGACTCTCCGCCAGATGCAGCGCCTGGAGGCAATCGGTCAGCTGACCTCCGGCGTCGCCCACGATTTCAACAATCTGCTCACCGTCGTCCTAGGCAACATCGGGTTCATCGAGAAAGCCGTCGTCGCCGACGAAAGACTCAAGCTCCGGCTCTCCCACATGCGGCTGGCAGCAGAGCGCGGTGCCAAGCTGACGTCGCAATTGCTGGCCTTCTCCCGCCGGCAGCGGCTGGAACCGGAGCCGTTCGACCTGAATAACGCGGTGGCGAACATGCACGATCTGCTTCAAAGCACCCTAGGAGGCGGGATAGCGATCAAGGTCGTCCCGGGTGCGGGGCTCTGGGCCGCACTCGCCGACCCGACGCAGATCGAGCTCGTCGTCCTGAATCTCGTCATCAATGCCCGCGACGCCATGCAGGATCGTGGCACGGTCACCATCCAAACGGCCAATGCGAGACTAGGCTCCCCGGCCCGCCCCGAGGAGCCCGAGGCAGGCGATTACGTCGTGATCACCGTATCCGATACCGGGCCGGGCATGAGTGAGGAGGTTCTCGCCAAAGCCTTCGAGCCCTTCTTCACGACCAAAGAGATCGGCAAGGGCTCCGGCCTCGGGCTCAGCCAGGTGTTGGGATTTGCCAAGCAATCGGGCGGAGGTGTCGGGATCGCCACCGGCGTGGGACAGGGGACGTCCGTGAGCATCTTCCTGCCGCGAGCGCCCGAAGGCGCGACGCTGCCGCCCCATGCCCGCCCGAGCGACCGGCGCTGCATCGGTGCGCGCGTCCAGACGATTCTGATCGTCGACGACGACGACAAGGTCCGGGATGTCACGGCCACCCTTCTCGCGGAGGATCTGGGTTGCGTGGTGTTGCAGGCGGGGAGCGGGAGCGCGGCGCTCGACCTGCTCGACAGACATCGAGATGTCGACCTCGTTCTCCTCGACGTGGCCATGCCGGGCATGAGCGGTGTCGAGGTCGCCCAACAGATTCAATCCAGACGCCGAGGGATCCCGGTCCTCTTCGTGACCGGGTACGCGGACCGGAGCATTCTCCAGGACGTGAGCGAAGATAGGATCGTGACAAAGCCGTTCATCGGCGACGATCTTGCAGCGAAGATCACCCTTGCCCTGAGCAGTTAGCCGAAATGCCGCAACATAACGGTACATCGGTCTCTGAATCCACGAGGGGTTCTCCGCGCGCCGGGCGCTATGGCCCCGGCCGGCGGCACGATCACCTCGGATGCCGGGGGGCGCTGCTGCCCGGCGCAGCGAGGAGTTTCTCTTCGGGGAAGGGAAGGAGAGGCTGCGGTCCGTTCTGAGGTGGGGAGCAGGCGCTGTGGATCCAGTATCTGCAGAGCGAACATCCCTCGTGATCACAGTTTTACAATGCTTTGATGCCGTCCCCGGGAACCAAACGTGCTCCATAGCGTACGTCTAAGGCCGCGCTTCGGGCTCGCCCGGGCGAGGTTTCCTGATGTGTGCAACGTGGCTTCCCCCTGGAGGGCGAGTGACGGAACCGCTGAGCGCGAGGTTGCTGCAGCAGACGCCGCTAGTTCGGCGCGTCGACGAGCTGTCAGTTCTCTTCCGATTGACGGATGAGCTCTACCGGGCGCGCTCGCTGGAGGAGATGTATGACGCCGCGCTGGACGCGATCCTCGGTGCGCTCGGCTGCGATCGGGCGTCCATTCTCGTCTTCGACGAAGGCGGGGTCATGCGCTTCGTCGCGTGGCGGGGGCTCTCCGAGAGCTACCGGGCGGCCCTCGATGGCCATTCACCCTGGAAAGCCGGCGCCAAAGAACCGGACGCGATTTTCGTCGAGGACATCGAGGCGAGTGGCGAGCCGGACTGGGTGAAAGCGGAGATCCGTGCCGAAGGCATTCGCGCGCTCGGCTTCGTGCCGCTCGTCTCCCAGGGCGAGGTCGCCGGCAAGTTCATGAGCTACTACGAGCGGCCGCACGCCTTCACCCCGGAAGAGGCCGCGCTCGCAGTAGCGATCGCGCGCCAAGTCGGCTTCAGTCTCGAGCGCCACCGCGCCGAGCAGGCGCGGCGAAGAGCCGAGGAGGAGTTGCGGGAATCGGAACGCCGCTTTCGGCTGATGTCCGAACACGCTCCGGTGATGATCTGGACGAGCGACCATCAGAACAAGTGCGTCCACCTCAACCGGATGCTGCGCAAATTCTGGAAAGTCGACGAGGCCGATATCGCGACTTTCGACTGGCAGAGCAAGCTCCATCCCGACGATGCGCCGCAGATTCGGTGCGCGATGCAGGAGGCCGTTCAGAGAAAGACCAATGTCACTGTCAAGGGCCGCTACCTGAATGCCGAAGGATGGTATCGCGTTCTCGAGACGGATGCACGCCCGCGCTTCGCGCCGGGGGGAGAGTTCCTCGGCATGATCGGCGTCAACGCCGACGTCACGGAACGCGAAGACGCCGAGCGGGCGCTGCGTGAGAGTGAGGAGCGCTTCCGCCTCGCCGTCGAAGCGGCGCCGAGCGGGATGGTCATGACCGACGCGGCAGGGCGCATCGTGCTCGTCAACCGCTTGGCCGAACGATTGTTCGGCTTCGATCGGCATGAACTGGTGGGCAGGGGCGTCGAGGTGCTCGTGCCGGAGCGGTTCAGGGCCAACCATCCGGAGCATCGGAACGCGTATGGAGCCCATCCGGCGGCACGCCTCATGGGAGCCGGGCGCGACCTTCATGCGCTCCGCAAGGATGGCCGTGAGGTCCCGGTGGAGATCGGCCTCAGCCCCATCTTGACGCAGGAGGGTGTCATGACTCTCGCCTCCATCGTCGACATAAGCGAGCGCAAGGCGGCAGATGCTCAGCGCGAGCTGCTGCTAGCCGAGCTTAATCACCGCGTGAAGAACACGCTTGCGGTAATTCAAGGCATCGCCCACCAGACCTTCCGTGGTCCAGTTGCCCTCGATAAGGCTCTGGACGCTTTCGAAGGCAGGCTCATTGCGCTCGGCGCCGCGCACAACCTCTTGACACAGGCCAACTGGGAAAAAGCGGAGCTTTCGGAGCTTGCTGCAGATACGCTCCTGCGCGGCGGCAGCGACCGCGTAAGCCTGGCCGGTCCCGACATCTCCCTGAAACCGAAAGAGGCGCTCGCAGTGGCGCTCGCGCTGCACGAACTCTACACTAATGCCGTCAAATATGGTGCGCTCTCGAACGATGACGGCCGCATCGAGCTCGCCTGGTCCGTCGGGGCCACGGCGGACCGCCACCTCTCGCTCGTGTGGCGGGAGATCGATGGGCCCCCTGTTGCTCCGCCGACGCATCGGGGCTTCGGATCTCGGCTACTCGAGCGCACGCTTGCGCACGACCTGGACGGCCGCGTCCGGTTGGATTACGCGCGGGATGGCCTCGTCTGCGTGATCGAGGCTGCATTGCGCGGAGGATGATCTACGACTGTGTCGCTCCACGGCCTGCGGATACTCGTGGTTGAAGACGAAGCTTTCGTCGCCCTCATGGTCGAGGACATGCTCGTCGATTTGGGCGCACGGGTGGTCGGACCGGCCTCGACACTGGCCCGAGGGCTAGCGCTCGCCGCGGCCGAGGTCCTCGATGCTGCGGTACTCGATGTGAATGTTCGCGGGGAGCCGATTACTCCCCTGGCCGATGTGCTCCGGCAGTGCGGCGTGCCGATGGTCTTCGCCACCGGCTACGGCGAGGCTCCCGAGGGGCAGCACCAGGATATGCCCGTCCTCGAGAAGCCTTATACGCGGGACGACCTCCATAAGGCCGTTGCCGCGGCTCTCGGCACACGGGAATAGTTCCAGGCTGCACGAACGCCGCTCCCCAGCGGCCGCCGCCATCAGCTCGGCCCGTAGCGAGAGGCGGAGAGCCAGAAGCGACAGCGAGACAATCCGTATCTTTGGAAGGAGCGCTCGCGGTAGATCTTGGAGTGGGGCTCTCCGGTACTTGCAGGGCGGGACGTCACGCCGCCGTCGCGCGTTCGCCGTCGAAGAGATTCCAGGCGAGGGCTATCGCGGCGGTCCAGGAGAAGGTTCCGCCGCCGAGCGCCTCGCCGGTCAGCGGGTCGAAGTACTCGGCAAAGCCGCCGTCGCGCAGCAGCGCCGCCGTGTCGGCGCGCACGCGGGCGGCGAGCGCCACCTCGCCTTGGTCGGCGAGCCCCTCTGCGATCATCATGTTGACGATGCCCCAGACCGGCCCGCGCCAGTAGCGCTTGGCGTCGAAGCCGGGCTCGCGCGGGTCGGTGCTCGGCACGAGGTAGCGCGCCCGCTCGCCCCAGCGCGAAAGCTCCGCGGCGAGGTCGCGCGCCTCTTCGCGGCTCGCGACGCCGGCGAACAGCGGCAGGAAGCCGGCGCTGGTGGCCACATCGATCCGCTCGCCGGTGACGAGGTCCTTCGGCTGGAAGATCGACCGTTCCGGGTTCCACAGCCCGGCGATCGCCGCAGCGCTCGTCTCGAGCCGCGCGGTGATCTCAGCCCCCTCCGCGCGCGAGCCGAAGCGGCCCGCGAGGACGAGGAGGTCGCGATTGGCCCGGTGCAGGATCGAATTGATGGCGAGATCGGCGACCTTGAACGGCGCCGCGCTCCACATCGCTTGCGGCTGCCAGCCGAGGCCGCGGAACAGGTCGACGAGGTAGATGGTGCGGCGATAATACTCGTCGCTGGGGCGCATGGCGGGGTCGACATGGCCGGTGTCGCGGCGGCGCACCGGCGTCTGCGGGTCGGCCGGCACCCGCGCGAAGGCGACGTCCCAGGCCGGGCTGTTGTCCATGCCCGATTCCCAGGGATGCAGCATGCCGACGAGCCCGGTCCGCCCGGGATCGCGGGCCGTGACCCACCAGCGGTGCGAGGCGAGAATCTTCGGATAGAGCGCGGCCGCCCGCTCCTCGGCGAGCGCGCGATCCTTCGCCCGGTCGAGCAGCCGCCGCACGGCGATCGCCACCACCGGCGGCTGGCTGATGCCGGAGGTCGGCGGCGCGTGCTGCGTCCCCCACACCTCCGGTCCCGGAAAGTAGTCGTCGCTCGGCGCGTGGAAGACGATGTGCGGCACCAAGCCGTCGGCCCACTGGCCCTCGAACAGGCGCTCGATCTCCCGCCAGGCGCGCGGCTCGTCGAAGGTCGCCCAGCCGAGGGCGACGAAGGCGGAATCCCAGTTCCACTGGAACGGGTAGAGCCGCGCCGTCGGCACGGTGTAGCCGCCGCGATCGTTGTGGCGCAGCACGCTCCGCGCCTTCTCGACGAGTTCCGTCACTGCACGCCTCCGAGACTGTTGCCGCTCGCCGGATCCATGAAGACGACGCGCTCGGCTGCGAGCGCGAGCCCGACACGGTCGCCGGCGCCGAGCTTTGCGTCGGGCGCGGCGACGACCCGCAGGGTGGCGCCGCCGGCGGTGCCGGTGAGCAAGAGATGCGAGCCCATCGGCTCGGTGACGCGGATGTCGAGCGGCAGCCCGGCGTCGGGCTCGACGAGGCGCACGTCCTCGCCGCGGAAGCCGACCGTGATCGGCCCCGACGCCATCGGCGCGCGGAGCTGCTGGGCGCCGAGCCGCACCGCACCGTTCTCGATCGTCGCGGCGAGAAAATTCATCGGCGGCGAGCCGACGAAGCCGCCCACGAAGGCGGTGGCGGGCCGGGCATAGACGACCCAGGGCGAATCGATCTGCACGATGCGGCCGCCATACATGACAGCGATGCGGTCGGCGAGGCCCATCGCCTCGGTCTGGTCGTGCGTCACGTAGATCGTCGTCGTGCCCGCGTCCCGCAGCACGGCCTTCAGCTCGGCGCGCATCTCGAGCCGCAGCAGCGCGTCGAGGTTGGACAAAGGCTCGTCCATCAGCAGCACGGCAGGCTCGACGGCGAGCGCGCGGGCGACGGCGACGCGCTGCCGCTGGCCGCCCGAGAGGCGCCCCGGATAGCGCTCGAGCAGCGCCTCGATCTTGAGCAGGCCGGCTGCCTTCTTCACCTGACGGTCGACCGTCTCGCCGGGCTTCTTCTGCATGCGCAGGCCGAAGGCGATGTTCTCGTAGACGTTCATGTGCGGGAAGACGGCATAGTTCTGGAACACCATGGCGAGCCCGCGCGCCGCCGGCCGCAGCCCCTTGATGTCCCGGTCGCCGATCAGGATGCGGCCAGCGGCCTCGGTCTCGAGCCCGGCGACGATGCGCAAAAGGGTCGTCTTGCCGCAGCCGGAAGGGCCGAGCAGGGCGACGAACTCGCCGTCGGCGACCGCGAGCGATACCTCCTGCAACGCGGTCACGCCGCCAAAATCCTTGCGCACCTTGTCGATGACGATCCCGGCCATGGGCGCCTCTCCTAGCGGTTGGCGATGCCCCACATCGCGAACAGGTATCTTCGCACCGCGAAGATGAAGACCACCGACGGCACGATCAGCAGGAAGCCGCCGGCGATGCGGAAGTGCAGCGGCGATTCGGAGAGCACGGTCAGCAGGTAGGCGGTGAGCGTGCGCTCGCGCACGGTGAGGATCGAGGCGGCGAAAACCTCGTTCCAGGAGATGACGAAGGCGAAGATCGCCGCCGCCGCGAGGCCGGGCAAAGCGAGCGGCACGACCACCTTGCGGAACGCCTGCCAGCGCGAGCAGCCGAATACCCAAGCCGCCTCTTCGAGCTCGCGCGGAATGCCCATGAAGAGGCTCGAGGTGACGAGCGCGGCGAAGGGCAGTGCAAGCGCGGTGTGGACGAGGCTGACGCCGAGCGGCGTGTCGTAGAGGCCGACGCGGATGAAGAGGACGGCGAGCGGTAGCGCGAGGATGGCGAGCGGGAAGGCGCGGGTCAGCAGCACGAGGAGCCGGAAGGCGTTCTGGCCGCGGAAGGTGAAGCGGGCGAGCGCATAGCCGGCCGGCGCGCCGAGCGCGATCGAGAAGACCATCGTCAGCCCGGCGGCGATGGCCGAGTTCAGCGCCGCGTGCCACACCCCCTCGATGCGCAGGAAGGCGCCGAAGGCGGCGAGCGAGCTGTCGGTCGGCAAAAAGCTCTTCGGCCACTGGAAGACGGCGAGCCGGCCGCCGAAGGCGCCGAGCGCGACGAGATAGATCGGCACCAGCACCCAGGCGCAGAGCACGAGCACGCCGGCGGCGAAGAGAAGGCGGCGGGCGGCGGTCATGCCTGCGCCTCCGAGCGGACGCGCAGCGCGCGCAGCCAGCCCACCGTGGCGGCGAGCGAGATCAGCATGATGAGGACCGCATAGGCGGCGGCGACGCCGTAATTCTGGTTGTCGCGCTGCCAGACATAGGCCTCGCCGACCAGCACCGGGAAGTTGCGGCCGCCGAGCGCATAGACGACGGCGAACACCTCGAAGGCGAGGACGGTGCGCAGGATCAGCGCCGACTGCAGGCTCGGCTTCAGGAGCGGCAGCGTTATTTTCCGGAACTTGGTCCAGGGGGTGGCGCCAAAAATGTCGGCCGCCTCGCCGTACTCCTTCGGGATGAGTTGTAGCCCGGCGACGAGGATGATGAGGACGACGGCGGTCGCCCGCCACACCTCGGCGACTGCGATGCCGAGGAACAGGGTTATCGGCGTCTCGGCGTTGAGCCAGGAGGTCGGCTCCTCGAGAACGCCGAGCGCGTAGAGGGCGCTGTTGAGGTAGCCGGAGTCCTGCAGGATGGCGAGCCAGACGAGGCCGGCGGCGAGGTCGGAGACGGCGAGCGGGATGGTCCAGACCCAGAGCACGAGGTCGCGGCCGGCGCTCAGCTTTTGCAGCATCAGCCCCATGGCGAGGGCAAGTGCCACCTGGACCGGAATGACCGCTAGCACGAGCAGGAAGGTGTTGCGGACAGCGGCCTGAAAGTTGAGGTCGTCGACCATGCGCCGGTAGTTGCCGAGACCCGTGCCGCCGTCGCCGGCGTCGAAGGAGAGCACGATCGTCTGCACGAGCGGCACGAGGAAGAACACGGCGAGGAACAGCACCGCCGGGGCGATCAGGGCGTAAGGCAGCCAGCGCGTGGTGGTCATGGCGTTGCTTGTCCCTCGGCCTGGCCATCGAGATTGCCGCTCATGCCCGCGAAAGCGGGCACCCAGTCCGCGGGGCAGATCTGGGTCCCCGCTTTCGCGGGAACGAGCCGACTCCCGGCCACCTTCGCAACAGCGCGCATGCCGTGGCTCCTTGACGGTCGCGGCTTCGCCACAGGGGCGGGGGACGGCGCGGCCCGGTCAGCCGCGCGCGCCTCGCCGGAACGAACCGGCTACTTCACCGGGCAGGGGCCCGCGCTCGGCGCATCGGGCGCCCAGCACGGCGCCTTGGTCGCGGCGATGATGGTCCGCATCGCCTCGGCTTGGCTGTCGAGCACCGCGCGTACAGGCTCTCCACGCAGCACGATGCGCTGGAAAGTATCGAGATAGACCTTGTTGAACTCGCCGCCCTTGTCGCCGAGCCCGACCGGCAGCAGCGCGACGAGCGCATCCGGCGCGGCTTGCGTCTTGGCGACGCCTTCGGCGAGGAGCTTGATGGCGGGGCTGAGGTCGGCCGGCAACTCGGCCTTCACGACCGGGAAGAAACCGACCTCGGCCGCGGTCGCGATCTGCACGGCGGGCTTCGTCAGGTGCTCGATGACGCCTGCGGCGCCAGCCCGGTCCGGTGCGCCCTTCGGGATGCCGAGCCCGGCGAGGACGGGCATGTAGGCGCGACCCTTCGGCCCGGCCGGCGGTGGCACGACGAGGTACTGGCCGGGCGCCGCGGCGAGCGCGTCCTTCACGCGGGCGATGTGGTCCCAGGCGATCCACACCTCGCCCGCCTGGAGCGGCTCCTGCATGAAGTCGTAATTGTTGGCGTTCGGGTTGACTGTGGTCCACAGCGCCTTGAAGTCGTTCCACATCGTCTCGGCCTCGGCCGAGCGGAACTCGGTCACCGTCGACTTCGTGTAGGCCGGGTAGAGATAGCCCTGCAGGAAGCGGGCGAAGAGGCCCTTCGGCCCGGCCGGGAAGCCGATGCGGCGGCGGCCGGTCTTGTCGGCGATCGCCTTGCCCCAGGCGGCGAGCTGCTCGTAGGTGAGCGCGTTGACGTCCGCCCCGGCCGGCAGCAGCGGCAGCGCGTCCTTCTTCACGACGAGCACATAGGTCGCCTGGATCCAGGGGATGTACATCTGCTTATCGGTGCCGAGCTTGCCGAGCGTCAGAAGCCCGGCGGGGATGCCGCGGTCGGCGAGCTTTCCGGCAAGCTCGTCGAGCGGCTCGAGCGCGCCCATCGGCACGAGCGGCGCGAGCTCGCCGTGCAGCGCGCCGACGAGGCTGATGCTGCGCTTGCCGGCCTCCTGCTCGGCCTTCATGCGGACCGCGAACTGCGGCGGCTCCTCGACCACGTAGGTCGTCTTCGGCGCGCCCTTCAGCAGCACCTCGCGCACCTTCTGCGCCTCCTCGATCGGCCGCAGCTGCGTCGACAGGAACACGACGTCCTGGGCCGCGGCCGGCGCCGGCGCGAGCGCCGCGCTGGCGACGAGCACGGCGGCGAGACTGGCGAGCATCGTTCTCATTGTCCGTTCCTCCTGTGCCATCTTCTTCAGTTGCGGGTTTGCCGCCGGGCCGGGCGGCCGTCTCGGGACATCGACGCGGGCCGGGCAACCGGGGCCGGACCGGCCGACTGCCGCTCGATCTGCTGCACCGGCCAGATCTCCGAGAGCTCGGACGCTGGAGTGCCGCCGAGGCGCAGCAGCGCCATCTCGGCGAGGCGCCGGCCGGTCGCGGCGATGGCGAGCTCCATCGTCGTCAGCGGTGGGTCGGCGTAAGCCGCAGCCGACACGTTGTCGTGGCCGACGACGGAGAGGTCGCGGCCGACGACGAGGCCGCGCTCGCGCGCGGCGCGCAGCGCGCCGAAGGCCATGCGGTCGGTCGCGCAGAGGAGCGCGGTCGGCCGCTCCGCCGCATCGAGCAAGTGGCCGGAGGCGAGATAGCCGCCCTCCTCGGTTGGAGCGCCCTCGGCGATTGCCGGCAGGCATCCCGCTGCCGCGAGCGCGCGCTCATAGCCGCGCCGGCGCAGATGCGCGAAGGTGTAGAACCCGGGCGCGGCGACATGCGCGATGCGGCGATGGCCGAGCCCGAGGAGACGCTCGGCGGCCTCGACGAAGGCCTGCTCGCCGTCGCCGTCGACGAAGGCGTAGTCGACCGGCACGTCGGTCCGCCCGAGCACCACATAGGGAAAGCCGGTGCCGGCGAGGTAGCGGATGCGCTCGTCCTCGCGCCGCGTGCGGACGACGATGACGGCGTCGGCGCGCCGGCCCTCGACGATCCGGCGATAGGTCTTCAGCTCCTCGGGGCCAGGGGGAGCTGCGAGCAGCGACAGGTCGTAGCCCTCGGGGGCGAGGCGGTCGCCGATGGCGGCCAACAACTCGATGTAGAGCGGCTCGTCGAAGTGGCCGGGTTCGGCCGGCAGCACGAGGGTGATGATCTCGGTCGCGCCGCGACGGAGCCGGCGCGCGGCGGCGTTCGGCCGGTAGTCGATCGCCTCGGCCGCGGCGCGCACGCGGGCCCGCGTCGCCTGCGCGACCTCGGGATAACCGTCGAGCGCGCGCGAGACGGTGGTGATCGAGAGCCCGAGCGACTGCGCCAGCTCGCGCAGCGTGCCCACGGCGTCCTCCCTATCCTCGCGACATTCGTCGTCCCAGCACGTTGATCGTCATCCAAATCGTTTTGGAAAGCAAGCAGGCGACATTAGCGCTGGATGGCTTGCCAAATCGCGGATTGGGCTCGTCACTAAACTTCTCGAGTGGTTAACTTAAGCGCCAACGCCTTCCTTCATGGTTCCACCCCTCTCAACTGCAGAGGAATCGCATTTAAGTAGATCGAGGGATCTGGACCTGCGCGAGCGGATGCTCGGTCAAGGGCGGTCGATCCATGCGCGCGACCCGCACCCTTGCGGCCCACAAAATTCCAGCAACGACCCGATGCGCAATCGCCGGCGGCGCGGGGTCACCTGCCGCCGCCGCGGACCATATCAGCCAGGTGCGGCGGCGTCGGTCCCGCCCTGACGGCGGCGCGCTGCGCGCGCGGCGCCTGCGCTTCGTCGGCGCGCCCCCGAGTGCGGCAGCTATGGTCCGGCGTGACCGCCGCGCTCCGCTTCGCTGGCGCCAGGAGGGGTTTGCTCGGCGCGAGCCGTCGAGGCCGGCGCCGAGCCGGCGATGGCGTCTGCGGCGTGAAACTCCACCGGGTCGACGCATGTGATCAGAGAAGGTTGGGGAGTGGAAACGGGGGCGATCGAGGGGTTCACACTCGAGCGCCGCCAAGAAGCCTTCGCACATTGCATCGTTGTAAACACCGCCGAGAGGTCCCCTCGACGGCCGCGCGCCGGCTTGCTTACAGCGGTTGCCGAAAGCGATCGAGATGTATTGCGTGCCCCGATCCGAATGGTGGATCAGGCTGCCGGGCTTGCATGGACGGGCCATGTCGAAGGCGTCGAGCACCGAGAGGTCTTCGGGGCGGCGGCGAAGGCCCAGCCGAAGATCCAGCGCGACCAGGGCGGCGAGCACGACGGCCAGGAAGAGGCGGCCCGCCGTCGCCAACTCGACCAATTGCCGCGGGAACCCCGGCCGACGAGGCGGGCGACTCGTCGGCATGAACGACACCTCCATCCCAAGGGAAAGGTGTCCCCGAACCAGATCAGAATCTGCGTTGCGGACGGGATTGGCGGCGCCGGCGATCGAGGGCTCAGCCCGGATAGACCTTTCCCGGGTTCATGATGCCGTTGGGGTCGAGCGCGGACTTGATCGCCTGCATGAGACCGACGCCCTCGCCATGCTCGACCTGCATGTGCGCGATCTTGTGCAGGCCGATGCCGTGCTCGCCAGAGCAGGTGCCGCCATAGGCGATGGCGCGGCGGGAGGTGCGGAAAGCGAGCGCCTCGGCGCGCTCGGTCTCCTCCGGATCGTCCGGGTCGAACAGGATGCCGAGATGGAAATTGCCGTCGCCGACATGGCCGACGATCGGCGCGAGAAGCCCGCTCTGCTCGATGTCCGCCTTGGTCTCGAGCAGGCAGGCCGGCAGCTCGGAGATCGGCACGCAGGCGTCCGTCCCCATGTTCTTCTTGCCCGGCGCGAGCGCGAGCACGGCATGGTACACGCCATGGCGCGCCTTCCAGAGCCGGTTGCGCTCCTCGACCCGCTCGGCGAAGCGAAAGCCGCCGCCGCCGTGATCGGCGGCGATCGCCTGCATCAGTGCCACGTCCTCCGCCGTGCCGGCGGCGGTTCCGTGGAACTCGAGGAAGAGCGTCGGCACCTCGGCATAGTCGAGCGCCGAGTAGCGGATGCAAGCGCGCATCTGCACCTCGTCGAGCAGCTCGACTCGGGCGAGCCGCAGACCCGACTGCAGGGCCGTCACGACGGCGTCGACGGCGCCTTCGAGCGTCTCGAACTGGCAGACTGCGGCGACGATGCTCTCCGGCAGGCCGTAGAGCTTCAGCTGCACCTCGGTGATGACGCCGAGCGTGCCCTCGCTGCCGACATAGAGGCGCGTGAGATCGAGCCCGGCCGACGATTTCCGCGCCCGGCTGCCGGTGCGGATGATGCGCCCATCGGGTGTGACGACGGTGAGGCCGAGCGTGTTCTCGCGCATGGTGCCGTAACGCACCGCATTGGTGCCCGAGGCGCGCGTCGCGGCCATGCCGCCGATCGAGGCGTCGGCGCCCGGATCGACGGGGAAGAACAGGCCGGTGTCGCGAATCCGCGCGTTCAGCGCCCCGCGCGTCACGCCGGCCTGGACGCGACAATCCATGGCCTCCGGAGACACCGACAGGATCTCGTCGAAGCGCCGCAGGCTGAGGCAGACGCCTCCGGCGAGCGCCGCGAGCTGGCCTTCGAGCGAGGAGCCGGCGCCGAACGGGACCACCGGCACGAGGTGCGCGTTGCAGATCGAAAGGATGAACGCGACGTCCTCGTCCGTGCCCGGGAAGACGACGATGTCGGGCAGCCCGGCAGCCGGCAGGCCCTCGCCGTGGCTGTGCTGCTCCCGGATCGACTCGGCCGTCGTCGCGTGCTCCCCGAAACGCTCACGGAGCGTCGCGGCGACAGACTTGACCGCCTCCGGCGACGGGCGTGGGACGGTCGGTGTCATGGCTCCGCCTCAGCGGTCGTATTCGAGCAGCGGCGCGAGCGTGCGCTCGATGGCGGCGCGGGTCGTGGCATCCGGCATCGGCATCGGCTGCCGCGAGACGCCGCAGTCGAGTCCCTGCAGCTCGAGGCAATACTTCACGCAGGCAGGCAGATTGCCGTGCGGCAGCGCGGCCCAGAAGTTGACCAGGCGATGGTGAATGGCGAGCGCGGTCACGTCGTCCTTGGCCTTCACCGCGTCCCAGAGGCGGACGCACGGGCCCGGCGCGGCCGTCGGCGAGGCGGCGAGCGTGCCGTGCGCGCCGAACTGGAAGCAGGAATAGAGCAGGTTGTCGACCGCGGCGAGGATGAACTTGTCCTTCGGCGCATTGGCGACGAGCTCGGCGACGCGCGTGATGTGCCCCTGGCTCTGCTTGATGCCGACGACGAGCGGGATCTCGTCCAGGATGCGCAGGACGAGCTGCGTGGAGAGCAGGTTCCAGGGGATCACGTTGTACAGAAGCACCGGCATGCGGAGCGTCTCGGTGACCGTCTTGAAGTGGCCGAAGTTCGCCTCGTCGTCCGGCGTGAAGACGTAGAACACCGGCGTGACCTGGAGCGCGTCGATCGGCAAGCCCTCGAGCGCGCGGCCGCGCCGGATCACCTCGCGCGTGGTATTGGCGATGATGCCGGCGACGACCGGCACCCGGCCGGCCACCTCCTCGACGGTGATCTCGGCGAGCCGGCGGAACTCCTCGATGTCGAGCCCATAGCCTTCCCCGGTCGAGCCGCCGAAGCAGACGCCGTGAACGCCCTTCTCCAGCATGAAGGCGATCTGGGCGCGGTACCTGTCTTCCTCGATCTCGCCGGCGGCGTCGAAGGGCGTGGTGAGGGCGGGAATGATCCCGATGAACTCGGTCATGAGCGATCGCGTCTCGTCTGAGGGGGCTGTGTTGAAGCGAGGCCCGATGCGAGCCGCATCGGGCCTTGCGGGCCGGAAGGCCCAGGGGCGAGCTTTCGCGCGGTGGGGCCCGCCGTCGGCAATCGCTCAGGCGACCTTGGCGACGCCCGCGAGCGTCGGGTCGAAGGCGAGCACCTCGGCGAGCGCGGCGTCGATCCGGCGCGCCTGCTCGGGGCTCGTCGCCGGCATCGGCATGCGCGGCAGCCCGGCATCGCAGCCCTGGCGGCCGATGGCGTACTTCACGTTGGCGGGCAGGTTGTCGCCGACGATCGTGTTCCAGAAGCGCAGCAGCGCCTCGTGGATCCTCAGCGCCGACTTGTGGTCGCCGCGCTGCACCGCATCCCAGAGCGCGACGCAGACGCCCGGCACCGCCGCCGGATTGGCGGCGATCACGCCCTGGGCGCCGAGCGCGAAGCTCGGATAGAGCAGCGCATCGATCGCCGTCAGCACGATCTTGTCGGACGGAACGCTGATGAGGAGATCGGCCATCAGCTTGAGGTCGCCGGCGCTCTGCTTGACGCCGGCGACGCCGGGCAGACCTTCCATGATCCGGCAGAGCAGCGCCGGGCTGAGATAGTTCCAGGGGACCACGTTGTAGATGACGACCGGGGTCGACACCTCGGCCGTGATCCTCTCGAAATGGGCGTAGGTCGCGTCCTCGCTCGGCTTGAACAGGTAGTGCACAGGCGTGATCTGCAGCGCCGCGACGTCGAGATGGGCGATCGCCTTGGCGCGCTCGATCGCGGCCTGGGTGGAATTGGTGATGATGCCGGCGACGACGGGAACCCGTGCCGCCGTCTCGTCGCAGGAGATCTCCATGACGCGGACGAACTCGTCGGTCGTGTAGGTGTGCCCCTCGCCGGTGGAGCCGCCGACGCAGATGCCGTGCACGCCCTTGTCGATCGTGAAGCGGATGACGCTTCGCAGCTTGGCTTCGTCGAGAAGGCCGGTCTCGGTAAAGGGGGTGACGATCGGCGGGATGATTCCCGTGAGACCGGAAGGCATCGAGCGTTTCTCCTGGCTACCGCAGCTTATCTCGTATTACGAGTTTCGACCATATGCAGCTGTCCGATCGTCGGTCAATATGTGGCGCCTGGTCCTCGTCGAAATTGGTCCGTGTCCGACAATCTGCGTCCGGCGGGAGCGGCTGCTCGGGGCAGCTATCTCTTGCAATGCGGGATAAAAGCGCGACCTTAGAGCCTATCCGGCCGGCCGCCGGGCACACCGGGGGTCGGCCGCCCGGATTGGCAAGAGCCCGGCCGAGGGGTACCAGAGCAAGGGCGACGATCGGGAAAGACCGCGGGCATGGCTTCTGATTACGGCGTCAAATCCCTCCAGAAGATCATGACGATCCTCGAGTGCTTCTCGGCGGTCGACAAGTCGCTTTCGGTGGCGCAGATCGTCGAGCGCTCCGGTCTTCCGCGCAGCACTGCGCATAGGCTGGTGCTGTCGCTGCGCCAGATCGGCCTACTCGACCAGGACGGGGCCCGGAACGACTATCGGCTAGGCCTGAGACTCTTCGAGTTCGGTAACGCAGTGCTCGTCAACATGGACATCCAGAGGGAGGCCCGCACCTTCGTCGAGCTTCTGAGCCGTGCAGCCGGCGAAAACGTCCATCTCTGCGTCTTCGACGGCTGGCGCATGGTGTTCATCGACCGGCAGGTGGGCGGACGGACCGGCCGGAACAACTCGACCATCGTGATGGAGACCTCGCCCTGCTACTGTTCGGGCGTCGGCAAGGCGGCGCTCGCCTTCCAGCCGGAGCAGGTCATCGACCGAATCATCCGGCTCGGACTGCCGGCCTATACCCATACGACGATCACGGACCCGACCGCCCTGCGGCAGGAGCTCGAGAAGACGCGCGCTCGCGGCTACTCCCTCGATTTCGGCGAGATGGAGACCGGGGTGCGCTGCGTGGCGGCGCCGATTCGCAACAATACGAGCAAGGTGATCGCCGCCATCAGCGTCAGCGGTCCTGACAGGCGACTTCCCGAGGAGCGGCTGCACGAGCTGGCCCCCCTGGTGATCGAGCACGCGAACCTGCTCTCCGAGCGGCTCGGCTACCGTCCGCTGCGGGAGAAGCGTGGCCGAGCGAAGGCCCCGGCGAGCTGAGAGCCTATCTCGTATTGCGAGACTACCACTTGGCTGCGGCACAATGGCGGCCGCCGCATGGATCCGCGCTCATATCGGCTAGCTGGCCGCTTGACGCTGGTATTTGCCAATGGTCTATTATCTTGCAAAACGAGATAAGCGCCTTCCTCGGCTCACGCCGAACTGGCGCCTGAGCATCGGGCTGCCGCTTTCACCAGGCGGCTTCAGGGCACGGAAACCTCGAGGGAGAGAAACCTAATGCAGCGGCTCGTTTCGATCGTTGTCGGCGCCTGCTTGCTCGGCGCCGGCGCCGCGTTCGCGCAATCGGCGCCGATCAAGATCACATGGACGGATCCGGACGATCCGCAGACGGTCGCGACCGCTGCCGAGATGCACGTCCTCAAGTCGAGCCTCGAGCGCTTCTCGGGCGGCAAGATCACCGCCGAGCTCTATCCGAACGGCCAGCTCGGCGATCAGAAGTCGATGATCCAGCAGGTCCGGCGCGGCACGATCACGATCGCCAACATCGCCTCGGGCGTGCTCGCATCGCTCTATGCGCCCAAGCTCGGCATCGTCGACCTGCCGTTCCTGTTCAACTCGCGCGCGCACCTGCGCCGGGCGCTGTCGAACGACGATCCCTTCATCGCCAAGCTGCTGGACGATGTCGCCAAGGAAAGCGGCATCCGCATCCTGTCGCTCAACCCCTACGGCTTCCGCCACCTGACGACGAAGGACAAGGCGGTGCACGAGCCGAAGGACATGGCCGGCCTCAAGATCCGCACCATGGAGATCGTGCCGCACCAGGAGATGATGAAGGCGCTCGGCGCCTCGCCCGTGCCGATCCCCTATCTCGAGCTCTATACGAGCCTGCAGACGGGCGTGGTGTTCGGCCAGGAGAACACGCCCTCCAACATGATCCAGCAGAAGTTCTACCAGGTGCAGAAGAACCTGACCGCCACGCAGCACGTGATGACGGTCGGCGCGCTGATCGCCAACGAGGCCTGGTACCAGTCGCTCTCGCCGGACGAGCGCAAGGCCCTGCGGGACGCGGTTCGCGAGGCCGATCTCGCCCATGACGGCGTCGGCGCGATCCAGGACTATCTCGCCATGGAGAAGCTGAAGTCGCTCGGCATGGCGATCTACATCCCGACCCCGGACGAGGTGACGAAGTTCCGCAAGGCGGTCGAGGGGCCGACCCGGGAGTGGGCCGAGAAGCAGTGGGGCAAGCACTTCGTCGACCAGTTCTACGCGATCATCGACGTCGCCGCCAAGAAGTGACGCCCTAACCTCGCCGAGCTGCGGAGCCGGCGCGCTGCCAAAAGGTTCGCGCCGGCCGACCTCACCAGCCCGATCCGGGAACTTCATGTCCAGCACAGTCTCCGCTCTCGCGGCAATCGACCGCGTGGTCTACCGCGTCTCCTGGATACTCACCGGGCTCGCGCTCGCGGTCATGTTCCTGGTGGTGATGGCGGTCATCATCACCCGGTACGTCGTCGACCTGCCGTTCTTCTGGGGCGAGGAGCTAGCGCGCTACGCGATGTTCTACATGATCATGCTCGGCAGCGCCGTCGCTCTCCGGGAGAACGGGCATCTGCGGCTGACGCTCTTCGCCGATATGCTGCCGCCGCGCGCCCGGCGTGTGCTCGAAGGGCTGACCGACCTCGCGGTGCTGTTCGTCGTCGCGATGATCTTCTGGTACGGGCTCGATCTCGCCGTCGGCGACGGTGACATGCGGACGCCCGTGCTGCGCTGGAAGTTCTTCTGGATCTATCTCGCGTTCCCGATCAGCGCCGTTCTATCCGTTCTCCTTCTCGCAGGAAAGCAGCTCGGCCCGATGAAAGTCGAGGCCTGACGGATGTCGTTCCTGCTCGGACTGACGCTGGTCGTCTTCTTCGTCTCGATGTTCGCCGGCGTTCCGCTGACATTTGCGATGCTGCTCTCCTGCATCTTCTACTTCATCGGCAAGGGCCAGCCGATCTATCTGATGGTGCAGCAGTTCTTCTCCGGCGTGGACACCTTCACGCTGATGGCGATTCCCTTCTTCACGCTCGCCGGCGACCTGATGGTCCGCTCGGGCACCGCCGAGCGCATGCTCGATTTCGCCAACGCGGTCGTCGGACGGATGCGCGGCGGGCTCGCCTACGTCACCATCTTCTCCTCGATGCTGTTCGGCGGCTGCTCCGGCTCGGCCATCTCGGAGGTCGCCGGTCTCGGGCCGCTGCAAGTCAGGATGATGGAGAAGGGTGGCTACGGACGGCCCTTCGCGGCCGCCCTAATGACCAGCGCCTCGATCCAGGGGCCGATCATCCCGCCCTCGATTCCGATGGTCCTGGTCGGCGCGGTCACCGGCACCTCGATCGGCGGCATGCTGCTCGGCGGCGCCATCCCCGGCGTCTTGATCGGCCTCGCCATGGCCTTCGTCGTCTTCCTGCAGTCGCGTCGGCTGGCGCCCTCGCAGCGCCGCTATACGCCGCGTGAGATCGCTCTCATCACTTTCGTCTCGATTCCCTTCCTGATGATGCCGGTGATCATCCTCGGCGGCATCCTCTCCGGCGTCTTTACCCCCACCGAGGCCTCTGCGGCCGCGGTCGGCTACGGACTTCTGCTCGTCTTTGTCAACGCCCGGGGCAGACCGGACTACAGGGAGCTCTTCATCGTCATCGCCCGTGCAGCGATTCTCGCCGGCGCGATTCTGATGCTCTCGGGCGCCTCGAGCGTGCTCGGCTGGATCCTTGCCACCGAGCAGGTGCCGCGCAAGATCGCCGCCGCGCTGTTCGAGATCTCGCGCGACCCGAAGGTGATCCTGCTCGTCGTCAACGTCTTCCTGCTCCTCTGGGGCATGGTGATGGATATGCTGCCGGCGATCTTCATCATCGTGCCGATCCTGATGCCGCTGGCGACCGAGCTCGGCATCGACCCGATACACTTCGGCGTCGTCGTCGTGTTGAACCTGGTGCTCGGCCTCCTGACGCCGCCCTACGGGGCGGCGCTCTTCGCCGGCTCGATGGTCACCGGCGTGCCGCTCGAGAAGCTGGTCCGCCACATGTGGCCCTTCTTCCTGTCGAGTCTGGCGGTGCTGATGCTGATCACCTACGTGCCGGAGATCGTTCTGGTTCTGCCGCGCATGTTCGGGATGGACAAGTAGGCGAGATGCTCGCGACCAGGTGAGCGGCGAGACGTCGAGTCCACCGTCAGCGGGGCAGGAAGCCGAAACCGAGGGCGCTGCCCCGGTGAGGCATAGACGAGGATGCCGCCGTCCTCGCCGCACGGCGCGACAGGGCCTCGGCCTGCGTCGGCGCCGGATAGCCTGACGGCAGGCCGGCCAGCATTGATCCCGCGCGCCCTGCGGTACGCTCGGCAGTATCGCCTCGGACGGCGGCGAGATCGTCACCGCGGGCATCCGGCCCGTCGAGGTGGTGGATACGACCGGCGCCGGCGACACCTTCATCGCCGGCTGCCTTGGCGCCTTGGCTCCGAAAGCGCTCGTGGCCTGCCTCCATGCCGGCAGCAAAGCCGCGGCCGAGACCCTCCGGCGCATCGGTGGCTGGACGGCCAGCCGCTGTAGCGATCTGCATTATCCCACAATACGGGAGAACTGTTTGAACTATCTCCGTGGATCAGCTCCTGAGGAAGTCTCCGAGAGCCATTATGAGCCACGATGATGTCCGCAATGTGGGATTGACACTCGGCGTCTCCGAGACTAGGGCTTGGGGCAAGAAGCGACTTTCGAAGGGAGGAAGCAATGGGTTCCCGCAGCTTGATCGCGGCGAGCGTGGCGGTCCTTCTGGCTCTGTCCGCGACAGCGCGGGCGGAGTTCCCGGGGCGCCCGCTGACCATCATCGTGCCGGCCGGCGCCGGGGGCGGCGGCGACACGACGACGCGCATACTCGCCCGCGAGCTCGAGGGCGTGTTCAAGCAGCCGATCACCATCGTCAATCAGGGACAGGGCGGCGGCGTCGTCGGCCTAACGACGCTGAAGAACGCCAAGCCCGACGGGTACACAGTCGGCCTCCTGTTCCCCTATGCCGGCTACAAGGCCACCGGCGCTGCCGACTTCCAGCTGAAGGATTTTTCGCCAATCGCCAATTTCAACGGCGACTCCTCTGCGCTGTTCGTCGGCGCGAACTCGCCGTTCAAGGATCTGAGGTCGGCGCTCGACGCCATCAAGGCCGAGCCGGCCAAGTACAAGGTGCATTGCAGCGGCGGCTGCGGCAGCGTCTGGGACGTTCCGGTCGCCGGCATGATGCTCGACGACGGCAAGGTGAACTGGATCCCGGGGCAGGGGGCGGCCTCCGGCCTGACGGAGCTCGCCGCCGGCGGCGTCGACTTCCAGACTGCCTCGCTGCCGGAGGCTTCGGCGCTGATGGGCGCCGGCCGCGTGCGGGCGCTCGCGGTGCTCAGTCCCGAGCCGGTGAGGGGCTTCGAGAGCGTCCCCACCGCCGAGCAGGCGATCGGCGTCGCCATAGACGGCGGCACCTGGCGGGCGCTCGGCGGCCCGGCCGGCGTGCCGGCGGCGCAGGTGAAGGCCTGGGAAGCGGCGATGCAGAAGGCGGTCGCCAGCGACGCTTTCCAAGCCGCCATGGCGAAGGCGAAGTTCGGCGTCAAGTGGCTGGACACGGGCGAGCTGACCGCGCTGATGAAGCAACACGAGACGGACACCGAGCGCGTCATGCAGGCGCTCGGCCGCGGCAAGTAACCTCCCGCCGGTATCGACCCGGCCAACTGCGCCGAGGAGCCTCGCGATGAAGATCAGCGACGCGATCACGGGCACCGTGTTCGCTCTCCTCGGCGCCTTCATGATGGTCTACGCGAGCGGCCTCGCCCCGCCGCGGCACCTCCAGTTCGGTGCCGGCTTCTTCCCCTCGATCATCGGCGCAGGACTGATCCTCGTCGGCGGCGGCATCGCCTGGAACGGTGTGCGCACGCTCGGCAGCGGACGGCTCGTCGCGAGCCCGCATTGGGGGACGGGAGGGCGTGGCTGGATGCTGTTCGGGGCAGTGATCGCGGCGACCGTCTTCTATCTCCTCGCGGTCGACACGCTCGGCTTCCTTTTGACCGCGGCCGTCTTGTTGTTCGCGCTGTTCGCCATCGCCGGCGCACCGCTCGCCAGAGGACTCGGCATCGCCATCGTGACGGCGGTCGTGTTCACGGTCTTCTTCGCCTCGGTGCTTCACATGGCGCTGCCCTGGGGGCCGCTGCAGGGGGTCTCGGGCTGGCTGATATGGTGATCGTCTCCGACGTCGTCGCGCTGCTGCTGGACCCGCACCTGTGGCTGGTGCTGCTCGCCTCCGCTGTCTTCGGGCTCTTCATGGGCGCCGTGCCGGGTCTCACCGCCCTGATGGCGACGGCGCTGATGGTGCCGGTCGTCATGTTCATGGAGCCGGTGCCGGCGATCGGCGCCATCATCACCGCCTCGGCGATGGCGATCTTCGCCGGCGACATCCCGGGGGCGCTGATGCGCATGCCGGGCACCCCGGCCTCGGCCGCCTATACCGACGACTCATATGCGCTGACGCAGGCCGGCAAGGCCGGCCTGTCGCTCGGCGCCGGCCTGTTCTCCTCGGTGATCGGCGGCCTCCTCAGCGCCGTCGTGCTGACATTCGCGGCCCCCTCGCTGGCCGAGGTCGCGCTGAGCTTTTCGAGCGTCGAATATTTCTGGCTCGGCGTGCTCGGCATCTCCTGCGCCATCTTCATCGGCGGCCGTTCGCTGCTGAAGGGGCTCGCCTCGCTGCTGTTCGGGCTCGCACTTTCGACCGTCGGCATGGATCCGGTCGCCGGCGGGCGGCCTCGGCCTGATCCCGGTGCTGATCGGCCTTTTCGCGATCTCCGAGCTGCTGCGCGGCTCCTTCAACCGGGCCGCCTTGGCCGCCGCACGGCCTTCGATGGGTCAGACCTGCGCCGGCATGCGCCAAGCGCTCTGGAACCATCGCGGTGGGCTTGCGCGCGGCAGCGGCATCGGCACCCTGATCGGGGCACTCCCCGGCGCCGGAGCCGATATCGCCGCCTGGGTCTCCTACGCGATCGAGCGGCAGCTGCAGCTGCGGCGCAAGCAGCCGGAGACCGACGAGGCCAAGGTGGAGCGTATCATGTCCGCCGGCGCCGCGAACAACGCCGCGCTTGGCGGCGCCTATATTCCCGCAACGGTGTTCGGCATACCGGGTGACGCGATCACCGCCATCGTCATCAGTGTGATGTTCCTGAAGGGCGTCAATCCGGGGCCGACGATCTTCTTGAACAACCCTGGCATCATCTACACCATATTTGCGATCTTCTTCATCGCCAACCTGTTGATGATTCCGCTTGGGCTCGCCTGCATCCGCATCTACGGCCTCGTCCTGAAGGTGCCGACGCTCTATCTGTCGCCGACGATTCTCTTGTTTTGCATCGTCGGCGCCTTCTCGGCCGACAACACCCTGTTCGGCGTCGGCGTCATGCTCGCCTTCGGCGTGCTGGGCTACCTCATGGAGGCGAACGACATCCCGCTGGCGCCGGCGATTCTCGGCCTGATCCTCGGGCCGATGCTCGAGCAGACCTTCATGACGACGATGCTGAAGTCGGGCGGCGACTTCGTCGCCTTCTTCGATCGGCCGATCGGCGGCACTCTCGGCGTGCTGACGTTGCTCGCCTGGGGCCTCGCCATCGGGCTGCGGCTGTTCCGCTCGCTCCAGCGGCAGCGAGGCGGCCTCGAGACCGCGTGAGGGATCGGCTCGCTCGAAGCCTCCCGGTCGTCTTCCTCCGGGAGGTGTTTAGTCCTGGAGGGACGGAATGGGTGTAGGCAGGGGCATCGCCTTCGTCAGCGAGCGCCTCGGATGGACGTGAAGCTGCACGCCAACGCCACGGTGACGCCGAAGATCCGTGCCCACATCCGGGCGAGCCAGGGATCGGCGGCCGAGCTCGCCGCCGTGAAGACCTACGCCTCCGCCGGCGCGCGCGGCGCCCGCCGGCCGTTGCCGCGGCGTGCGGGCATCTCGCCACTCTCCCAGCCGAGCCGCCGCGACAGCGCATCGGCATAGCCGACGACGTTCGGCGCGAGCTCGATGAGCCGCTCCTCGGTCATGCGGGCCGCCGGACCGGTGCAGCTCAGCGCTGCGAAGACCTTTCCGCTGCGATCGCGGATCGGCGCCGCCACGCAGGCGCGCGCGATCTCGATCTCGCCGCGGTCGAAGGCGAAGCCCTGCCTGCGGATCGTGTCGAGCTCAATGCGGAGGCGATCTGGATCGGTAATGGTGTTGCGGGTGAAGGCCGTGAGGCCGAGGCCGATGACGCGCTCGATCACCGCCGGCGGCTGGAAGGCGAGCGCCGCCTTGCCGACCCCCGTGCAATGGCAGGGGGAGGACTCCATGGTGATGGTGGCATTGTGCTCGCCGCTGCGGCCGCCGGTCGAGCGCTCGACGAACACCATGCGCAGGCCATCGAAGACGCATAGATGCGCCGCCTCGCGCGAGGTCGCGGTGAGCGCCTCGACGAATGGCGGCGCCTCGCGGTGCAGGTCCATATTGCCGAGGACGATCGAGCCGAGCTCGAACAGCTTTATGCCGAGGCGGTATTCGTCCCGCGTGCGGTCCTGCTCGAGAAAGCCGATCTCCTTCAGCGCCAGGATGAGCCGATGCGCGGTGCTGCGCGGCAGGTCCGTGCGGCGGGCGATCTCGCTGACAGGAAGCCGCTTGTCGACGCTCGAGAAGCACTCGAGCACCGCGAGCAGCTTGCCCACCGACTTAACGTTCTTTGTTGCCAGCACGAGACTTTCCATTCCTCCGAATGCGGCGCGAGACGGATCTCCGCCGAACCCGTCTCAGTATATAGGCCGGGCGGAGGATGTCTCAGAGGGCACCGCAGCCGCGCGCGCGCCGCGCTCGATGATTGCCGACGTCACCGACGTGAGGTGGCCGGACGGCTTCATGGCTCCAGCCTCTCGGCAACGAGGTCGTGCGGGGCTGCCGTGCTTCCGGGCGCGAGCTTCTGCCCGCGAGCCCCAAAATCCATGAAGCCGATCTCCGAGGGAGCCGCCGGGCGAGCCTCGCTGTCCTCCGCTGAGTGCCGTTCTGACGGAGCGGCGAGCAAGCCTCGATGCTATTCCGCCGCACTGCGCAGGCCCTCGGTGTCGTACTTCAGCACACCTGGCAGCGCGGCCTCGATGCGCGCCTTCTGCTCGGCCGAGGGGGCAGGCATCGGCATACGCGGCAAGCCGGCGGCGCAGCCCTGCAGCGTCAGCGCGTACTTCACGCAGGCTGGCAGGTTGTCGGCGCTGATCGTGTTCCAGAAGGTCAGCAGCGCCTTGTGGATCGCGAGCGCCTCGGCGTGGTTGCCGGCCTGCACCGCGTTCCACAGGCTGACGGTGACGCCCGGCACGGCGGCCGGATTGGCGGCGATGGTGCCGTGCGCGCCGAGCGCAAAGGACGGGTAGAGCAGGGCGTCGACGGCCGTCAGCACGATCTTTCCGGGAACCTCGGCGTTCAGGAGATCGGCCATCAGCTTCAGGTCGCCCGCGCTTTGCTTCACGCCGGCGATGCCGTCGATGCCCTTCATGATCCGCACGAGCAGAGCCGGCGAGAGATAGTTCCAGGGCACCACGTTGTAGATGACGATCGGAACATCGGTCGCGTCGGCGAGCGCCTGGAAGTGGGCGTAGGTCGCGTCCTCGTCCGGCTTGAAGACATAGTGCACCGGGGTGACCTGCAGGGCCGCGATCGGCAGATGGGCGAGCGCCTTCGTCTTGGCGACGCCGTCGCGTGTCGAGTTGACGATGAGCCCGGCGACGACCGGCACGGTGCCCTTCACCTCCTCGCAGCAGATCTCGTTGAGGCGAACCAGCTCGTCGGTCGACAGCGTATGTCCCTCGCCCGTGCTGCCGCCGACGCAGAGGCCGTGCACGCTCTTCGACAGCATGAAGCCGACGACGTTGCGGAAGGCCGCCTCGTCGATCTCGCCAGCGGCCGTGAACGGCGTCGGGACCGGCGGCACGATGCCCATGACTTGAGCGCTCACAACCCACCTGCCTTTCTTGGAATCCCATAATGCGGGCAGATAAGCCGCACGATCGGGCACCTTGTCAAGGATCAAGAGGGGGAGGATTGCGGAATTGCACGCGTCCTCCGGATTGACATATATCCCGCATTCTGGAACACATCCCCGATCGGGCGCGATGCGACGCCCAGTTTCGGGAGGGACGAGATGAAGCGCGGACTTCGGCAAGCAATGAGAGGCCTGTGCGCGGCGGCGGCGGTTCTTCCGGTCGCGGCGGCGCTGCCGGCGAAGGCGGACTGGCCGGAGCGCCCGCTGACGATGATCGTCATCGCCGGGCCCGGCGGCGGCAGCGACTACACGATGCGCCTCCTCGCCCGCGAGATGGAGGCCGACCTCAAGCAGCCGATCACCATCGTCAACCAGGCGCAGGGCTCCGGCGTCGTCGGCATGACCAACTACACGCGCGCCAAGCCGGACGGTTACACGCTCGGCCAGCTGTCGCCCTTCGCGCAGTACCGGATCGCCGGCCAGGGCGACTTCACGCCGAGGAGCTTCACGCCCATCGCCCAGTTCAATGCCGATCCGGCTGCGATCCACGTCGCCCAGGATTCGCCGCTGAAGTCGGTCAACGACGTGCTCGCCAGGCTGAAGGCCGATCCGACGAGCCTCAAGATCTCGTGCGGCGGCGGCTGCAATGCCAGCTGGGACATTCCTTTCCTGTCGCTCCTGATGGACAATGGCATCGACGTCTCGAAGGTGAACATGATCCCGGCCCCCGGCTCGGCCGCCGGCCTGCAGGAACTGGCCTCGGGCGGCGTCGACGTCGTGCTTTGCTCGCTGCCGGAGACGGATGCGCTCGCCACAGCCGGCCGGGTGCGCTCGATCGGCGTCATGGACGAGAAGCGCCTCGAGCGATACCCGACCGTGCCGACGGTCGGCGAGCAGGTAGGCAGGCCTTATGTCGGTGGCACCTGGCGCGCGGTCGGCGGCCCGGCCGGAATCGATCCGGCTGTCGCCAAGCGACTCGAGGCGGCTGTCAGGCGCGCCTATGACAGTCCGAACTTCCAGGACGGCATGAAGCAGCGCGGCTTCGGCGCGGTCTGGCGCGGCAGCGCCGAACTCGCCGCTTTCCTCGAGGAGCACGATGCGATGACCGCACGCGTCATGCAGGCCGTGGCGGCGAAGAACTGAGGCGGGCCGGCTCGCGCCCGGAGCGCGCATGCCGACCGGCGCCGCAATAGCTCAGCCGGTAGAGCACCCCTTCGTGGTGATGGGGTCGGGGGTTCGAATCCCCCTTGCGGCACCAGCAGGCCGGCCATGGTCGCGCTGGCATTCCGATGCCCTGATCTCGGGTTTGGATCGCCGCAAGCGGGCGACGCTCTACGCGGCTCAGAGCCTCGATGAGACCCGCCCTGCAGACCGTCCTCGCGATCACCGTATTGTCGTCCTGTCGGGTTCCGCCTTCGCGACGTGCGTGAGCTAGCCCGACAGCACGAAGCTCGCGGGTGGAGTTCGGACGTCGTTCCTCGCCGATCCTTCCGCGATGCTGCCGGCGTCACGGACCCGATTTCGGCCGGAGAGTCGGTATCATCGCCCGGACTGTTGCGCTCCGCTCAGCAGGCCCCGGCCGGTGCCAGAGGGGGGCTGGAAGCAGCTCGCCCGTTGATTTCACGCCGCCGACTTGCATACTTGCCCGTGCCGCGGGCATATGCTCGCGACATGACGGACCCGTTGGCAATGGTCGACCTCGTCATCTTCGATTGCGACGGCGTTGTCGTCGACAGCGAGGTGCTGAGCTGCGCGTGCCTGTCGGAAACCTTAGGCCGCTTCGGCTTGCCAATGGATGTGGCCCGGGTCTACGACACCTTTCTCGGCCGCAGCTTCGGCGCGGTCGCAGCGCACTGGCAGGCGGTTCGCGGCGAGCCGATTCCCGAAAGCTTCGCCGAGGAGTATGCTGAGCGGCTGCGCGCCGCCTTCGCCGCCTCGCTGCGGCCGATCGATGGCATCGAGGCGCTGCTCGACCGGCTTTCCGTGCCATACTGCCTCGCCTCCTCGAGCAATGATGCGCGCATCGCCCACAGCCTCGCCACGACCGGCCTCGCGCACAAATTCGAGGGGCGCGTGTTCTCCGCCGCGATGGTGCCGAACGCGAAGCCGGCGCCCGACCTCTTCCTGCACGCCGCCGCGCGCATGGGCGCCGAGCCGGCGCGCTGCCTCGTCGTCGAGGACAGCGTCAATGGCGTTCTCGCCGGCAAGGCGGCGGGGATGACGGTGTGGGGGTTCGTCGGCGGCAGCCATTGCGTCGGCCGCGACGTCGGCGCGGCGCTGACCGCCGCCGGCGCCGACCGCATCTTCGCGGCGATGCGCGATTTCGGGCTCGAGTGACATGGCCTTCTCGGACAACGCGTCCCGCCTCGACGAGGCCGCCCGCGCCGGCTGGCTCTACTTCATCGCCGGCAACACGCAGGAGGAGATCGCGCAAAAGCTGCGCGTCTCGCGCGCCACGGCACAGCGGCTCGTCTCGCTGTCGATCTCCGAGCGGCTGATCACCTTCCGCGCCGAGCATCGCATCACCGCCTGCATGGAGCTGGAGGTGCGACTGGTCGACCGCTTCGGCTTGCGCTTCTGCCGCGTCGCGCCGAGCGATCCGGCAGCGCCAGGCGCCGTCTTCGGCGCCGCCGAGGCGGCAGCCGACCTGCTCGAGACGACGCTGCGCAACCCGATCCCGCAGGTGGTGGCGATCGGCACCGGGCGCATGATGCGGGCGATGGTCGAGCACATCGCGCCCATGGATCGGCCCGACCACCAGATCGTCTCGCTCGTCGGCAACATCTCGCCGGATGGCTCGGCAAGCTTTTTCGACGCCCTGGCACGGCTCGCCGACCTCACCAAGGCGCGCCATTTCCCGATGCCGCTGCCGACGTTCCTGTCCTCGCGCGAGGAGCGCGAGCAACTGCTCCGCATCCATGCGGTCGAGCGCATCCGCGCCCTTGCCGAGCGCGCGGATCTGCGGCTCGTCGGCGTCGGCCAGATGGATCTGAACGCCCAGCTGCATGTCGACGGCTTCATCAGCCGCGACGAGCTGTTCGCGATGCAGCGCCTCGGCGCCGTCGGCGAGGTGACCGGCTGGGCGTACGACCGGGGCGGAAAAATCCTCGAGGGCGGCTCGAACGAGCGCGTGACGAGCATCCCGGTTCAGGTCGAGAGCGCCAACCTGGTCGTTGGCGTCGCCAGTGGGCCTGCGAAAGTCGATGCGATCGGCGCCGCGCTCGGCGGCAAGATCCTCAACGGGCTCATCACCAACGAGACCACGGCGCAGGCGCTGCTGGACTTGCGGTAGGGCCCGTCCTGACGCCGCGAGGATCGCGCGATCCTCTCTCCGCTCATGCCCGCGAAGGCGGGCATCCAGCCGCGCCGACGGAAGGCTGGATCCCCGCTTTCGCGGGCATGAGCGGAGCGGGCAACGCCCTCGAAAGACCGATGAATCGCACATCCTCCGCTTGCACTCGCTGCGCTGCAGCAACGAATCCCGATTGACAGCGGCCCGAACCTGAGTGAGCATATCTTCAAGGCGAGAGCAAAAGCTCGCCGCAGGGGAGGATTACATGCGTCACTTGGCGGGTGCCCTGCTGGGCCCGGCAATCTGTCTTCTCGCGGGCGCCGCGTCCGCGCAGAGCCTCACCGTCGCCACCGTCAACAATGGCGACATGATCCGCATGCAGGGGCTGACGGGAGAGTTCACCAAGCAGAACCCCGGCATCGAAGTGAAGTGGGTGACGCTCGAGGAGAACGTGCTCCGGCAGCGCGTCACCACCGACATCGCCACCAAGGGCGGCCAGTTCGACGTCCTCACCATCGGCACCTACGAGGTGCCGATCTGGGCGAAGCAGAACTGGCTCGTGCCGCTCGACAACCTCGGTGCCGACTACGACGTGAACGATCTGTTGCCGGCGATCCGGGCCGCGACCAGCGTCGACGGGAAGCTCTACGCCGCGCCGTTCTACGGCGAGAGCTCGATGATCATGTATCGCAAGGACCTGTTCGAGAAGGCCGGCCTGACGATGCCGAACGCGCCGACCTGGGCGTTCATCTACGACGCTGCGAAAAAGATCACCGACAAGGCGAACGACGTCTATGGCATCTGCCTGCGCGGCAAGGCCGGCTGGGGCGAGAACATGGCGTTCCTGACGGCCATGGCGAACTCCTACGGCGCGCGCTGGTTCGACGAGAAATGGGCGCCGCAGTTCAACACGCCGGAATGGAAGGCGACGCTGACTGACTACGTCGCCATCATGAAGGAGGCCGGTCCTCCGGGGGCGAGCTCGAACGGCTTCAACGAGAACCTCGCGCTGTTCAATGCCGGCAAGTGCGGCATGTGGATCGACGCCACGGTCGCCGCGTCCTTCGTCACCAATCCGAAGGACTCCAAGGTCGCCGACAAGGTCGGCTTCGCGCTCGCCCCGAACAAGGGCCTCGGCAAGAACGCCAACTGGCTCTGGGCCTGGAACCTCGCCATCCCGGCCGGCTCCAAGAAGGTCGACGCAGCCAAGAAGTTCATCGGCTGGGCGACCTCGAAGGGATACCTCGAGCTCGTCGCCTCGAAAGACGGCTGGGCCAACGTGCCGCCCGGAACGCGGACCTCGCTCTACAAGAACCCGGAGTATCAGAAAACGGCTCCGTTCGCCGAGCTGACGCTGCAGTCGATCGACTCGGCCGACCCGAACCACCCGACCGTCAAGCCTGTCCCCTATACGGGCGTGCAGTATGTGACGATCCCCGAGTTTCAGGGCATCGGCACCGCCGTCGGCCAGCAGTTCTCGGCGGCTCTATCCGGCAGCTCGACCATCGACGCCGCGCTCGATGCCGCACAGCGGGCGACCGAGCGCGACATGAAGCGTGCGGGCTATCTGAAGTAGCCCGACGCTCAGCGGCGCGCTCCGTCTCTCCCTTCGGAGTGCGCCGTTCGTCCCGCGCCGGCGCGGCGGCGTCCGGCCGGCGGCCCCTCGCAAACCAGGTATGACGATGCCGACCGATCAAGGAAATGCGCTCGCGCGGCTCCTGATGGCGCCGGCCGTCGGCCTCCTGTTCGTCTGGATGGTCGTGCCTCTCGCGATGACCGTCTATTTCTCGACGCAGCGCTACGATCTTCTGAATCCCGCGCTGACGGGCTTCGTCGGGCTCGAGAACTTCGAGTACTTCCTCACCGATCCGGCCTTCCTCGCCTCGCTGCGCAACACGCTCGTGCTCGTCGGCTCGGTGCTGGCGATCACGGTCGTCGCCGGCGTCCTCATCGCGCTCGCGCTCGACCAGTTCGTGTACGGGCAGGGCATCGTCCGGCTGCTCGTCATCTCGCCCTTCTTCGTCATGCCGACGGTGAGCGCGCTCGTCTGGAAGAATCTTTTGATGCACCCGGTCTCGGGCCTGTTCGCCTGGATCGCGGTCTCGGTCGGGCTGACGCCGATAGACTGGTTCGCCGAGGCGCCGCTGTTCGCCATCATCCTCATCGTCGCCTGGCAATGGACGCCGTTCGCGGCGCTGATCCTCCTCACGGCGCTGCAGTCGCTCTCCCAGGAGCAGCGCGAGGCAGCCGACATGGACGGCGCCGGGCCGATCGACAAGTTCCGCTACATCACGCTGCCGCACCTCGCGCGGCCGATCACCATCGTCATCCTGATCGAGACGATCTTCCTCCTGACCGTGTTCGCCGAGATCTTCGTCACTACCGGCGGCGGCCCCGGCCTGCAGACGACCAACCTCGCCTTCCTGATCTATTCGGAGGCGCTGATCCAGTACGATGTCGGCCTCGCCTCGGCGGGCGGTCTCGTCGCCGTCGTGCTCGCCAACCTCGTCGCCATCGTCTTGATGCGCCTCGTCGGCAAGAACCTGGACGTGTGACCATGGAACGCGAGATCACGCCCGCCCGTGCCGCCGTCTCGACGCTCGTCGCCTGGGCCGTCGGCCTCGCCATGTTCTTCCCCATCCTGTGGATGATTCTCACGAGCTTCAAGACCGAGCTCGAAGCTTTTTCGACCCCACCCTCCTTCCTGTTCTTCGAGTGGACGACCGAGAATTACGCCACCGTGCAGGAGCGCAGCGACTATTTCCGGCATGCGCTGAACTCGGTCATCCTCGCCGGCGGCTCGACGCTGCTCGCCCTTCTCATCGCCGTGCCGGCCGCCTATGCGATGGCGTTCTTCCCGACGCCGCGCACGCGCGGCACGCTGATGTGGATGCTGTCGACGAAAATGCTGCCGCCGGTCGGCGTGCTGGTGCCGATCTACCTCTTGTTCCGCGATTTCGGCCTGCTCGATACGCATGTCGGCCTCGTCGTCGTGCTTTGCCTCGGCAACCTGCCGATCGTGGTCTGGATGCTGTTTAGCTATTTCCGCGAGATCCCGAAGGACATTCTGGAAGCGGCGCGCATCGACGGCGCCGGCACGCTCGAGGAGATCACCAAGGTGCTGGCGCCGATGGCGCTGCCCGGCATCGCCTCGACCGTGCTGCTCAACGTCATCCTCGCCTGGAACGAGGCTTTCTGGACGCTCAACCTGACGACGCTCGAGGCAGCCCCGCTGACCGCCTTCATCGCCTCCTATTCGAGTCCGGAGGGCCTCTTCTGGGCGAAGCTGTCGGCCGCCTCGACGCTCGCCATCGCACCTATCCTCGTCATCGGCTGGTTCAGCCAGCGGCAGCTCGTCCGCGGCCTCACCTTCGGCGCGGTGAAGTGAGGCGGGCGGACCTCGGATAATCGGTCAGGAACAGGAACGGCAATGTATCTCGAGAAATTCAAGCTGGCGGGGCGCACTGCCCTCGTCACCGGAGGCGGCCGCGCCATCGGCCTCGGCTGCGTCGAGGCCCTCAGCGAGGCCGGCGCCAAGGTGATCATCGCCGATGCCGACGCCGCGATTGCCGAGCAAGGCCGCGAGGCGATGCGGCGCAAGGGCTACGACCCGGAGATCGTCGTCATGGACGTGACCGATCCGGGGCGCGTCACCGCGGTCGCCGACGACGTCGTCCGCGCTCACGGAAAACTCGACATCCTCGTCAACAATGCCGGCATCGCCCGCAGCGAGACGCCGGCCGAGAGGGTCACCGACGAGCACTGGCTGAACGTCATCGACGTCAACCTCAACGGCGTCTTCTGGTGCTGCCGCGCCTTCGGCCGGCACATGCTGGAGGCGCGCTCGGGCGTCATCGTCAATGTCGGCTCGATGTCTGGCTTCATCGTCAACAAGCCGCAGGCGCAGTCCTACTACAACGCCTCCAAGGCCGGCGTGCACCATCTGACGAAATCGCTCGCCGCCGAATGGGGCGGCCGCGGCGTCCGCGTCAACGCGGTGGCGCCGACCTATATCGCGACGCCGCTGAACGAGTTCGTGAAATCCAAGCCCGAGATGTACAAGGCCTGGATCGACGGAACGCCGCTGGGCCGGCTCGGCGAGATCGACGAGATCGCGTCCGTAGTGCTGTTCCTGGCCTCCGACGCGTCGAGCCTGATGACGGGCTCGATCGTACTGGCGGATGGGGGATATACCTGCTGGTGAGGGTTCATCGCGCGTCGAGCATGGGCCTTTGGCGGACCCGGGGGCATGAAATCTCGCCTCGGCCGTCATTCCGGGGCGCTCGCGAAGCGAGCGAGCCCGGAACTCATGAACGGATTTCCGAGGGGGCTCGCCGACGTGCACCTCGTCGGTCGTGTGAGCTGTCATGCGATGTGCCGCTCCGTGGTCGCGAGGGCGAGAGCCGCGTCCGCGAAGTAGCCGAACTCGGACGCCGGACGGCGAACGATGACCCGGCGGCCGATGGCGGTACGAACCTCGGCGACCTTACCGACCGCCAGGCCGCCAGGCTCGTCGTTATCGCGAGAGACGTGCAGCTCCGGAAGTGATCGGGATCCGGACGCGGTGCGTCCGCTTGGTGCCAATCGCTCTCGAACACGTGCTACAGGTGGTCAGAAATAGAACCCAGCACATCTCCCTGGAACCCGAGAAGGTCGGGCCACGAGTAAAATGATATAGTTCAAGGGCAGTCGATGTCACGGTACGCCGAGGTCATCGGGAACGAGCACAACTGTCTTTCGATGCCTCTCCCCGAACGTCGGCGCTACAGAATCCTGGATAATTCGGCAGTGATCCGTTGCGCCGTTTGACGCACCAGCTTGGCGCAGAGTTCGTGACGTCGGGCGTCGTGCCGGTATACGGGCATACTCACACTTATCGCGCCGACCGGTTCCCGCTGACGATTAAAGATCGGGCTCCCGACACAACGAATATCTGGCTCGTTCTCCTCATCATCAAACGCAAACCCCTGCTCGCGTGTCAGCTTCAGTTCCTTGAGCAGCGCCTCGGGCGTCGTTAGCGTCTTGGCGGTGTGGCGCTTCAACTCCAGCCCCTTGATTACCTCGAGCCACCGTTCTTCGGGCAGGCCGGAAAGCCACGCCTTGCCCACCGACGTGGAGTGCAGTTCGACCTGGCCGCCAATGCTCGTCTTCATCTGGACCGTGCTGGAGCCGACCAACTTGTCTATGTAGACCATCCGGTTGTTGCTCGGCACCGCAAGGTGCACAGCCTCATCCGTCGCGTCACGGAGCGATACCAAAAAGTCTTTCGCAATCGTCCGAAGGTCGGAATCCTCCCAAGTCCTGGCAGCGAGCTGGAGAAGGCGCGGTCCAAGGCGAAACGTTCCGCCCTCCCCGGACTGCGTGATCAGCCCCTCCGCGATGAGCGCGGAAACAAGACGGTAGACCGTCCCCCGCGGGAAACGCGCACGCTTGGTCAGTTTGGCGATGTCCAGTGCCCCGGGGGAATCCGCGATGATCTGGAGCACGGTCATGAACTTCGAGAACGAAGCCGCTCCCTGCACGGGATTGGGAGCCCTCACATCTGCTTCGTCCTGGAGGTCACTGAGGCTCATGGCACAACTCCCTGCGAGCTTGACAACGGAACATGGTGGCACTACACGTTCGTGGACAGATTGTCCATATTGTAGTCAGTGTTTTGGGGATTTGGTTCTAGTCGTATGATCGGGGGGGATCAACGGCAAACTCACGTGCACCGAAAGTGAACGCAACGAGCAGTCCGACCTTCGGCGAGAGGGCACGGGATTATTGCTGGGAGGAGAAGGGATGCCAAAAAGAGCGTGCTTGGCTGCAACAGCGGATATTGCAGCCAAGGAGAGTGACAAAGAATTAGCTGCCTTGAGAAACGTCACTTTCGACAAATACGGCGCGACTTTTGTTGTCAGAAGCGGAATACGCCAGGCCATGACAGGGGCGGACGCGAGCCACGTGGCTGCGATCAAGTTCAACGACTACGATACTGCGCTCGCGTGCTACAATTCCCCTGAGTACCGGAAGGCCGCCGAGACACGCGATTACGCCCAGGCACGTCAGATCCCTGTGGAAGGCGTCTGACACCGGGAAGCAAACCTCCTGTCGTGGTCGTTGGAGGGAACGTCGCTTTCACTCCTGCGCGCTGTTCGACCGGATGAGCAAGACAGGCCCTCATAACGCTAGCGGGTGCTCACTCCCGACCAGCGGGCTCGAAGCGCCGAGCTCACGGTTTCGAGACCCTCGGCATGATTCGCCGAGGGTCGCTGGATGCATGCACAACCTGTTTGGAATCAGCTATGCCCGCACCGTTGCAATGGCTTTTCAAGGCTTTTGACGTCTTCATCGTCATAGGCATGGCCGTCATCAGCCTCCTGATCTTTACGAACGTCGTGCTGCGGTACGGCTTCAGCTCAGGCATTCCGTTCGCCGTCGAAGTCTCGCGGGTGGTCCTCGTCTGGGTCATCTTCATGGGATCCGTGGTGGCCCTGGCAAAGGGCGCGCACCTCGGCGTCGACTCGTTGGTCGTCCGTTTGCCTCGCAGGGCGCGCTTCGTCTGCTTTCTTGTTTCATATGGCCTGATGCTTTGGTGCTGCTGGCTCCTGGCTAACGGCAGTTGGTCGCTCACTCTCATCGAGTGGAGCAACGTCCAGGCACTGTCGGGAATACCCGTCGGCGCCATCTACGCCGCGGGGCTCGCCGCCTCCATCCTGATGGCTCTGGTGCTCGTTGTTGATCTGTTGCGCTCGCTGCGCGGCATCCTCCCATCCCCTTGGTCGGGAGTAGAGCACGTTGCGCCGCCACCGGTCGTGTCCCCCGCGCTGGATTCGGAGCAAACACCGTGAGCGGATTGGTCTTTGTCGCTTCTCTGCTCGGGGCGATGGGCATCGGGGTTCCCATCGCCTTCGCCCTGATGCTGTCGGGCGTTGCGATGATGCTGCTGTTGGGAAATCTGGATGCGCAGATCCTGGCACAACGGCTGGTCAATGGCGCAGACAGCTATCCGCTGATGGCGATTCCGCTCTTCCTGATCGCGGGCGAGCTCATGAACGCTGGCGGCCTCTCCCGCCGGATCGTGAACGTGGCCTTGGCGCTCGTCGGTCACATACGTGGCGGCCTCGGTTACGTGGTCATCGGGACGGGCCTGGTGCTCGCCAGCGTCTCCGGATCGGCCATCGCAGATACGGCGACGCTCGCCGTCATGCTGGTCCCCCTCATGCGGGATGCCGGCTATCACATGGGTCGAGCCTCGGGCTTGATGGCGGCGACGGGCATTATCGCCCCTATTATCCCGCCGTCCGTCGGGTTCATCATTCTCGGCGTCACCGCGAATATTTCCATCGTCGGCCTGTTCTTTGCCGGAATCGTACCAGGGCTTCTGATGGGGGTGAGCCTCATGATCACCTGGTGGTTCCTCTCCAAGAAGGAAACGGCGTCGGTCCGGCCCAAGCTGCCGCGCAGGGACCTGCCGAAAACCATCTTGGCCGCCGGCTGGGCGTTGATAATGCCGGTTATTATCCTGGCCGGACTGCGCTTCGGTCTCTTCACCCCAACGGAGGCGGGTGTCGTTGCCGCTTTCTATGCACTGTTCGTCGGAGCGGTCATTTATCGAGAGCTGACACTGCGGCTGCTCTATGACGCACTGCTGGCCGCCGGACGTCTGACGGCGGTGATCATGCTCTTAATAGCAGCCTCGATGATCTCCGGCTTCATGCTGACGATCTCCAACATGCCCGCTCAGCTGATCGGTATCCTCGGTCCATTCATCGACTCGCCGATCCTTCTGATGGTCATGATAGTTGTCGTCGTCTTCGTCGTCGGAACGGCTCTCGATTTCGCACCCTGCATCATAATTCTGGTGCCGATCCTCGCTCCGATCGTCAAAGCGGCAGGGATCGACCCGGTTTACTTCGGCGTCATCTTCATGATGGTCAACGCGATCGGCCTTATCACGCCTCCTGTTGGAACGGTGCTCAACACCGTGTGCGGAATCAGCGGGGTTTCAATGGAGGCGGCCGCGAAGGGTGCCATGCCCTACCTTGTCGCCCAGATGATCCTCATCATGCTGCTGGTTTTGTTCCCGGCTCTGGTGACCGTACCAGCATCTTGGTTGCACTGAGCTCAACCGTCGTCGAGTTGCGCTAAACATTCGACGACGGCTTCTCCACCCATGCGAACACAGGGCCAAGACGAGGCCGACAGCAGGCGGGCCCGACGCGAAAGGGATTGCAGCCCCGCTCGAGGAGGTCGAATGCCCGTGCTTGTGGGGGAGGGCGCTCGGTGAGGCCGCTTTGCCGCCGGCACTCGATCGCCTAGATATCCCTGGTGCGTCAGAACCCCCCGGACACCGTGATCAGGGTGCCTGTGATGAACCCGGAGCCGGGAGACGCGAGCCACAGGGCCGCGCGAGCGATGTCCTCGGGCTCTGCGATGCGCCCCATGGGGGTTGCCGCCGCGATCCTGGCTGGCCGCTCGGGGTTTCCGCCTTCGGTGTGTATCCGCGTGTTGGTGGTCCCGACACGTATGGCGTTCACGCGAATGCCCTCCGATGCCAGCTCTTTGCCCGCGCCGAAGGAGATGGATTCGACTGCTCCCTTGCTCGCGGCATAGTGGACGTACTCGTTGGGGCTACCGAGGAAGGAAGCCAGCGACGACATGTTCACGATCGTCCCGCCTTTGCCCCCTTTGCGGGTGGACATGCGTTGCGCGGCCTCCTGGATACAGTACATGACGCCGAAGACGTTGACGCTAAAGGTTTTCTCCAAGACCGCAGGTTGCAACTCCTCGATTCTGCAAGCTTTGCCGATTATGCCGGCATTGTTGACCAGGCAGGTCACTCGCCCAAGTCTATTGTCGCAGGTTTTGAATAGAGCCTGGATGTCCTCCCTCTTGCCCACGTCGCCTTTTACCGCAATGGCTCGGGCGCCTGCGGTCCTGCAATCCTCGACGATTTCCGAGGCCGCCGCCTCATCCGAGAGATAGTTTACACAAACATCGTAGCCGTCGGCGGCGAACAGCCGGGCCGTCGCGGCGCCGATGCCATGACTTGCGCCCGTTACGATTACGATCGGTCTCAAGGACTTGCCTCCGGGCTTCCTGTCTGAGGGCGGTCTCGGCCTAGAAAACGGACTCGAGGATCGAGGCGTAGTCGTTCTTGGTCAACGGACGTGGATTGGTGGGGTGACTGTGATCTGCGAGGGCCCGCTCACAGACCCGATCGATGACATGCCGGGGCACACCTAACTCGGACAATCTCGGCGTGATGCCCAGACGGCGGTTCGACTCGTCCAGCGCGTCAGCGAGTGTTGTCTGTTGGAGCCCTGCCACGCTCTCGAGGTGGCTCACTTTTTCGGCCACGGCCTCGACCTTCACGTTCCACCGGAGGACGGGCGGCATCAGGATGGCGTTGAGCGTCCCGTGATGGAGTTGCGCCTCCTTCAGACCACCGAGGGCATGGCTGAGCGCATGGACGGCTCCAAGCCCCTTCTGGAATGTCATGCCCCCTTCGAGGGCACCCATCATGAGATCGCTCCGTGCCTGCACGTTCGAGCCATCCGCGCAGGCGATGGGCAAGGCCCTCCAGATGCGCTTGAAGCCGTCGACGGCGATTGCCTCGGCAGGCGGATTGTAGCGGGGAGAAAGGTAAGTCTCGATGCAATGCGAGAGGGCGTCGAGTCCTGTCGAGGCCGTCAATGCCGGAGGAAGCCCCATCGTCAACTCCGGATCACAGATCGCCCTGCGAGGGATCAGATGGGGGCTGATGAACCCCAGCTTCCGGCCATCGATCAGCGTAATCAATGCGGCGCGCCCCACCTCCGATCCCGTACCCGCCGTTGTCGGGACAGCCACGAGCGGCGCGACCGCGCCTGTGATGCGCGCCACGCCGCCCAGGATCGCCGCATAGCGCTCGAGGTCGCCGCCGTGCGTGGCGAGCAGCGCAACACCCTTGGCGAGGTCGATCGGAGAGCCTCCGCCAATCGCCACCACCCCGTCGCAACCGCTTCGTCTATATAGCTCCAGACCGGCCGCAACTGCGCTCTCGGTCGGGTTGGAGGGAACGTCCAGGAAGGTCGGCGCTGTGTTCAGAAACTCAAAAGCACGGTGCTGAAGCAGGCCAGCGGTCTGGACTCCGTGATCGCTGATGACCAGCGGGTTAGACACCCCGAGCTCGCGCAAAGTTTCCGCCAACGACGCGGCCGCCCCAAGCCCGAAACTGATGTTCGTGAGATAGGTGATCGTATTCACGCTGGAGTTATCCACGCTGGCGCTCTCCTCGAATTACCTACCAACGCCGCAGCCACCGGGTTGCACTCGGCGCGTTTCGAGGAGCCGTGCAGAACGGGGCGCCCTCGCAGCCGTCCACAGTGTGGACACAATGTCCAAGATCAGCCGGAACTCTGCAAATGTCAAGCGTATCGTTCGCGAGGCCGCTCCTACGGCTCTTGAACGCAGGTAACCTCAGCAGCCGATTGGACGCGTGCCTGCATTATGGACAGTGTGTCGGCGACGTTGGGTCGGCATTTACGGAATAGGTCGGGTTGAGCGTTGCATCGATCCGGCGGACTGAAGCATTAGGGCCCTCTGTCGCCTACGACAGGCGACGCCCGGCTAACGAAGTCGCGTATGACGACGTTTCCTCGCTATGTGAACTTGCGTATGCCGTCGACATCCTGATCGCCATCATTCCCCGGGGATCCTTCGACCGCCAAAATCGTGAATGCCGACGTGCGGTCTGCTCCGGACCGAAGGGCGTTCGTCAATATCGGCCGAGGAACTGTGGTGAACGAGGGAGGCATTGATCGGCGCCCCGCGGATACGACCCATTCCGGGCAGGGCGCTTGCCCGACGCCAGCCACCTCGTCGCCGTGCCGTGGAACGTACCGAAGGAGCGTTGACAATCGGCGAGTAGTCTGCCCATCATAACTTGTTGGACAATGCGCCCACATTGTGGGCACCCTTCTAGTTCACAATTAGGGGCACAATACACGCAATACCGGGCGTGTTCGCGTCCGAGAGCAATCCAAAAATCCTGGTTTCGTGAACCATCCTTGGGAGGAAAAACTCAATGAAACGTTTGCTTCTGACTGCGGCAATTGCCGGAGGCCTTCTGGCTGCGGCTCCAGTCATGGCGAAAAATGCCCGGCTGGGCTACGTGCCGACGGAAGATCATCCGGTGGGGCAGGCTTCCCGCTACTTTGCAAAGCTGGTGGAAGAGAAGACCGGTGGTCGCATCAAGATCGATACGTTCGGCAACGGCGTGCTCGGCAGCGAGCCGGATATGCAGGCGTCGGTTCAGGCCGGCTTCATCGACATCATGGTCGGCCCGACGCCCAACCTGGTCGGCGTCGTTCCGCAGTTCATGATCTACGACCTTCCGTTCTTCTATAAGGACTTCGCCGCCGTGGATGCCGTCATGGACGGCGAGGTCGGCGCGCAGCTGTTCTCGCAGCTCAAGGAAAAGACCGGCATTGTCGGGCTGGCATGGTGGGACAACGGCTTCCGCCACATGACGAACAAGATCCGTCCGATCAACACGGTGAAGGATATGGCCGGGATCAACATCCGTGTCATCCCCAACCCGTTGTTCATCGCGACCTGGAAGGCCCTCGGAACCAATCCGACGCCGCTTCCCTGGCCTGAGCTCTACAGCGCCCTCGAGAATGGCGCCGTCGATGCCCAGGAGACCCCGTACGCTCTGATCTATACGGCAAGGTTCTACGAGGTGCAGAGCCATCTGGCGAAGACGGGCCACGTCTACACGCCGTTCGTTCTTCTCGCGAGCCCGAAGTGGTTCGGAAGCCTCTCGGACCAAGACAAGGCGATCGTCATGGAGGCCGCGAAGGAATCAGCGGCGTTCCAGCGGAAAGTTTCTCGCAAGTCGGCGGAGGATCTGGAGCAGGAGCTCGTGGCGAAGGGCTTCAAGATTACCCAACCGACGCCCGAAGCCCTCGCAGCCATGCGCGAGCGCGTTGCACCTGTCGTGAAAGAATACAGCGCGAAGATCGGCGCCGATGTGGTCGAGCGGGCACGAGCAGCCATGGCTGCGGTCGCCAGTCAGTAAAGAACATACCGATGTCGGCGATGCGGTGCAGCCCCGCATCGCCACTTCTCTAATTCAATCGGATCACGGAGCCTTGTCTGGCGTCGGCCACGCCGGCGCACCGCGACGGGGAGGTCAAAGCCAACGGCGGCGGCGCAAGCCAGGGGAAGACGCGGGTGAGATCATCCCGCACCGGCGAGGCCGGCTGCGGCACGTCGAGCCACAGGCGATGCCACAGCCGCTCCTCCTCGCCGGGCGAGGCGAGCGTCGTCAGCGGGCCGTTGCCGCGCAGCGAGGTTCGGTGACCGGCGCCGCCGGCGGGCGCAAAGGTCTGCAGCGCGAACAAGGCGATCGTCGCGGCTGGCAGGCCGAGCACCGGCGTGCGGCTGCGCTTCTGGGTCGCCAAGAGGCCGATCAGGAACTCCAGCGTCGCCGCGTCGAGATCGGCGCGGCCCCAGTCCGGGCGAACGATGGGATCTCTCCTTCAGGCCGGCACCCGGCACGACGACGTTGCCGGCGATGCGGCCGGCGTCGTCGTCGTGTAGGTGCTGCGGAAGAGGACCCTGCCGGAAAGCTCGGTGCGCGTCCCGTCGAGCCACTCGCGGTTCCGGTTGTAGTCGAAGAAGGCCTTGGTGCCGTTGGTGTAGCCGGCCTTCACCCGTCTTGCCGGAGGCGAGGTCGGTCAGCTCGCCGGCCGGCGCGGTCATGGGGGGCGCTCGAACGACGACAATGTCGCTCCGCGGGACGGATCCAGCGCCTTTCGCTCGATTGGACGCAGGCCCGCACCCCGAAGCAGGTCCTCCGGCGTCGCCGACGGGACGTCGGGAAACACCGGCCGACCCGCCGGGAGCGTGGTGCCGTGCGCGCGCGACAGATGGAAGGCGTCGTAGCGAGACAGGAAGAGGCCGTAGAGCTCGGTGCCGCCGAGCACGGCGATGAAACCATCGGTCACGCCGAGGCGCGCGGCGGCGGCCTCGATGGTGAGATCGGCGGGGTTCCAGAGCGTTGCATTCGGCATCCCGTCCGATCGGAGGAGGCCGCGGATACGTCGCGTCGCGACGAGGCGCCGCCGCCGGGCAGACTCCGGGTGGCCCTCGTGCGAGTTGCGGCCGTGGACGAGCAGCGCGGCGGCATCGAGCCGCTCGGCGAGGAATTTCTGGTCGGCATGGATCTTCAGCGTCTCGGGCATGACGCCGCCCTCATCGGCGAGCATGCCGTCGTCCGAGACGATCGCAAAACCTTCGATCCTGAGCGGCATGGCGGCGCGCCTCAGGCGAACCGGCTCGCGACCAAAAAGGTCGCGGCCGCCGTCGCACCGGCGAGCACGGTGCCCCAGGCCACGTCGACGAGCGTCAGCGCGAGCGTCCAGTTGCGAAGCGTCGCCCAGTTCGTGAGGTCGTAGGTCATGTAGGTGAAGAAGCCGAACAGCGCCCCGAAGACGAGGGCGGTGCCGAGCGAGCCGTCGCGCAGCGCCGGCGCCACCGCGAACACGAGGAGGCCGATCGGATAGAGCGCGTAGAACGCGATCGCGGCCGGCATGTTGACGCTCTCGAGCGCGATGTCGCCCAACGTCGGCCGGTAGAAGCGCGGCGCCATCGTGCCGAGCCAGACCATGTCGACGCCGAGAAAGACAACCAGCGCGACGACGTAGCCGATCGCCCAGGTCAGCATCTCCAGCATCCTTTCGCGCAGGGGAACGGAACTGTCACGGCGCGGCTCTCCCGGCGTGAACCGCGGCGAAGAACTCGCTGCGCAGCGCCGGATCGTCCCGGAAGCAGCCGGTGAGGCGGCTCGTCACCATGTCGGAGCCGCGCTTGTGGACGCCGCGGGTCGACATGCAGTGGTGCACGGCCTCGATCGCCACCGCGACGCCGCGCGGCTGCAGCGCCGCCTCGATCGCGTCGGCGATCTCGGCCGTCATCCGCTCCTGGATCTGCAGCCGGCGTGCGAAGGCATCGACGACGCGGGCGAGCTTGGAGATGCCGACCACCCGGTTCTCGGGAACGTAGGCGACCCAGGCGCGGCCGATGATCGGCGCCATGTGGTGCTCGCAATGGCTCTCGAACGGGATGCCGCGCAACAGCACGATGCCGTCATAGCCGTTCGTCTCCTCGAAGGTGGTGGCGAGGAAGCGGGCCGGGTCCTGCCGGTAGCCGGCAAAATGTTCGCGCAGGGCACGGGCGACGCGGGCCGGGGTGTCCTTGAGGCCGTCGCGCTCGGGATCCTCGCCGATCCAGCGCAGGACCGTGCGGATCGACTCCTCGAGCTCCGCTTCGGCGGCCGCCTCGGCGGCACGTCGGGCCGGCACACCGGATGGGCAGGCGAGTCGCACGATGTCGTTCATTCCCGGACTCCAGACGGCCTTGCGCCGCCAAGCTTTAAGACGACGGCTGTGCCTGGTCGGATCACATCGCGGCGACGGTCGGCCGAGAGGCGGCAAGCGCGGCGATGATCGTCTCGGCGACGGCCTCGCCGCTGTCGAAGGCCGCCTCGACGCGCGGCCCGAGGCACCAGTCGCCGCAGGCGCCGAGCCGGCTCCGCGGGTCCCAGAGGCACGGGGCGCCGGCGCTCGCCTCGACGAGCGCGTAGCGCCAGCGGTGCGCGACCGTGAACGTCGGTGGCTTGCGGATTCCTGTCAGCCCCAGGAAACGCGCCGTGAGCTCGGCGGCGACGTCCTCGTGCGATCGCTCCAGGTTGGCGCGCGACCAGTCGGCGGTCGCGTGCACGACGAAGGTCTCGCCGCGTCCGCTCCGACGCGGCTTGCTGGCGTCGCGGGCGAACCAGCCGATCATGTCGTCGATCCCGCGCGCCGACCGGTCGGGCGCGGCGACGGGTTCGTCGAAGGCGAGCATCAGCGCCCAGCAGGGGGCGTAGCGGACGCGCTCGAGCGCCGGAAGGTCGACCTCCGCCGAGGCCGCGAGCGGCGCCGCCTGCGGCGCCGGTACGGCGAGCACGAGCGCGTCGAAACGCCCGTTGCCCGCCGTCACCAGCGGACCCTTCGGCCCGTGGACCGACCAGCCGTTGCCGTCGCGGCCGAGCGCGGCCACGAGACATTCCGTAGTGACGGTCTTGCCGGCGGCAAGAGCCCGGGCAGGGGCGGTCATCGCCGGCGTGCCGGCGAAGGCGTCCTCGAACCAGCGCTCGGCATGGCCGGCACGCCGCCAGTCCGCGACGACATCGCGGAAGCGGGGGCCGAGCGCAGTGAAGAACTGCGCTCCGTGGTCGAACTGCAGGTCTCCCGCGCGGCGCGTCGCCGTGCGGCCGCCGATGCCGCGGCTCTTCTCGAAGATCCTCACGCCGATGCCGGCCTGGCTCAGCCGCTCCGCGGCGGCGAGCCCGGCGATGCCGGCACCGACGATCGCCACCTGCGGCATCGAGCGTTTCCTCTCCGGAAGGGAAGGTCGGGCTCCGGCCCGGCGGCCCGTTCGTCGCCGCTCGGGGCCGGAGCATGCAGTTCGACGCCGCGCGTCAGCCCTTCGGCATGATCACCGCGTCGATGACGTGGATGACGCCGTTCGAGGCCGCCACGTCCGCCTTGACGACGGTGGCGTTGTCGACCTTGACGCCGCTCGTCGCGTCGACGGTGATCTCGCTGCCCTCGACCGACTTCGCCATCGTCTTCTTGCCGGCGATGTCCTTGGCCATCACCTTCCCGGGCACGACGTGATAGGTGAGGATTTCCACGAGCTTGCTCTTGTTCTCGGGCTTCAGCAGGCTTTCCACCGTGCCGCCCGGCAGCTTCGCGAAAGCCTCGTCGGTCGGTGCGAAGACCGTGAAGGGGCCCGGGCCCTTCAGCGTGTCGACGAGGCCGGCCGCCTGCACCGCTGCGACGAGCGTCTTGAAGGATCCGGCCGATACGGCCGTGTCGACGATGTCGGCTGCCTTGGCGCCCGACATGGACATCGTGAGAGCGACGGCGGCGGCCGCGAACGTCTTGGCGATATGCATGAGAACCTCCATTGACCGGACCAGTTCTGTCCGATTACTCACTCGATTACGGAGGATTGCTCGGCCCGGATCACCCGGCGGCAGCCGGCCGGCTCGCCGCGGCGATAACCAATCGGTGATCGTCAGTGCCTCGGCGGGGCAGGGAAGAAGGCCGGCGTGCGCCGCTGATAGGCGCGGTAGGCGTCGCCGCGCGTGCGCAGCATGTGCGCCTCGAGCGGCGGGATTCCGGATACGTGTACGAGCACCCAGTACATCGCGGCCGGGGCGGCGAGCGCGAGCCAGCCGAGCGCGCTTCCGCCCGGGTCGATGGCGATGAGGGCGAACCCCACCCAGACGAGCCACTCGAAAAAGTAGTTCGGATGGCGCGACCAGTTCCACAGGCCGACATCGCAGACTGCACCGCGGTTGGCCGGGTCCCGGCTGAAGTTCCGCAGCTGGCGGTCGGCCAGCCCCTCGAGCGCCACCGCGGCCCCGGTCAGGAGCGCGCCGGCAATGTCGAGGATCCGCAAGCCGGGCGCCGGATTGTGCGCGGCGAGGAAGATCGCGAGCACGAGGACGAGGCCGACCGCGGCCTGCGACTGCAGGAACAGGAAGAGGCGCCGCGGCGCCTCCGCTCCCCATTCCTCGATGAGGTTGCGATAGCGCGGATCGTCGCCGGCTCTGCCGGAGCGGGCAGCGATGTGCAGGCCGAGGCGCAGGCACCAGGTGGCCGCGAGCCCGGCGACCAGCAGCTGCCGCCACCATGGCCCGCCGTCGCTCGGCCACAGCGCCGCGACGATGCCGACCCCGCCGACGCCGAAGGACCAGGTCGCGTCGATCCAGCCGGAATTGCCGGTTCGCCGCTGGACGAGAAAGGCGAGCCCCATGACGAGGCTCAGCGCCACGCCTGCGGCGAGCGCGGCGACCGCGAGCCCAGCGACGTCGGGACCGCCGCTCAAAGCCGGATGAACGGTTGCATCACGCGCCCCAGAAGGCCCTCGAGGCGCAGGCCGCCCTGCATGGCGACGAGACAGAGGCAGTCTCTCTCCGGCTCGACGAGCGGATGGTGATGGGTCTCCTCGTCGCCGAAGTCGAAATCGCCCGGGCCGAACCGCTCGCCGTCCTGCCGAAAGGCGCCGGCGAGCACGCAGGTCATCTCGATGCCGCTGTGCGTGTGCTGGAGCATCTTCGTGCCGGGACCGGAGCGCAGCAGGAACACGCGCGTCTCGCTCGCATGCGGCAGCACGATCGGCCGCACATGGACCGCCGGCGCCACCCAGCGCCAGCGGCCGAACCGGTAGCGCCGGACGAAGGCGGGCAGGCCCGGCACCTCGGCCTCGGTGACGGCCGGCATCGCCTTCGGTGCCGGCG
>JAEZCD010000352.1 GCA_023430145.1 Pseudomonadota bacterium
GGCTCCCGCATGCCGTGCCGCCAGGCGCCCGCCGAGATGTCCTGGGCGACAGCGGGGCCGATCGCGTCGGCGAACCAGCGCTCGATGGGATCGTCGGCGAGAACATCGTCAAGCGTGCGGGTCAGGCGACGGGCGCCCTCCCACCGCTTCCGATGCCGGGCGGAAGCCTCGGGCCCGAGCGGCCCCTGATGGCTCGGCATGAACACGATGCGATCCTGCGTGACCCCAAGCTCCTCGAGCAGATCGGCGATGCTGCCGAACGAGCTTCCCGACAGGCCCGGTCCTTCGTCGACGATCGCGAACGGGCCCCGATGCGCGGCGAGCTCCGCCCGCAACCGATCCGACGCCAAGGCGCGGCGGCGGATGGGGTGGCCGCGCGGCCGCAGCGAGATGGCCCGGCCGCCGGTGACGGCGGCAACGGTCGCCGCCAGCGTCGTGCCGATGCTGCGCAGCCCGATCGCGAGCGGCGGTGCGCCCCAATGGTGCGCGGCTGCCGCCGCCGCGTAGCACTCCGGGTAGACCGCGTAGAAGGCAAAGCCCTCGCCCTGCTTGCAGCGGAGGCGGGCCGGCAGCGGCATTGCCGCGAGCGCTGCGAGCGCCGTCGCGCAGTCGCCGGCACCCGTCCCCACATAGGCTCGCCCGGCGATCGCCCGCGGAAGCTCCATCGCGGCGCTCTGCAGCGCCGTGACGTCGTCGCAGCCGAGCCGCTCGACCTCGGCATCGGCGATGCCCTGGGCGAGCTCGCCGGCGGCGATCAGCGCATGCGTGATGACGTCGGGCGACGGATCAGCGGCCGCGAGCAGCCTGTCCAGCTCCGCGAGCCTGCGACGAGGATCGATCGTCCGGGCGCGATCGCCGTAGACCAGCATCTCACGCCGGCTGGAGGTGGCGATAGGCGATCATTCCGAACTCGTGATAGGTGGGGATTCCTGCCGTCCGCCGCCGCGAAAGCCAGATCGTCCAGGCGTCGTACTGGTCCCGGCTCGGCGAGATGAGCGCCCGGCGGTCCTTGGCGAGCACGAGCGCCTCGAGCGGCCGATATCCCCGATCCACAAGCACGCAGAGGGCTGTGGTGGCGGAGCGGCCGATGCCGTGCTCGCAATGGATCAGCAGGCTGGAGTTCGCCCGTGCCGCTTCGCGCGAGAAGGCCACCGCCGCGTCGAGCGAGGGCTGCGCGACGCCGCACATGTCCGGCGTCGGCAGGTGTAGGAACCTGATGCCGCAGCGGTCGAGAACCCGCACATCGTCGCAAGCCTCCGACCGCAGGTCGATGATCGCGAAGATGCCGTGATCGCTCGCCAGCGCCGCCGCCCGTTCCGCCGGAAAGCTGCCGCCGACGGCGAGATCGCCGGCGATCCAGCTGAAATTCGGAACCCAGCCGCGCACGGCTATTCCGCCGCCGTCCGCCAGCCGAGGCCCGAGGGGGCATAGCGGCGGACCATCGCCGCGCAGAACTCGGCGAATTCCTCGGCGAGTTGCGGCGGGCTCGTGTGGTGCGGCTCGAGGCCGCGATGCTCGGGTGTGAAGCAGAAGGTGAGCGTCACCTGGAAGTCGCCGAGCAGATCCATCTGCCGGTCGAACCAGGCGAGGGCATTCGGGCGGAAGCTGTCGGCCCAGGAGAGGCCGGTGCGCACATGGCGGACGCCGAGGCGCTTCATCCAGGCGACCGCCTCCGCCAGCCGATGATCCTCGAAATGGAACCATTGGCAGAGCCCCATCTGCGCGGCGTGGGGCGCATAGGCTTCGACGGCCGGCTTCGGGCTGCCGTCCTCGCGCAGGAGGCCCATGTGAAAATGCCGGTAGTAGGAGGAGCCCTCGGCCTCCTTGTGCCGGGTCGTCGCCTCCCACGTCTTCGGCAGGTCGTAGAGGCTGTACCAATGGACGCGGGGCGTCCGGCCGACGAGAAGCTCGGCGGTCCTGCGCACGCCCCAGGCCTGTACCTCTTCGGAGCCGAAGCTCGAGACGCCCGCCTCGGTCACCCAGACCGGCTTGTCGGTGACGGCCTGGATCTCGCCGACCTTCTGCGGCCATTCGTCGATCGCCCAGAGATTCCAGTCGAGCGGGAAGCCGTGCACCGCGACGACGTCGATCTCGTCGAGCCCGCCGAGCCTCTCCAGGCGCTGCAGGAACCCCGGATCGATCGGCGACATGCCGCCGAGAACGCGCGGCAGGAGCGGGTTCTCCGCGAAGATCGCCCGCCCGGCGAGCCGCGCCATCTCCGCGAAAAGGGCCCATTCCGGGTCGAGCTCCGGGTTCCAGTGCGACTTGTTGTTAGGCTCGTTCCAGATCTTCACCGCCTCGATCATCGCGGCAGACTCCCATTGGCACGCGGGCCGGCGGGATAGACCGCTCCCGCCGCAGTCGGTCGCTCGGCGCGCCGGCAGACGAAGATCTCCGACTCGGGCCGCTCGAGGATCTCGAAGCCGGCGCTGCGCAGCATCGCCGCCGAGCAGGCGGCGTTGGGCACCCACCAGTTGGTCCAGTCGCCGGCGTATTCATGCTCGACGAAGTGCAGCTTCGGATAAGCCGGCTCGTCGAAGTGGTCCTTCTCGAAGAAGTCGTAGTCTGCCTGCACAGACGCATATCCGTCGGCGCCGCGCTGCATCGACTGGTAGACGAGAAGATCACCCGCGACATGTTCGTGCACGAGGTCGAGCGCCAGCAGGGGATGGCGCAGATGGTAGAGAACACCCATAAAGAGCACGAGGTCGAACCTCTCGCCGAGCTGGCCGATGTCATAGACCGACATGCGGCGAAACTCGATGTCGGCGCCTTTCACCTCGGCCGCGAAGCGTGCCTGCTCAAGGTAGCGATCGTCGGCATCGATGCCGACGACGCGATCCGCGCCCCGCCACTTCATCTCGAGCGAGTAGAACCCGGCGTTGCAGCCGATGTCGAGCACGGTCCGGCCGCGGAGATCCTTCGGGATTACATGATCGAAGCGCCGCCACTTCACCATCGGATAATCATGCAGGAAGTGATCCGGTGCGGTCTGCACACCCTCGAGGTCTATGTTATGGAACCACTCGCCGAGGTCGGCCACGCGGCGACGTATCTGCTCCTTGCGCGTCGCCGTCGTCATTGCACCAAGCTCGGCTCGGCGCGGGCGCCGATCGGCGCGCCACCGGCAATGAAGGCCGCCGTTAGCCGGCGCGCCTCCTCGTCGGTGAACTGCTCCGGCGGCGATTTCATGAAGTAGCTCGACGGGCCGAGCAGCGGGCCGCCGATGCCGCGATCGAGCGCCAGCTTGGCGCAGCGCACGGCGTCGATCACGACGCCGGCGGAGTTCGGGCTGTCCCAAACTTCGAGCTTGACTTCCAGGTTGAGCGGCACGCCGCCGAACGTCGTGCCCTCGATGCGGATATGCGCCCATTTGCGGTCCGTCAGCCAGGGCACGAAGTCGCTCGGGCCAACATGGATATCGGCAGGATCGGGTGGTCTGTCGTACTGGCTGGTGACCGCCTGGGTCTTGGAGATCTTCTTACTGTCCAGGCGCTCGCGCTCCAGCATGTTCTTGAAATCGGCGTTGCCGCCGAAGTTCAACTGATAGGCACGGTCGATTCGCACGCCGCGCTCGCGGAACAGGTTGGTGAGCACCCTGTGCACGATGGTGGCACCGACCTGGCTCTTGATGTCGTCGCCGATGATCGGCAGCCCGCGCTGCCTGAATCGGCCTGCCCAGTCCGGACGGGAGGCGATGAACACCGGAATGCAGTTGACGAAGGCGCAGCCCGCCGCGAGCGCCTGTTCCGCATAGTATTCGGTCGCGCGCTGCGAGCCGACGGGCAAATACGAGACGAGAATCTCCGCCCCCGAGCGGCGCAACGAGGCGGCAACGTCGACCGGCTCGCTCCTATCTTCGACGATCTCGTCACTCATGTAGCGGCCGATGCCGTCGAGCGTCGGGCCGCGCTCGACGACCACGCCGGCCGCCGGCGGGTCGGCGAAGATCGCGGTGTTGTTGGGCCGGGCGAGGATCGCATCGGGCAGGCCGCGCCCGACCTTGGCGGCATGGATGTCGAACGCGGCTGCGATCTCTATATCGTCGACCCGGTACCCGCCGAGGCTCGGGTTCATCAGCCCGGGGACATGCTCTCCGGCCCGCGCTCCGGCATAGTAGGTCAGCCCCTGCACGAGCGAGGACGCGCAGTTCCCGACGCCGGCGATCGCGACGCGCAACTTTCTACCGCCCATTCGGTCACTCCACCCTTGCGCGATCCCGGCCCGCCACGTCGGTGCGCCGCGAGCTAAGTACAAGCCCGAACCAACCAGACGATGCTTTGTTCCACCGAAAACCTCTCGAGGTGTGTCTGATTTCGGATAGTACGAATGCGTACTTTTGTCCCCGATCGGCGGATGTTTTTCCTCAGAACAACATCATTTGCTCCGAAATTCCCCGTATGGGCGCGAAAATACGAATCGGTCCGTGGAACTTACCTGAAGAAGTAGGGTTGGACCCCGCAGCAAAGTAGCGCGGGGCAGGCATGGCAAAGCATGTACTCATCACCGGGGGTGCCGGGTTCATCGGCCGCCACGTGGCTCGAGCGCTGGTCGAGCGCGGAGATCGCGTCCGCATTCTCGACAGCCTGGTCGAGCAGGTGCATCCGAGACGGACGCGCCCGCACGAATTGCCCGCCGAGATCGAGTTCGTCGCCGGCGACATACGCGACGGCGCCGCTGTCGGCCGGGCACTTGCCGGCGTCGATTACGTCGTCCACCTCGCGGCGGAGGTCGGAGTCGGCCAGAGCATGTACGCGGTCGACCGCTACACCTCCGTCAACGACTACGGGACGGCTGTCCTGTTCCAGCAGCTGATCGACAATCCGGTGAGCCGCGTCGTCGTCGCGTCGTCGATGTCCATCTACGGCGAGGGCCTCTATCGGCGGCGCGACGGATCCCTGGCCGACGACGTGGTCCGCGCCGGCCGCAATCCGGACGGAAGCTTCGATCCGCTCGACGGCGAGGGGTGGCCGATGACGCCGGCACCGACGCCGGAGACGAAGGCCGGCACGCTTTGGTCCGTCTATGCGATCGGCAAGTTCGTGCAGGAGCGGCTCACGCTCACGCTTACGCGGCAATACGGCATGGGCGGGGTCGCGCTGCGCCTCTGGAATGTCTACGGCCCCGGTCAGGCCCTCTCCAATCCCTACACCGGCGTGCTGGCGATCTTCGCCTCGCGCATTGCCAATGGTCAGCGGCCGATGGTGTTCGAGGACGGCCGGCAGCGACGCGACTTCGTGCATGTGCGCGACGTGGCGCGCGCCTTTCTGCTGGCGCTCGACAGGCCCTCCGCCGACGGCGAGGTCTTCAACATCGGCTCGGGCGAGCAGCGCACCGTCGAGGAGGTGGCCCGGCTGCAGGCGGCGGCGATGGGGCGGCCGGATATCGAGCCGGAGATCACCGGCAAGCTGCGCGCGGGCGACATCCGGCATTGCATCCCCGACCTCTCCAAGGCCGAGGCGATGCTCGGCTACCGGGCGCGGCAGAGCTTCGCCGCCGGCCTCGCCGAGCTCGCCGAATGGGTCGACCGCCAGGAAGCCGAGGACCGCGTCGCCGAGGCCCGCACCGAGCTCGAGCTGCGAGGGCTGGTGGCATGAGGGCGCTCGTCACGGGTGGCGCCGGCTTCATCGGCTGCAACCTCGTCGACCGCCTCGCCGGCGAGGGTGTCGAGGTGACGATCCTCGATGCGCTGGCTCGCGCCGGGGTCGAGCGAAACCTCGACTGGCTCCGGCGGCGGCATCCGCGGCTCTCTGTAGTCGTCGGCGACGTCCGCGACGCGGACGTCGTCGCCACCGCAGCACGCGGCGCCCAGGTCATCTTCCACCTTGCCGCCCAGGTCGCCGTCACGACCAGTCTCGCTCACCCGCGGGAAGACTTCGAGGTGAATGTCGGCGGGGTGGTTAACGTACTCGAGGCCGCCCGGCGCCGGCGGACTCCGGTCGTCTTCGCCAGCACCAACAAGGTCTACGGCGATCTCGCCGACATCGCTCTCGAGGAGACTTTCGAAAGCTATCGGCCAACAGATACTGTCGTTCGTCAGCACGGCATCGACGAGCGGCGCCCGCTCCACTTCCACACGCCCTACGGATGCTCGAAGGGGGCCGCCGACCAGTACGTCCTCGACTATGCCCGCAGCTTCGGCGTGCCGACCTGCGTGCTGCGAATGAGCTGCATCTACGGCCCTCGTCAGATGGGCACCGAGGATCAGGGCTGGGTCGCGCATTTCCTCATCCGGGCGATGGACCACGAGCCGATCACCATCTACGGCGACGGCCGCCAGGTGCGGGACGTGATGTATGTCGACGACGCGGTGTCGGCCTACCTCGCCGCTTGGCGGCGTATCGACGAGGTCGCCGGAAGCGCCTTCAATCTCGGCGGCGGGCCGGCCAACTCGATCAGCCTGCTGCAGCTCGTCCGAAGAATCGAGGAGATCACCGGCCGCTCGCAGGCGCTCGAATTCGCCGACTGGCGGGCCGGCGATCAGCGCTACTACGTCTCCGACATCTCTGCCGCGCGGCGGGCTCTGGGCCTCGCCGAGCCGCGCCGCTGGCGCGACGGCGTCGCACGGCTCGCCGACTGGCTCGCGCAAAACCGTGCACCGGTGGCAGCCCGCCGCATGGAGGCGGTGTCGTGACCGCGCAACGCCTTCTCATGACGGCGGACGCGGTCGGCGGCGTCTGGACGTACGCCCTCGATCTCGCACGCGGTCTGGTTCCGCACGGCTTCGAGACCGTTCTCGTCGTCTGCGGTCCATCGCCGGACGACGGTCAGTCCCGCGATGCCGCCGCGATCCCGGGCCTGCGGCTGGTCGACACCGGCCTGCCGCTCGACTGGACGGCGCGAACCGCCGACGAGATCGGAGCGGCGGGCGCTGCGATCGGCGACATCGCTCGCCGTGTAGGCGCCGATCTCGTCCACCTCAACAGTCCGGGCCTGGCGCCCGAACTCGCATTCGATGGGCCGGTGGTCGGCGTCTGTCATTCTTGCGTGAAGACTTGGTGGAAAGCGGTGAAACCGGGCGAATTGCCGCCGGACCTCGCCTGGCGGGCTGAAACGCACCATCGCGGCATGGCCCTCTGCGATGCTGTCGTCGCGCCCAGCGCGGCTTTCGCCGGGGCGACCGCCGCCGCCTATCGCGTGCCGCCGCCGTACGTCGTCCACAATGGCCGCAACCGTTCCGACGAGGCTCGGCTTTCCGGCAGGCAGCCGATCGTCTTCACCTCGGGGCGCCTCTGGGACGAGGGCAAGAACGTCGCCGTCCTCGATGCGGCGGCCGGCAAGGCCGGCGTGGAGGTCGTCGCGGCGGGGCCCGTCTCCGGTCCGAACGGCGCCGCGCTGCCGCCGGTGCGCCACCTGAACCTGCTCGGACCGCTGTCGCAGGACGGCATCCGCGGCTGGCTCGGCCGCGCCGGCATCTATGCCTCGAGCGCTCTCTACGAGCCGTTCGGCCTCGGCGTGCTCGAGGCGGCGCAGGCCGGCTGTGCCCTGGTCCTGTCGGAAATCCCGACTTTCCGCGAGCTGTGGGGCGGCGCGGCGATCTTCGTCGATCCGCGGCGACCGAACGAGTTCGCCGCCGCTTTCGAATGCCTTCTCCGGAACGAGCGAGAGGCGGCCTATCTCGGCAATCTCGCGCGCGAGCGGGCGCGGCGGTTCTCGGTCGAACGGATGGCGGCGGGAATGGCCGAGGCCTACGCCGAGATGCTCGCCGTGTCCGCGCACCCGCCCCGGGAGGCGGCCGCGTGAGGATCGCCTACTTCACCCATTCGCTGAGCTCCTGCTGGAATCACGGCAACGCGCACTTTTTGCGCGGCGTCCTGCGCGCGCTGCAATGGGCCGGCCACGAGGTCGCGGCCTACGAGACGCAGGACGCCTGGAGTCTCCGGAACCTGTTGCGCGACCACGGCGAGGCGGGTCTTCGCGCCTACCGAGAGACCTATCCCGACCTGCACGCGGCGCCGATCGACGACGGCCGTGATCCGGCCGCACTCGTCGATGGAGCCGACCTCGTCCTGGTGCACGAGTGGAATTCGCCGGCGCTCGTCGCCGCGATCGGGCGTGAGCGCCTGCGCGGCGGGAGGTTCCGCCTCTTCTTCCACGACACGCATCATCGCGCCGTCAGCGATCCCGTGGCGATGCGCGCGTTCGACCTGTCCGGCTATGACGGCGTGCTCGCCTTCGGCGAGGCGCTGGCGGAGGTCTATCGCGGCTGGGGCTGGGGCAGCTCGGTGTCCGTGTGGCATGAGGCGGCGGATACCACAGTCTTCCGCCCGCCGGCGGCCGAGAGCGATCGCGAGGGCCTCGTCTGGATCGGCAATTGGGGCGACGGTGAGCGTAAGGCCGAGCTCGAGGCGTTCCTGCTCGCGCCGGCGCGGGATGCCGGCCTGAGGCTCGACGTGCACGGGGTGCGCTATCCGGCCGAGGCGCTGGAGCTGCTCGCCCGCTATGGCGCCGCCTATCGCGGCTGGGTCGCCAATGCGCGGGTTCCCGAGGCCTTCGCGCGAAATATGGCGACCGTGCACGTGCCGCGCCGCTTCTACGCCGAGGCGCTGCCCGGCATTCCGACCATCCGCGTGTTCGAGGCACTCGCTTGCGGCATCCCGCTCCTCTCCGCGCCCTGGTCGGACGCCGAGGGCCTGTTCCGCGTCGGCACCGACTTTCTGATGGCCCGCGACGGGCGCGAGATGACGCGGCTTCTCCGCGACCTGAACGAGGACGCCGAATTGCGCGCGGCGCTCGCCGCCGCAGGCCTCGAGACGATCCGCGCCCGGCACACCTGCGTTCATCGCGCCGAGGAGCTTTTGGCGATCGCCGGCGCAGCACCCGTCCAGCAGCTCGAGGCAGCCCAATGAGAATCGCGTTCTACGGCTCGAGCCTCTTGTCGTCCTACTGGAACGGCGCCGCCACCTATTACCGCGGCATGCTGGCGGCGCTCGCCCGCCATGGCCATGCAATCACCTTCTTCGAGCCGGACGCCTTCGATCGGCAGCAACACCGCGACATCGATCCGCCGGATTGGGCCGAGGTCGTCGTCTATCCGACTACCGACGCCGCCGTGCGCGAGGCAATCGCCCGCGCGTCGCGAGCAGACGTCGTCGTCAAGGCGAGCGGCGTCGGCGTGTGCGACGATGTCCTGCTCGAGGGCGTGATGGCCGCCGCCGCGCCGTACGCGGTGCGGATCTTCTGGGATGTCGACGCGCCTGCGACGCTCGCCGAGATCCGCGAGGCGCCTGACCACCCGTTCCGGAATCATTTGCCGATGCTCGACCTCGTCTTGACCTATGGCGGCGGGCCGCCGGTGATCGCCGCCTACGAGGCGCTGGGTGCCCGCTGCTGCGTGCCGGTCTACAACGCGCTCGATCCTGCCACCCATCACCCTGTGCCGTCGGAGGAACGCTTCGCGAGCCACCTCGGCCTGCTTGCCAACCGCCTTCCGGACCGCGAGGCGCGGATCGAGGAGTTCTTCCTCCGTCCCGCCGCGCAACTCGCCGATCGCGCGCTGCTGCTCGGCGGCAGCGGCTGGCACGACAAGCCGATGCCGCCGAACGTCCGCCGCGTCGGTCATGTCGGCACCGCGGACCACAACGCCTTCAACTGCTCGGCGCTCGCGGTGCTGAACGTCGCCCGCGATTCGATGGCCGATGTCGGCTTCTCCCCGGCGACGCGCGTCTTCGAGGCGGCCGGGGCCGGCGCCTGCCTCATCACCGATGCCTGGGAGGGGATCGAGCTCTTCCTCACGCCCGGCGAGGAGGTGCTGGTGGCGCGCGACGGCCGGGATGTCGCCGAGCACGTTCGGGCGCTCGAGCCGGCGCGCGCAAAGTCGATCGGCGAGGCGGCGCTTCGGCGCGTGCTCGGCGAGCACACCTATGCCGGGCGAGCGGTCGAGGTCGACCGGCTGCTGCGCCGCGTGGCCGGCGCCAAGCGCGAAAGGAGCGTCGCGTGAAGCTCGTCGTCCTCGGCCTCAGCCTCTCCTCCTCCTGGGGCAACGGCCACGCCACCACATATCGCGCGCTGCTCAGCGCCTTCGCGGCCCGAGGCCACGACGTCCTGTTCCTGGAGCGCGACGTGCCCTGGTACGCCGCGCATCGCGACCTGCCGTGGCCCGGCTTCTGCGGGCTGGAGCTCTACCGCGACCTCGACGACCTGCGATCGGGCTGGCGCCAGGCGGTGGCCGCGGCCGACGCCGTTGTCGTCGGCTCCTTCGTCGCCGAGGGCGTCGAGGTAGGCCGCTGGGCGCAGCGCACGGCACGCGGGGCGGTCGCGTTCTACGACATCGACACGCCGGTGACGCTCGGCCGTCTCGCACGCGGCGATGCCGAGTACATCTCGCCGGAGATCATCTCCGGCTACGATCTGTACCTGTCCTTCACCGGCGGCCCGACGCTCGACTTCCTGGAGCAGCGCTACGGGGCGCGCCGCGCGCAAGCACTCTATTGTTCGGTGGACGCCGACGCCTATCGTCCGGTCGAGACACCCATCCGCTGGGATCTCAGCTATCTCGGCACCTACAGCCCGGACCGGCAGCCGACGCTCGACCGGATGCTCGTCGAGGCTGCGCGGCGTGCGCCCGATCTCGCCTTCTGCGTCGCCGGCCCGCAATACCCGGTCGGCATCGCCTGGCCCGACAATGTGGAGCGGATCGAGCATGTCGCGCCGGACGAGCATCCGGCCTTTTACAGCGCGAGCCGCTTCACGCTGAACGTCACGCGGGCGGATATGATCGCTGCCGGCTGGAGCCCGAGCGTGCGTCTGTTCGAGGCGGCGGCCTGCGGCGCGCCGATCATCTCCGACGCGTGGGAGGGGCTCGAGGAGCTTCTCGCGCCCGATCGCGAGATCCTGCTCGCCGAGGGATACGAGTCGGTGCTGCGATCCTTGCGCACGATGCCGGAGGCCGAGCGCCGCAGTCTCGGTGCGGCGGGTCGCCGAAAGATCCTCACCAGTCATACCGCGGTGCAGCGTGCCGAGGAACTGGAGAGACTCTTGGGCGCCCTCGCGCCAATACCTGAAGCTTCTTTCGTCTAGTCTCGAGGAGAAACTCTCGATGCGGAATATCCGACAGCAGGACGTGCTGGTGGCGGGGGGTGCGGGCTTCCTCGGCTCGCACCTCTGCGAGCGGCTCGTCGACTGGGGAGCCCAGGTCGTCTGCCTCGACAGCCTGCGCACCGGCGACCGCGCCAACCTGCGCCGGCTCATCGGTGCGGCCCGGTTCGAGCTCGTCGAGGCCGACATCCTCGACCCGCTGCCCGCCAAGCTTCTGCGCCGGCGGTTCGACCGCATCTACAATCTTGCCTGCGTCGCCTCGCCGCCGCTCTACCAGATCGATCCGGAGCACACGCTGCTGACGAGCGTCGTCGGTACCCGGCAGCTTCTCCGCCTTGCCGCTGACTGCGGCGCCCGCTTCCTTCAGGCCTCGACGAGCGAGGTTTACGGCGACCCGGATTTCCATCCGCAGCCGGAGACCTATTGGGGGCATGTGAACTGCACCGGCCCGCGCGCCTGCTACGACGAGGGCAAACGCGCCGCGGAGGCGCTCTGTTTCGATTACGACCGGCTCGGGCGGGCAGGGGTGCGGGTTGCTAGGATCTTCAACACCTACGGCCCCAGGCTCTCCGCGAGCGACGGCCGCGTCGTCTCTAACATCGTCAGCCAGGCGATCGCCGGCACGGACATCACCGTGTTCGGCGACGGCTCGCAGACGCGATCGTTCTGCTACGTCGCCGATCTCGTCGAGGGGCTCGTCAGGCTGATGGAGCACGAGGGCGCCCAGCCGGGACCGATCAATCTCGGCAACCCCGTCGAGCGCTCCATCCTCGAGCTGGTCGATCTCGTTCTCGCCATCACCGGCTCGCAGGCGAACGTGGTCTTCCGGCCGCTGCCGGTCGACGATCCGCGGCGGCGGCGGCCGGACATCACCAAGGCGCAGCGCCTGCTCGGCTGGAAGCCGCGCACCTCGCTCGTCGAGGGCCTGCGGGCGACCGTTGCGTGGTTCCGTGCCGAAGGCGGCGCGATCGCGGCGCGGCGAGCCGAGCCCGCGGCGAAGGTGGCCTGATGTCGCTCGTTGAGCTGGAGCGGACGGCCGACGTCGCAACGATGCGAGCGGCCGTCGTCACGGCGCCGGGTCGCGTCACCATCGAGGAGGTCGCGCGGCCGCGGCCGGGGCCGGGCGAGGTCCGCGTGCGGCTCGAGGGCTGTGGCGTCTGCGCGTCGAATCTCGTGCCCTGGTCCGGTCCGGCCTGGATGCGCTTCCCGACCGAGCCGGGCGGGCTCGGGCACGAGGGCTGGGGCAAGGTAGACGAGGTGGGGGAGGGGGGCGACGCGGACCTCCTCGGCCGCCGCGTCGCCCTCCTGTCGAACCGCGCCTACGCGGAATACGACATCTGCCGCGCCGACGCCGTCGTTCCGCTTCCGGCAAGTCTCGACGACGTCCCCGTGCCGGGCGAGCCGCTCGGCTGCGCGATGAACATCTTCCGCCGATCCGCCATCGAGCCCGGGCAGACCGTGGCGATCGTCGGCATCGGCTTTCTCGGCGCGGTCCTGACCCGGCTCGCGAGCGACGCCGGCGCGCGGGTCCTCGCCGTCTCGCGCCGGCCGTTCGCGCTCGAGGTCGCCCGCCGCATGGGCGCCGCCGAGACCCTGCCGATGCAGGACGACGCGGCGATCGTCAGCGAAGTGGAGGGGCTGACCGGAGGCAGGCTCTGCGAGCGGGTGATCGAGGCGGTCGGCAAGCAGCGGCCCCTCGATCTCGCCGGCGCGCTCTGCGCCGAGCGCGGCCGGCTGGTGATCGCCGGCTATCACCAGGACGGGCAGCGCCAGGTGAACATGCAGCTCTGGAACTGGCGCGGGCTCGACGTCGTCAACGCGCACGAGCGCGATCCCGCGGTCTATGCCGACGGCATTCGGCGCGCGGTCGCCGCCATCGAGGACGGCCGCGTCGACCCGGCGCCGCTCTACACGCACGTGTTCCCGCTCGAGCGGCTCGCCGAGGCGCTCAACGCCACCCGCGACAGGCCGGACGGTTTCATGAAGGCGCTGGTGGTACCGTGATGACGGCCGCTGCGACGCCGATCCGGCGTCTGCCGCGCTCGGCGGCCCGCAAGCCGCTCCGCCTCGGCTTTCTCGGCGTCGGCTGGATCGGCCGGCATCGGATGCGGGCGCTCCTTCACTCGGGGAGGGCCGAGGCGGTGGGCATAGTCGATCCTTCGGCGGAATGCCGCCAGGCGGCCCTCGCGGAGGCACCGGGCGCGATCGCGGCGGCGGACCTCGAGGAGCTGCTCCGGCTCGGTCTCGACGGCATCGTCATCGCCACCCCGAGCGCGCAGCATGCGGCCCAGGCGATCCGTGCGCTCGAGGCCGGCCTCGCGGTGTTCTGCCAAAAACCGCTCGGGCGAACGGCGGCGGAGGCGGCGGCCGTCGTCGAGGCGGCGAGGCGCGCCGACCGGCTGCTGGCGGTCGATCTCTCGTACCGGTTCACCACTGCGATGGCGGCCATCAAGGCGCTCGTCGAACGCGGCGACCTCGGCCCGGTCTTCGCTGCCGATCTCGTCTTCCACAACGCCTACGGGCCGGACAAGGCCTGGTTCTACGATCCCGCTGAGGCCGGCGGCGGCTGCGTCATGGACCTCGGCGTGCACCTCGTCGATCTCGCCCTCTGGTGCCTCGACTTTCCGAGCGTCGCCGGCGTCGAGAGCGACCTCTTCTGCGGCGGTGCGCAGCTCACGATCCCCGGCGGGCGCGCGGAGGATTTTGCCACCGCCACGCTGCGGCTCGAGACCGGCGCCATGGTTCGGATCGCCTGCTCATGGCGCCTGCACGCCGGCCGCGATGCGGATATCTCGGCGACCTTCTACGGTCCGTGCGGCGGCGCGAGCATGCGAAACCTCGACGGCTCGTTCTACGATTTCACCGCCGTGCGACTGCGCGGTACTTCGCAGGAGGCTCTCGTCACCCCGCCGGACGACTGGGGCGGGCGCGCCGCAGTCGACTGGGCAGCGCGGCTCGCGGGCGGGGACAGGTTCGATCCGTCGGCGGAACACCTCGTGCACGTTGCCGCGGTACTGGATCGAATATACGGCCGCTGAAGCGGCACCATCACGTGCGCTGCTCCTCGGACGCGGCCTCGATCTCGTCGAGCACCGCCTCGGGCGCGACGTCCCGCTCGAGCTCGGCGAGCTCATGCGGATCGACGGGCGCCTCGAGGCCGGCCTTGTCGGCGAGGGCGGAGACGAGGGTGACGACCTTCGTCAGCTCGTGCTCGGCGAGCAGGTTGATCTGCAGGTCGAGGTCGGCGCGCCGGTCGGCGATCGCCGCCATCCGGTTCTGGCTGATGAGTACGAAAGTAGAGAGAAAGATCGCCTCTACCGAGGCGATCATGCCGAGCACGACGAAGGTCGGGTCCCAGACCGGCACGCCCGGGATCCAGCCGAGATTGGCGATGATCCAGGAGCCGAAAGCGGCGAGGTGTAGATAGACGAACGGCATGCTGCCGGCAAAGGCGGTGATCGCCGCCGCAACGCGCTCGTCGAACGTCGCGCGCCGTTCCTCCTCCTTCTCGCGCGCCTTGAGCGCCCGGATGTTGCGCTCGAGCGCCCGGTTCAGACCCTTCGGCTCGGGCGGAGGGACCACCGGTGAACGCTGCTCCGCTGTCATCGTCGCACCCTGCCACACCACCGCGAATGCCGTGTCGAATGTCCGCATTCGCACAGAGCTGCTGGCCGTGGGGGCACGAAGTCGCCGTCCGGCGTTGCGTCCGTAGCCGCACTCCCCACGAAGGTATCCATTCATGACATCCACCAGACTGCTCGCCGTCGTGACGGGCGCCTCCTCCGGCATCGGCTACGAGCTCGCCAAGGTCTGCGCGCGAAACGGCTTCGACCTCGCCATCGCCGCCAACGAGCCGAAGATCGCCGACGCGACCGACGCATTCCGCCGGCTCGGCGCCGCCGTCACGCCGGTCGAGGCCGACCTTGCCACCACCGAGGGCGTCGATGCGCTCTACGACGCCATCGGCGGCCGCCCGGTCGCAGCCCTTCTCGCCAACGCCGGCCAGGGACTGGGCGGTGGCTTCCTCGATCAGCCGTTCGACCGCGTGCGCAAGATCGTCGACACCAACATCACCGGCACCCTCTATCTCGTCCAGAAGATCGGCCGGGAGATGCGCGCGCGGGGCGAGGGACGGATCCTGATCACCGGCTCGATCGCCGGCTTCATCCCGGGCACATTCCAGGCCGTCTACAACGGCAGCAAGGCCTTCATCGACTCCTTCACCTTCGCGCTCCGCAACGAGCTGAAGGACAGCGGCGTCACTGTGACGTGCCTGATGCCGGGGGCTACAGAGACGGAGTTCTTTGACCGCGCCGGCATGCGCGACACCAAGATCGGCGCCGCCGAGAAGGACGATCCCGCGGACGTCGCGGAGGCGGGCTTTCAGGCGATGATGCGCGGCGACGGCGACATCGTCACGGGCTGGCGGAACAAGCTGCAGACGACGCTCGCGAACGTCACGCCGGCGGGCGTGCTCGCCGAGCGTCATCGAAATATGGCGGAGCCCGGCTCGGGCAAGTCGTCGTAGCGGGCGGCGCTCAGGCGGCCCGAATCGACGGCCGGCCAGGAGGGTAGGGGCGCAGCGCCTCCGGCTGGCGAAAATCCTCGGGCACCACGAAGTCGCGCGCTGCACCCCGCATCGCCGATGCCGGCAGGCGCCAGCCGGAGCGGCGGAAATGGGAGAGCGGGCGCCGCCGCGGCAAGGGCGGCCGCTCTCGCGGATCGGGCTCGGCCGAAAGGGCCAACGCGCACAACCCGTCGAGCAGGGCGATGCCGGCGATGGCGGCGAGAGCGAGCCCCGCATCCTCGCGGCGCGGGTTCCGGCTCGACAAAGCCGCCGGGGCGACCGTGGCCATATCCAGCGCATCGCCCGCCACCCGTCCCCAGAGCCAAGGCACCGGGTTGGATGCCGAAAGCAGGCCGACTCCGGTGACGATCTCGCGCATGCCGTAAGCCTGGACCAGGCCCTCGCGACCGCGCATCCCGAGCGGACGGGTGATCGCTCGCGGCGCGAGCACCTCGACGGCGCCGAGGCCGATGCTGAACCAGCCGAGGACACGCGCAAGCTCCGCGCCGACGCGCCTGTTCCGCCGCGACGTCACGGCTTGACCACGACTTTGATGCAGCCGTCCTCCTTGTTGCGGAACGTCTCGTACATCGCCGGAGCCTGCTCCATCGATACGGTGTGGGTGATGACGAAGGACGGGTCGATCTGTCCTTCCTCGATGCGCCGCAGCAGATCGTCCGTCCAGCGGTTCACATGCGTCTGGCCGGTGCGGATCGTCAGGCCCTTGTTCATCACGGCACCCATCGGGATCTTGTCGACGAGCCCGCCATAGACGCCGGGGATCGAGACGATGCCGGCCGGCCGGCAGACGTAGAAGATCTCGCGCAGCACATGCGGGCGATCGCTCTCCAGCATGACGGCCTGCTTGACGCGGTCGTACATGGAGTCGATCGAGCGCGTCGGGTCGGCTTCGAGGCCGACCGCGTCGATGCACTTCTCCGGCCCCTTGCCCTCGGTGAGGTCGTCGAGCCGCTCGAGAACGCTCTCGTCGTCATAATTGATGGTGATCGCGCCGCCCGCCTCGGCCATCGCCAGCCGCTCGGGCACATTGTCGATGGCGATTACCTGGCGGGCGCCGAGCATTACCGCGCTGCGGATGCAGAACTGGCCGACCGGCCCGGCACCCCAGACGGCGACGGTGTCGGTCGGCTGGATGTCGCAGGCGACGGCTGCCTGCCAGCCGGTTGGGAAGATGTCGCCGAGGAACAGGACCTGCTCGTCGGTGAGCCCGTTCGGGATCTTCACCGGCGCCACGTCCGCATAAGGGACTCGCACGTACTCCGCCTGGCCGCCGGGATAGCCGCCGGTCAGGTGCGTGTAGCCGAACAGGCCGGCCGTCGTATGGCCGAAGACTTTCGCCGCCGCGTCCTTGTTCGGATTTGTGCGCTCGCAGACGGAGTAGTAGCCCCGCCGGCACTGGTCGCACTCGCCACAAATGATCGTGAAAGGGACTACGACGCGATCGCCGACCTTGAGCTTCTTGTTCTCGGCGCCGACCTCGACGACCTCCCCCATGAACTCGTGGCCCATGATGTCGCCGCTCTGCATGCCGGGCACGAAGCCGCCGTAGAGATGCAGGTCGGAGCCGCAAATGGCGCAACATGTCACCTTCACGACGGCGTCGCGCGGGTGCTCGATTACCGGGTCGGGTACCGTCTCACAGCGGATGTCGCCCTTGCCGTGCCAGGTGAGGGCTCTCATCGCGCATGACCTTCAAGGAGGTGAACCGGCTCCACTCGAGCGATAGGGGACATCGACACCTCCCAACAGGAATGCTGCCGACCCAACGCGGCCGGTCCGATCCTGTTGCGCTGTCTTCCGTTAATGCAGCGGACAGCGCGCTATCGTACCGATGGAACCCTTCTTGATGGAACCCTTCTAGGCCCGGCACGTTGTCTTGCGCGGACAAAAGTGGCCCGCAGTCCATACTCGCGCCTGAGTTAGATGTGCTGCGCTCGACTCGGAAGAGCAGGTAGCGGCAGCAGCGTGCCGGAAGCCGGTTCGGCCCGGTCCCCGATATTCCGACGCAGCATCGAAGCGATATCGCAAAAAGCGGCCCCGAAAGGCCGCTCGACCCGGCCAATGTCCGGGATGCCGGCCTGCGAGCAGGCGATACAGCGGAAGGGCGAAGATGGGCACGGTCGTCGGGATAGAGACGTCTAATAGGCTTTTGTGGTCCCTCCTCCCTCCGACGCGAGCATCGGTGAAAGCTTGCGGGGTGAGTGTCGAGCTGGAGCGCGGGGCGGTGCTGTTCAGCGCCAATCAAACGATCGACTCCGTTTGGTTCATCGATCATGGCGTCGTTTCGGCTTCCCACCACCTGTGCGATGGCGCGGAGTTGGAGGTGGCGCTGATCGGAACCGAGGGGATGGTCGGCGCGGTTCTGGCGCTTGGAACCTCGGTGACTCCTGTCGTCTGGCGCGTATGCGTCGCGGGCACGGCGATCAGGGTAGCTCGAGCTGATTTCCTGCACCTGCTCGCGGAGCATTCGGACCTGCGTGCCGTAGTCCTCGGATTCGCCAGCGTCTTCATCCGACAGGTCTCGCAGGCCGCCGCCTGCGCGGCAAAGCATACGATCTCGCAACGTCTCGCCCGCTGGATCCTCACCTGCCATGCGAAGGCGGGGCAGAGGGACCTCGAGATAACGCACCAGTCGCTGGCGTGCGCGCTCGGGGTGCGACGTGCCGGCGTGACCGAGGCATTGCACACCCTCGAGGGTGCTCAGGCGATACGGTCCGTTCGAGGGCGCATCATCTTGAAGGATGTCGACACTCTCCGGAGCCTCTCGTGCGGCTGCGCGACGGAGTTCTCGATGGAGGCCGGCAGCTCTCCTCGACCGCGTGTCAAGGACTCTATCCTCGCGCCGATCGGGGGCGTCCTGCAATGTGTCGATCTCGCCCGGCGCTGAGCGCGAAGGCGGGCTCTGGATCGACAGAAGCGGGACGGCACCGTTCGGCCCCTCCTCCGGGAGCCGATCCCTTCGCGGGCGGAACCCGCCGCCTGCTCGGCCGTTCGCAACAGGTACTGCTCCGTTGTGATAGGAGGGCCGCTCAGTGGCACCTGCGGAGGCGCCGAAGGCGCTATTCGGCGTCAGTGGCCTCGACGAGGTTCTTGCCGGTGGTCTCGCCCGTAACCGGCTCTACCTCGTCGAGGGCGTGCCGGGTTCCGGCAAGACCACCTTGGCCATGCAGTTCCTGCTGCAGGGCGCTGCCGTCGGTGAGCGCGGCCTCTACATAACTCTGTCAGAGACCGAGGAGGAACTACGCGAAGCTGCCGCGTCCCACGGCTGGACGATTCCCGAGGCTCTTGAGGTGTTCGAGTTGGTACCGCCCGAGAACCTGCTCGACGAACGTCAGCAGCAGAGCTTGTTGTACTCATCCGACCTCGAGCTCGGGGAGACGACGACCCGCATTCTCAAGACAGTCGAACGAACCGCTCCTCGGCGGGTTGTCCTCGACAGCCTGTCTGAGGTACGTCTTCTGGCACAGAGTTCGCTGCGCTACCGTCGGCAGATACTTGTTTTGAAACATTACTTCGCTCAGCGGGACGTGACGGTGCTCCTGCTCGACGACATGACTGCCGAGGTTCAGGACAAGACCGTACACAGCGTAGCCCACGGCGTCATTCGGCTCGAGGAGCTCACCCCCGATTACGGCGGCGAACGGCGGCGCCTGCGCATCTCCAAGTATCGGGGTCAGCACTACCGCGGTGGGTATCACGACTTCGCCATTCACAAGGGTGGCGTGCAGGTTTTTCCTCGGCTGGTGGCCTCGGAATATCGCGCACCAAAAAAGTCGACGGTGCACAGCACCAACATCCCCGAGCTCGATGGTCTCTTGGGGGGCGGCGTCGAGAGCGGCTCCAGCACGCTGGTAATCGGCCCCGCTGGAACGGGGAAGTCCATTCTGGTGTTCCAGTTCGTGGCGGCGGCCGTTGAGCGCGGCGAGCAGGCGGCCATCTTTGCATTCGACGAAGAGCTCGGATTGCTTTTCGCCCGAACGAAGGCGATCGGCATCGACCTCGAGGCGATGCGCGACAGCGGCAAGCTCCATATTGCACAGATGGACGCCGCGGAGATCTCGCCTGGCGAGTTCGCCCACAACGTACGTAAGGCTGTCGACCGCGACAACATACGGACGGTGGTCATCGACAGCCTGAACGGCTACCAGAACGCGATGCCGCAGGAGCAGCATCTCGTGCTGCATATGCACGAACTGCTCCAGTATTTGAATCGCGTCGGTGCGGCGACGTTCCTCACCGTCGCCCAGCACGGTCTGGTCGGCGAGATGAGGGCTCCCGTCGACGTGACGTATCTTGCTGATACGGTCGTGCTTCTCCGCTACTTCGAGGCATTTGGGCGAGTACACCGGGCGATCTCTATTCTGAAGAAGCGCACCGGCCCGCACGAAACAAGTATTCGTGAATTCAAGATCGGTGGCGCAGGCATCAGCATCGGTCCTGTGCTCGAGGAATTTCACGGCGTCCTGCGCGGCGTACCCGAATACGTCGGAGAAAGCATCCCGCGCGTCTCCGGTGCGGGCTCTTGACTACGACTCCGACCGAAAGCTCGCAAAGGGCCCTCATTCTCGCGCCGCGAGGACGAGACGCGCAGATCGCGGCCTGGATCCTCGAAGAGGCGGGACTGACCGCGGACATATGCAGCGACCTGCGGGGGCTCACCGCGGGAATCGCCGCCGGCGGGGGCGCCGCGATCCTGACAGAGGAAGCCATTCGGAACGAAGACCTCACGGCGCTCGTGCGGTGGATCGAATCGCAGCCTCCATGGTCTGATTTCCCGTTCGTGCTGCTGACCGGCACCGGCGGCGGCGTCG